>NZ_JBFTZE010000005.1:0-359475 GCF_056406935.1 Pseudomonas sp. P1_A1 | reverse complement strand
GGTTTTTAAAGCAAGATCAAAAGATCGCAGACTGCGGCAGCTCCTACTGGGTTCACGTTCTCACAGGAGAGTAGGTGACCTACAGGATATAACGGGACAGGTCTTCGTTCTGTGCCAATTCGCCCAAGTGGCTGTTAACGTAATCGGCATCGATCAGGATCGCCTTTTCGTCATGGGTGCTGGCCAGATCGCCGGCACTGAACGACACCTCTTCAAGCAGACGCTCCAGCAAGGTGTGCAGGCGACGGGCGCCGATGTTCTCGGTCTTCTCGTTGACCTGCCAGGCAATCTCGGCAATACGCTTGATGCCGTCCGGCTGGAACTCGATGAGCAGTCCTTCGGTTTTCAGCAGCGCGCAATACTGCTCGGTGAGCGAGGCATGCGGTTCGCTGAGGATGCGCTCGAAATCTTCCGGGCTCAGGGCCTTGAGTTCGACCCGAATCGGCAGGCGACCTTGCAGTTCCGGCACCAGATCGCTCGGCTTGCTCAGGTGGAACGCACCGGAGGCGATGAACAGGATGTGGTCGGTCTTGACCATACCCAGTTTGGTGTTGACGGTGCAGCCTTCGATCAGCGGCAGCAAATCGCGCTGTACGCCTTCACGGGATACGTCGACGCCACCGGTATTGCCGCGCTTGGCGACCTTGTCGATTTCGTCGATGAACACGATGCCGTGCTGTTCGACAGCTTCCAGCGCCTTGGCCTTCAACTCTTCTTCGTTGACCAGGCGACCGGCTTCTTCGTCGCGAACCAGTTTCAGCGCTTCCTTGACCTTGAGCTTGCGGCTCTTGCGCTTGCCCTTGCCCATGTTGGCGAACAGGCTCTGCAGCTGGTTGGTCATTTCTTCCATGCCCGGTGGCGCGGAGATATCGACGCCGGTAATTTCGGCTACTTCGATTTCGATCTCCTTGTCATCCAGCTGGCCTTCGCGCAGGCGTTTGCGGAACAGCTGGCGGGTGTTGGAGTCCTGGGCCGGGGCGGCGTCTTCGTTACTGAAGCCCATGCGTGCCGGTGGCAGCAAGGCGTCGAGGATGCGCTCTTCGGCGGCGTCTTCGGCGCGGTGGCGAACCTTGGTCATTTCCTGTTCGCGCAGCAGCTTGATCGCAGCGTCCGCCAGATCACGAATGATCGATTCGACGTCGCGGCCGACATAGCCCACTTCGGTGAATTTGGTCGCTTCGACTTTGATGAACGGCGCGTTGGCGAGTTTGGCCAGGCGACGGGCGATCTCGGTTTTGCCGACGCCGGTCGGGCCGATCATCAGAATGTTCTTGGGGGTGACTTCGACGCGCAGCTCTTCGGGCAGCTGCATCCGGCGCCAGCGGTTGCGCAAGGCAATGGCGACGGCGCGTTTGGCATCGTCCTGGCCGATGATATGGCGATTGAGTTCGTGGACGATTTCACGGGGGGTCATGGGCATAGTAATTGGCGGTCCTCAAGCAAAAGTGAGCCGTGGCGTTAGGCCGAAACAGGCTTACTCAGCGAGATCCTGCTCCTCGATGGTGATGTTGTGGTTGGTGAACACGCAGATGTCGCCAGCGATGCCCAAAGCGGTTTCGACGATTTCCCGGGCCGACAGGTCGGTCTTTTTCAACAGCGCGCTGGCCGCCGCCTGGGCGTAGCCGCCGCCGGAACCCATGGCGATCAGGCCTTCTTCGGGTTCAACCACGTCACCGTTGCCGGTGATGATCAGGGAGGCGTCTTTGTTGGCGACCGCGAGCATGGCTTCGAGACGGCTGAGGGAGCGGTCGGTGCGCCATTCTTTGGCGAGTTCGACAGCGGCGCGAACCAGGTGGCCCTGATGTTTTTCGAGTTGGCCTTCGAAACGTTCGAAGAGGGTGAAGGCGTCAGCGGTAGCCCCGGCAAAACCGGCGATAACCTGACCGTGGTACAGGCGGCGAACTTTCTTCGCGTTGCCTTTCATCACGGTATTGCCGAGCGAAACCTGGCCGTCGCCGCCCATGACGACTTTGCCGTGGCGGCGAACTGAAACGATGGTGGTCAAGGGAGAGTCTCCACGCAGCGGGGCGAAAATGCCTTATGCCAACTCATATGGGGGTGGTGGAGCGTTTTTCAACTGTAGGACGCGGCGGGGGACGAGCGGTGCGAGGCGCGTAGGAGCTGCCGAAGGCTGCGATCTTTTGATCTTGTTTTTGATTGTCAGTAAAACAGGATGCTGCAACCCCTGAAAAGATCGCAGCCTGCGGCAGCTCCTACAGGGATTTGTGTTTCCTGTGGGAGCCGCTGTGGCAGCGGATCAACGGCTCTGGCGTTGTTGTAACAACAGATTGCTGAAGCCGCTGCCCGCCAGTTGCTTCTGGGCGGTGGTCAGTTGTTCGCGGTTGCTGAACGGGCCGACCAGCACCCGGTACCAGGTCTCGTCCTTCACCGTGCCGGATTCAACCGCCACGGCCTGACCCAGCAGGATGATCTGCGCCCGAACCTTGTCGGCATCGGCTTGTTTGCGGAACGAACCGGCCTGCAGGAAGAACTTGGTCACCGGCGCCGCTTTAGCCACCGGTGGCGCTGGCGGCGGAGTGATGCCGGCCAATGCCGCTTGAGCCCGGGCAGTGTCGATCTTCGCCGCTTCCGCAGGCGTCACCGGCGTGGTCGGTACGGCCGGCACTTGTGGTGTCGGCAGGGTTTTCTCCGGTACCGCATCCGGCGGCACGATCACTTCCGACTCCGGCAGCAAGGTGTAGAAGTCGTACTTCGGCTTCACCGGTTGCGTCGGGCTCGGCGGGGTCTTGTTGGCCTCGGCGATCTTGGTCGCTTTCTGCTGTTGCTCGACCTTCTCGCGCTTGACGCTGTCACTGCCCTTGCCCGGCTCCAGCTTCATCAGGAACACAATGAACGCGCCGACCGTCAGGCCGATGGCCATCCACAGCCAGCCCGGGATCGGTTGCTTTGCAGGAGCTTGGTAACGGCTGGCGCCACGCTTGGGTGCAGGTTTTTTCTTGGCAGCCAACTTACATGCGCTCCAGAGTTTCCAGACCCAAGAGTTCCAGGCCTTGCTTGAGAGTGCGGCCGGTCAGTGCGGCAAGGCGCAGACGGCTCTGCATTTGCGCCGGGGTGTCGGCGCTGAGGATCGGGCAGTTCTCGTAGAAACTGGAGAACAGGCCGGCAACATCGTACAGGTAGGTGCAGAGAATGTGCGGCGTGCCTTTGTCGGACACGTTATTCAGGATTTCGCCGAACTGCGCCAGTTTCGCCGCCAGCTCATGTTCGTGCGGTGCTTCGAGGACGATCTGCCCTTCGACTTCGCTGAAGTCCTTGCCGAGCTTGCGGAACACGCCGGCCACTCGGGTGTAGGCGTACAGCAGGTACGGTGCGGTGTTGCCTTCGAAGTTCAGCATCAGGTCGAAGTTGAAGCTGTAGTCGCTGGTGCGGTGCTTGGACAGGTCGGCGTACTTCACCGCGCCAATGCCCACGACCTTGGCGATGTTGCGCAACTCGTCTTCGGCCAACTCCGGGTTCTTCTCCTTCACCAGCGTGTAGGCGCGTTCCTGGGCTTCGGTCAGCAAGTCGATCAGTTTCACGGTGCCGCCGTCACGGGTCTTGAACGGACGACCGTCCGCGCCGTTCATGGTGCCGAAGCCCATGTGTTCCATTTCCATCGGATGGGTCACGAAGCCGGCCAGACGCGCGACCTGGAACACTTGCTGGAAGTGCAGGGCCTGGCGCTGGTCGACGAAGTACAGCGCGCGATCGGCTTTCAGCACGCCGCTGCGGTAGCGCACGGCCGCCAGGTCGGTGGTGGCGTAGAGGTAGCCGCCGTCGGCCTTGACGATGATCACCGGCAGCGGGTCGCCATCGGCATTCTTGAACTCGTCGAGGAACACGCATTGAGCGCCGTTGCTCTCGACCAGCATGCCTTTGGCCTTGAGGTCGTTGACCACGTTGATCAGGTCGTCGTTGTAGGCGCTTTCACCCATCACGTCGGCCATGGTCAATTTGACGTTCAGCAGTTCGTAGATTTTCTGGCAGTGGGACAGCGAGATGTCCTTGAACTTGGTCCACAGGGCCAGGCAATCCGGGTCGCCGGCTTGCAGCTTGACCACCAGGCCACGGGCACGGTCGGCGAACTCTTCCGACTCGTCGAAGCGCTGCTTGGCGGCACGGTAGAAGTTTTCCAGGTCCGACAGCTCGTCGCTGGTGATCGGGTTTTCCTGCAGATAAGCCATCAGCATGCCGAACTGAGTGCCCCAGTCGCCGACATGGTTCTGACGGATCACGGCGTCGCCGAGGAACTCCAGCACTCGGGCCACGCCGTCGCCGATGATGGTCGAGCGCAAGTGGCCGACGTGCATCTCTTTGGCCAGGTTCGGTGCCGACAGGTCAACCACGGTGCGTTGCACCGGGCCGGCCTTGCGTACGCCGATGTGGTCGTCGGCCAGGGCCGCGTCCAAGCGGGTCGCCAGGGCTTGGGTGTTCTGGAAGAAATTCAAGAAGCCAGGGCCGGCGATTTCGGCTTTGGAGACGTTTTCGTCAGCCGGCAGCGCGGCGATGATTTTTTCGGCCAGATCACGGGGTTTCATGCCGGCTGGTTTGGCCAGCATCATCGCGATGTTGCTGGCGAAGTCGCCGTGAGTCTTGTCACGGGAGTTTTCCACCTGGATCGCCGGCGACAGGCCTTCAGGCAACACACCTTCGTTGACGAGTTGGGTGATGGCTTGTTGGATCAGCTGGCGAATGGTGTCTTTCATGGTCTTCTCTTTCGACCGCAGGCGCGGCGGCGCTTCAGTGCGCTGGTGGAAAAACTGGGCATTATCCGTTGCGAAGACGGGCTTGCCAACTATAGCGGGCAGGTTATGGATATGTGGTGAAAAATCGGCCGCCATCGCGGGCTTGCTCGCGAAAGCAATCTTCCAATCAATACAAATCCACAGGGTCTACATCCAAAGACCAACGCACCGCCCGCCCGCTCGGCATCTGCTCCAAAGCCAGCAACCAACTGCTCAACAATCGATGCAATGGTGCCCGGGCCGTGGCTTGCAGCAACAACTGTGCGCGATAACGCCCGGCCCGGCGCTCCATCGGTGCCGGAACCGGCCCCAGCAACTCGATGCCGGTCAGATGCTGTTCGGCCAGCAGTCGTTCGGCCTCGCTGCACGCTTCATCGAGGAACCCTTCGGCCTGCCCCGGTTTGTGCGCTTCGGCCCGCAGCAGCGCAAGATGCGCAAATGGCGGCAACCCGGCGCAGCGGCGTTCGCTCAACGCCTGTTCGGCAAAGGCGAAATAGCCCTGCTCGGTCAGTTGCACCAGCAGCGGGTGGTCCGCCAGGTGCGTCTGGATGATTACTTTGCCCGGCTCTTCGGCGCGGCCCGCGCGTCCGGCGACCTGGACGATCAACTGCGCCATGCGCTCACTGGCGCGGAAGTCGCCGGAGAACAACCCGCCGTCGGCATCGAGAATCGACACCAGGGTCACCCGAGGAAAGTGGTGCCCTTTGGCAAGCATCTGTGTGCCGACCAGAATGCACGGCTGGCCTTTCTGGATGGTCGCGAACAGCTGATTCATCGCGTCTTTGCGTGAAGTACTGTCGCGGTCGACCCGCAGCACCGGGACGTCCGGGAACAGAATCCCCAGGCGTTCCTCGGCGCGCTCGGTACCGGCGCCCACGGGCCGCAAATCGACCTTGCCGCACTTTGGGCAATGCCGAGGCACGCGCTCGACGTAGCCACAATGATGGCAGCGCAATTCGCCCGAGCGCTGGTGCACGGTCATTCGCGCGTCGCAACGCTGGCATTCGGACATCCAGCCGCAATCGTGGCAGAGCAGCGTCGGGGCGAACCCTCGGCGGTTGAGGAACACCAGCACCTGCTGGCCGGCGGCCAGGGTCTGACCGATGGCTTGCTGCATCGGCCCGGAAATGCCGCTGTCCAGTGGACGACTTTTCACGTCCAGGCGCAGGAAGCGCGGTTGCTTGGCACCACCGGCGCGCTCATTCAGGCGCAGCAGGCCGTAACGACCGGTGTAGGCGTTTTGCAGGCTTTCCAGCGAAGGCGTGGCGGAGCCGAGGACAATCGGGATGTTTTCCTGTCGGGCGCGAACCAGCGCCAGGTCGCGGGCGTGGTAGCGCAAGCCTTCCTGCTGTTTATAGGAGCCGTCGTGCTCTTCATCGATGATGATCAGGCCGGGGTTCTTCATCGGCGTGAACAGCGCCGAACGGGTGCCGATAATAATGTCGGCTTCGCCATCCCGCGCAGCTAGCCAGGCGTCCAGGCGCTCGCGGTCGTTGACGGCGGAGTGGATCAGCGCGATGCGTGCATTGAAGCGCTGTTCGAAGCGCGCCAGGGTTTGCGGGCCGAGGTTGATCTCCGGGATCAGCACCAGGGCTTGCTTGCCGGCCTCGAGGGTTTCGCGGATCAGTTGCAAATAAACTTCGGTCTTGCCGCTGCCGGTGACGCCGGCCAGCAGGAACGCATGATAACTGTCGAACCCGGCGCGAATCGCTTCATAAGCGGCGCGCTGCTCCGGGTTGAGCGGCAATTCCGGTTGTGCCAGCCAGTGTTCGTGGCGAGCGCCGGGCGCGTGCCTGCGGATGTCTACCTGCACCAGATCCTTGGCCAGCAACAGATCGAGGCTGTCCTTGCTCAGCATCAGTTTGCTCAGCAACTGATGGGCGACGCCGTGGGGATGTTGCGCCAGGGTCGCCAGGGCTTCGCGCTGCCGCGGGGCGCGGGCGATGCGCGGGTCATCGAGGCTGGCGCCGGGCGCGGCGGACCAGAACCGCTCCTGACGGGCTTCGGCCAGCTCACCCTGACGCAGCAACACCGGCAGCGCCCAGCTCAACGTGTCGCCGAGGCTGTGCTGATAATACTGGGACGTCCACAGGCACAGCTTGAACAGCGCGGGTGGCAGCGGCGGTACGGCATCGAGCAGGGCCAGCGCCGGTTTGAGCTTTTCCGTCGGGACTTCGCTGTGGTCGGTGATCTCCACCAGAATCCCGATCATCTCCCGCCGGCCGAACGGCACCCGCAAACGCATGCCCGGGTGTAACTGGGCGCGCAGGACTCCGGCCGGGGCGCGATAGTCGAACAGGCGGCGCAGGGGCGAAGGCAGGGCGAGGCGCAGAATGGCGTTGGGCACGCGATTGTTTTCTCGAATGAGGGGGCAAGGAAGAAGGCCGGGAGCCTAGCAGACGGTCGGATCTGTGTCCTCCATCAGGAAAGCGTTCAAGTGTTGACGAGTGGGTTTTAATGCCAGGCAAGGCGCTACGACGACTCATAGCGCGCTATGGGGAGGAGTAGCAACGCAGCATGGCGTTAAAAGACGCCGTCAACATTGAACAGTCTTTCCTGATGGAGGGCACCCACGACAGCTTGCGTGATTGCAAAGGTCTGGTAGAATCCGCGGCCTAATTACGTGCGGTATTCAACAATAGTGTTGGGTGGCGGCACGCTAGCCTGAGGAAGACACCATGAAAGCCGATATCCATCCAGAATACCCAGCAGTTGAAGTAACTTGCAGCTGCGGCAACAAGTTCGAAACCCGTTCGACCTACGGCAAAGCCCTGGCGATCGACGTTTGCAACGAATGCCACCCGTTCTACACCGGTAAGCAAAAGACTCTGGACACTGGCGGCCGCGTTCAGCGTTTCGCAGACCGTTTCGGTGCTTTCGGCGCGAAAAAGGCCTAAGGCCGATCAACTTGGGAAGCCGTTACGGTTTTTCCATGCTGATGAAAAAGGCGTCCCTCGCGGGCGCCTTTTTTATGTCTGCGATTTGGCTTTCCGCTGCCCAGGCTTTCTGCCCGGCGCCGAGCGGGCTGGCGCCGGTCGCGGTGCAGCGGGTGGTGGATGGCGACACCTTGCGTCTGAGCGATGGGCGCAGTGTGCGCATGATCGGTTTGAACACGCCGGAGCTGGGCAAACAGGGTCGTTCCGACGAGCCGTTCGCCGTGGCCGCGCGCAAGCGCCTGGAAGCCCTGGTGGCCGCCAGCGACGGGCGGGTCGGTTTGCTGCCGGGTAAAGAAGGCAAGGACCATTACGGCCGCACCCTGGCCCATGTCTACAGCGTCGATGGCGCCAACCTCGAAGCGCAGATGCTTGCTGAAGGTCTCGGTTTTCAGGTCGCGGTAGCGCCGAACGTCGACTTGGTCGGCTGCCAGCAGGCGGCGGAACGCAGTGCTCGTCAGGCCGGTCTCGGGCTGTGGCGACAGTCACCTGTACTGAAAACGGAGCAGATCAACGCGTCCGGCTTCGCCGTGCTCAGTGGTCGTGTGAGCAAGGTTCAGCGCAATCGCGGCGGGGTTTGGATCGAGTTGCAGGACTCAGTTGTATTGCGGGTTGCACCCAATATGCTGGGGCAATTCGATGGCGCGTCGCTTGAGAAGCTCAAAGGCAAGCAAATCGAGGCTCGTGGCTGGGTCGTGGATCGTTCGCGCCGTGGCGGGCTGAAGCCCGGGCAGGCGCGCTGGCTTTTGCCGCTGACCGATCCGGCGATGTTGCAGGTCGCGCCGTAAGAAAAAATTGTAGACATTTATTCTGTCGATTGTGAACAGTCTATCCCTTGTGTTCCGTGGCTCTTGGCCCAAAGTCGTAGGGCAGGGCGCTTGACAGGGGTGACTGGTCAGTCTTGTGGGGACTTTGCGACACGAGTATCCTCGGCGGTCCGTCTGTCCAACAGTAAAAAGCGGAATGCCCACATGTCTGATTTGAAAACTGCCGCTCTCGAATATCACGCCAATCCTCGTCCAGGGAAGCTGAGTGTCGAGCTCACCAAGGCCACTGCTACCGCCCGCGACCTGTCGCTGGCCTACAGCCCCGGCGTAGCCGAACCAGTACGCGAAATCGCCCGCGATCCTGAACTGGCCTACAAATACACCGGCAAAGGCAACCTGGTTGCAGTCATTTCCGATGGCACCGCGATTCTGGGCCTGGGTAACCTCGGTCCATTGGCTTCCAAGCCGGTGATGGAAGGTAAAGGTGTTCTGTTCAAGCGCTTCGCCGGCATCGACGTGTTCGACATCGAAGTCGACTCCGAAAGCCCGCAAGCCTTCATCGACACCGTCAAGCGTATCTCCATCACCTTCGGTGGCATCAACCTGGAAGACATCAAGGCACCTGAGTGCTTTGAAATCGAACGCGCTCTGATCGAGCAGTGCGACATTCCGGTATTCCACGATGACCAGCACGGTACCGCGATCGTGACCGCTGCCGGCATGATCAACGCCCTGGAAATCGCCGGTAAAACCCTGCCGGAAGCCAAGATCGTCTGCCTGGGCGCCGGTGCTGCCGCCATCTCCTGCATGAAATTGCTGGTGAGCATGGGCGCCAACATCGAAAACATCTACATGGTTGACCGTACCGGTGTGATCCACTCCGGCCGTGACGACCTGAACCAGTACAAGGCTGTGTTCGCTCACGCGACCGACAAGCGCACCCTGGCTGACGCGCTGGAAGGCGCCGACGTGTTCGTTGGCCTGTCCGGCCCGAACCTGCTGAGCGCTGAAGGCCTGAAGTCCATGGCGGCCAACCCGATCGTGTTCGCGTGCTCGAACCCGGATCCGGAAATCTCCCCGGAACTGGCGCACGCCACTCGCAACGACGTGATCATGGCCACCGGCCGTTCGGACTACCCGAACCAGGTCAACAACGTACTGGGCTTCCCATTCATCTTCCGTGGTGCCCTGGACGTTCGCGCCAAGCGCATCAACGAAGAAATGAAAGTGGCTGCCGCCAACGCCCTGCGTGAACTGGCCAAACTGCCAGTGCCTCAGGAAGTGTGCGACGCCTACGGCGGCATCAAGCTGGAATTCGGTCGTGAATACATCATCCCGAAACCAATGGATGCCCGTCTGATCACCGTGATCTCCGATGCCGTGGCCAAGGCTGCGATCGAGACCGGCGTGGCGACCCTGCCGTATCCGAAGAACTACCCGCTGAAAAGCGTGGATGACGTGTTCAACGGCTAAGTAACCGTTCCATAGAAAACCCGGCCAATGGCCGGGTTTTTTTATGGAGCAGAAGTCCTACGAAAAAAAAGCCCCGCACTTCTTTCGAAGGCGGGGCTTTTTGGTGTTGCGGCGATCAGAACAAATCGATCGGCGCCGCTTCGTCCGCAGGCAGCGGGCTACCCGGTGCGTTGCCGTTACCCAGCTCGTTCACCGATGGCGGCGTGTCTTCGGCCTTGAACAGCTCAAAGTAGGCGCCTGGCGTGCTTGGGGTGGCTGCACGACCGCTGACCGGGTCGACCCGCAGGCTGAGGATGCCTTCAGGTTCCGGCTGGGTATGAGGCGGCTTGCCTTTGAGGGCGGCGCCCATGTAGTTCATCCAGATCGGCAGGGCGACGGTGCCGCCGAACTCTCGTTTACCCAGGCTTTCCGGTTGGTCGAAGCCGGTCCAGACGGTGGTCACGTAATCGGCGTTGTAGCCGGAGAACCAGGCGTCCTTGGATTCGTTGGTGGTGCCGGTCTTGCCCGCAATGTCACTGCGGCCCAAGGCCAGTGCGCGACGGCCAGTGCCGAGCTTGATTACGTCCTCAAGCATGCTGTTGAGGATGTAGGTAGTGCGGCCATCGATGATGCGTTCGGCCACCGCTGGCGCTTGTGACACTGGCTGGGCGCCCGGCGCTTCGCCTGGGGTGGCGTTGACGGTGAAGGTATTGGCGGCCGGCACGGCGATGCCGTCGCTGACTACGTTGCCTTTCGGAACGCTCGGCGGGTTGGCAACGAACAGTGTGTCGCCGTTGCGGCTTTCGATCTTGTCGATGATATACGGGGAAATCTTGTAGCCGCCGTTGGCGAAGGTGCTCCAGCCGGTGGCGATTTCCATTGGCGTCAGGGTCGCGGTGCCCAATGCCAGGGACAGGTTGCGTGGCAGGTCCTGCTTGTTGAAGCCGAACTTGCTGATGTAGTCGATGGTGCGGTCGACGCCCAGCGCTTGCAGCAGGCGGATCGAAACCAGGTTGCGCGACTTGTAGAGCGCTTCACGCATGCGGATCGGGCCGAGGAAGGTGTTGGTGTCGTTCTTCGGGCGCCAGACCTTGTCCAGGTACTCGTCGACGAACACGATCGGTGCGTCGTTCACCAGGCTGGCGGCGGTGTAGCCGTTATCCAGGGCGGCACTATAGACGAACGGCTTGAAGCTCGAACCCGGCTGACGCTTGGCCTGCATGGCGCGGTTGTAGTTGCTCTGCTCGAAGGCAAAACCGCCGACCAGAGAACGAATGGCACCGTTCTGCGGATCGAGGGACACCAGTGCGCTCTGGGCCTGTGGAATCTGGCTGAATTTGAGCGAATTGTCCGGCTGGCGTTGTACGCGAATCAGATCGCCGACCTGCGCGACGTCCGACGGCTGCTTCGGATTGGCGCCCATGCTGTTGGTGTTCAGGAACGGACGGGCCCACTTCATGGTGTCCCAGGCTACGTGTTCTTCGCCGGTGCGGGTCAGCACCTGCACACCGTTCTTGTCGACCTGGGTCACGATCGCTGGTTCCAGGCTGCTGATGGTCCGCTGCTTGGTCAGTTCCAGGGTCCAGGCCTCTCGGGTTTTACCCGGCAGGCGTGACTCGGGGCCGCGATAACCGTGCCGTTGATCGTAGGTCATCAAGCCTTCGTGAACCGCGCTGTTGGCCATTTCCTGCAAATCGCTCGGCACCGTGGTGGTGACGCGGAAACCTTCGGTGTACGCATCGCTGCCATAGCGACCGACCATTTCGGCGCGGGCCATTTCGGCGACGTACGGTGCGTTCACTTCCGGGGTCGGCACATGGTAGCTGGCGTTCAGCGGTTCGTTGATCGCCGCGGTGTAGTCGGCTTCGGTGATCTTGCCGAGCTTGTACATGCGCCCCAGGATCCAGTCGCGACGCTCCTTGCTGCGGGCCGGGTTGGCCAGCGGGTTGAAGCGCGACGGGGCTTTTGGCAGGCCGGCGATCATCGCCATCTGCGCCAGGCTGACGTCACGAATCGACTTGCCGTAATAGACCTGCGCCGCTGCCTCGATGCCATAGGCGCGGTTGCCCAGGTAAATCTTGTTGACATACAGCTCGAGGATTTCGTCCTTGGTCAGCTGCCGTTCGATTTGCAGGGCCAGGAGGATTTCGGTGGTTTTGCGCGAGAAGCTGCGCTCGCTGGTCAGGAAGAAGTTCTTCGCCACCTGCATGGTGATGGTGCTGCCGCCGGACTGAATGTGTCCGCTCTTTACCAGCTGGGTGGCGGCACGCATCAGGCTGCTGGGATCGACGCCATAGTGGTTGGCGAAATTGTCGTCTTCAGCACTTAGTAACGCATTAATGAAATTGGGGGGAATGTCGGCGAAACGGATCGGCGTACGGCGCATTTCGCCAAATTCTGCGATCAACTTGTTGTCGCTGCTGTACACCCGCAAAGGAATCTGCAACTGAATACTTCTCAGTGCCTCCACGGATGGCAATCCGGGGCTAAGGTAAAGAAAAGCGCCGCTCAGACCCAGGAGCAGTCCGCAGAAAACGGCGACGATGGACCAACCGAAAAATTTCAGCAGACGAATCAAGGCTTTTGGATATCCAGGGCAAAGAATGAATTAGGCATCAGGGTTCAGGCTATAAAGAGAATGACCCGCGCTTGCAGTGAAAGCGGAAAAACGCTCGGCATTATAAGCATTTTTCCGCGGGGAGCGTCATTTGCGCTTCTGTCAAGACGGGGGGATTGAACGCAATGGATATTACAGAGTCCGTAACTCACGGATAGTCATAGGGAATTGGTAGTGCTAGGACTCTTCAATAAAAAAACCAATGCGCTTCTGGGGATCGACATCAGCTCTACGTCGGTGAAGCTGTTGGAGTTAAGCCGCCAAGGCGACCGTTATCGGGTCGAGGCCTATGCGGTCGAGCCGCTGCCCGCCAGTGCCGTGGTCGAAAAAAATATTGCCGAGCTCGAAGGCGTGGGGCAGGCCCTTGCGCGCGTGCTGCTCAAGGCCAAAACCAGCCAGAGGAACGTCGCGGTGGCGGTCGCCGGCTCGGCGGTGATCACCAAGACTATCGAGATGGACGCCGGTCTTTCCGACGACGAGATGGAAAACCAGCTGAAGATCGAGGCCGATCAGTACATCCCGTATCCGCTGGATGAAGTGGCGATCGACTTCGAAGTGCAAGGCGCGTCAGTGCGCAACCCCGAGCGGGTCAATGTGCTGCTGGCCGCCTGTCGCAAGGAAAACGTCGAGGTTCGTGAAGCGGCCCTGGCCCTGGCCGGGCTGACCGCGCGAGTAGTCGATGTCGAAGCCTATGCCCTGGAGCGATCGTTCGGCTTGCTGGCAAACCAGCTGGCCGACTCTCAGGAGCATCTGACCGTGGCGGTGGTCGATATCGGCGCCACCATGACCACCCTGAGCGTGTTGCATAACGGGCGGATCATCTACACCCGCGAACAATTGTTCGGCGGCCGACAACTGACGGAAGAAATCCAGCGCCGTTATGGCCTGACGGTCGAGCAGGCAGGCTTGGCGAAGAAACAGGGCGGTTTGCCGGACGATTACGTCAGTGAGGTCTTGCAGCCGTTTCGGGATGCGTTGGTGCAACAAGTATCGCGCTCATTGCAGTTTTTCTTTGCCTCCGGCCAATACAGCTCGGTCGATCACATTCTCCTGGCCGGCGGCACTGCCTCGGTCCCAGGGCTGGATCGGTTGATCGAGCAGCGCCTGGGTACGCCGACCCAGGTCGCTAACCCATTCTCTGACATGACCCTGAGCAGCAGGGTCAACGCCAGTGCCCTGGCGAGCGATGCGCCGGCACTGATGATCGCCTGCGGGCTGGCCCTCAGGAGTTTCGACTGATGGCACGGATCAATCTTTTACCCTGGCGTGAAGAGTTGCGCGAAGCGCGGCGCAAACGCTTTTTGCTGGCGTTGGCCGGTGTGCTGGCAGGGTCGGTGGGAGCGCTGCTGATCACGGACCAGGTCATTAACAGCGCCATTGATCGACAAGTCGCGCGTAACGATTACATCGCCAAGCAGATTGCCGTGGTCGACGAGCGGATCAAACAGATCAGCGATCTGAAGGCTCGTCGACAGCAGCTCGTCGAGCGCATGCGCATCATCCAGGACCTGCAAGGCAACCGGCCGATCAGCGGGAGGATCTTCGATCAGTTGGCGCGCACCTTGCCGGACGGCGTGTATTTCACCGAAGTGAAAATGGTCGGCAAGACCTTGTCCATCACCGGCGCGGCGGAGTCCAACAATCGTGTTTCGGATTTGATGCGCAATCTAGATGCATCCGACTGGTTCGATGCGCCCAATCTCACGGAAGTCAAAGCGACCACCGCCGGCCAGCTGGATCAGGCCAATGTTTTTCAATTGACCGTCCGTCAGACTCAGCCGGCAATTGTGGGGGTGGCTAAATGAGGCCGTCCGAATGGCTCGAAGGGTTGCGCCAGATCGACATCAACGATCTGGACACCAACAACATGGGTTCCTGGCCAAGGGCGATCAAGGTCCTTGCGAGTGTTCTGCTGATGGTGCTGGTGCTGGCCCTGGGCTATAGCTTCCTGATCAGCGACCTGCAAAGCCACCTGGAACTCAAGCGTGAGGAGGAATCGACGCTCAAGGAGCAGTTCGCGACCAAAGCCCACATGGCGGCTAATCTGGAGCTGTATACCCAACAGATGAAGGAAATGGAGAACTCCTTCGGCATGCTATTACGGCAATTGCCCAGCGACACCGAAGTGCCCGGTCTGCTGGAGGACATCACCCGCACCGGCCTGGGCAGTGGCCTGGAGTTCGAAGAGATCAAGCTGCTGCCGGAGGTCACCCAGCAGTTCTACATCGAACTCCCTATCCAGATCACCGTCACCGGCGCCTATCACGACCTGGCCACTTTCGTCAGCGGCGTGGCGGGGTTGCCGCGGATCGTCACCCTGCATGATTTCGACCTGGTGCCGGCCAATCCCGAAGGCGGTCCGAAGTTGCGCATGAGCATCCTTGCCAAGACCTACCGCTACAACGACAAGGGGTTGCAGAAATGAGCCCGATTCGTTGCCTGTCGATGGCTATGTGCCTGGTCGTCATGGCCGGTTGTGGCGGCGACAATGGTTTCAGCGACATCGACGCCTACCTGAACGAAGTGCGTCTGCGAGCGCCCGGCAAGATTGAACCCACGCCAACATTCCAGTCTTATCCGACATTCACCTACAGCGCTGCCAACCTGCGCAGTCCGTTCTCCCGGCAGGTCAGAGTCGATCTGGCTGGCCAGAAGCACGGCTCGCGCAACGTCAAACCCGACCCCAACCGGGTCAAGCAGTACCTCGAAGGCTTCAACATCGAGCAATTTGAAATGGTCGGCACAATCTCCAATGCCTCCGGCTCCTTTGCGCTGCTGCGCGGGGCGGGCGGTGTGCATCGGCTGAAAGTCGGCGATTACCTGGGACGTAATGATGGGCGGATCGTCGCCATCAGCGCTTCGCAAGTCGATGTGGTCGAAATCGTTCCCGATGGCGAAGGCGCCTGGCTGGAGCGGCCGCGGACCATCCCTTTGAAAGAGCACTCATAGTGGAACTCGAACAATGAACAGGATTTTCTCAACCTTCGGTATTTCGCTATGGATAGCGTTTCTGTCGCCGTTGGTACAGGCGGCCAACCTCAAAGCGCTGGATGTCGCCGCGCTGCCTGGTGACCGTGTCGAGCTGAAGTTGTCGTTCGACGGGCCGCCACCGCAGCCTCATGGCTATACGACGGAGCAGCCTGCGCGGATTGCGCTGGATTTGCCGGGAGTTACCAGCCAGCTGGCGAACAAGAGTCGTGACCTGGGCGGCGGTAATGCCCGCAGCGCCACGGTGGTGGAAGCCAAGGACCGCACGCGGCTGATCATCGGTCTGACTCAACTGACTCCGTATAGCGCACGTGTCGAAGGCAACAACCTGTTTGTGGTTGTCGGGCAGGCGGCCGGTAACAAGGCGTCCAAACCGATTGCCAGCGCACCACGCGCGGCCACGGCGGTACCCGCGCCCGCCAGAGCCAGTGCTCCCGTGGGCAAGGCCATCCGTGGCGTGGATTTCCAGCGCGGCACCCAGGGTGAAGGCAACGTGGTCATCGATTTGTCGGATCCCTCCATCGCCCCGGACATCCAGGAGCGCGATGGCAAGATCATCGTTGGCTTCACCAAAACCCAATTGCCTGAACGGTTGCGCGTACGCCTCGACGTCAAGGATTTCGCTACCCCGGTGCAGTTCGTCAACGCGAGCGCCACGGGCGACCGGGCCATCATCAGCATCGAGCCCAGCGGCGCCTTCGATTATTCGACCTACCAGACCGATAACAAACTGACCGTCAGCATCCGGCCGATGACTGTCGATGACTTGCAAAAACGCAACGCCGAACGTTTTGCCTACAGCGGCGAAAAGCTCTCGTTGAATTTTCAGGACATCGATGTGCGCTCGGTGCTGCAACTGATCGCCGATTTCACCAACCTCAATCTGGTGGCCAGTGACACGGTGCAGGGTGGTATCACGTTGCGCCTGCAGAATGTGCCGTGGGATCAGGCGCTGGACCTGGTGTTGAAAACCAAAGGCCTGGATAAGCGCAAGATTGGCTATGTGTTGTTGGTGGCGCCGGCCGATGAAATCGCCGCCCGGGAGCGTCAGGAGCTGGAGTCGCAGAAGCAAATCGCCGAACTGGCACCTCTGCGTCGCGAACTGTTGCAGGTCAACTACGCCAAGGCTGCCGATATCGCCAAGCTGTTCCAGTCAGTGACCAGCGCCGAGGCGAAAGTCGACGAGCGCGGTTCAATCACTGTCGATGAGCGGACCAACAACATCATTGCCTACCAGACCCAGGACCGCCTCGACGAGCTGCGTCGCATCGTTRCACAACTGGATATTCCGGTGCGCCAGGTGATGATCGAGGCGCGCATCGTTGAAGCCAACGTCGATTACGACAAAAGCCTCGGCGTGCGCTGGGGCGGTTCGGTGCAGAAGGGTAATTGGAACGGCTCCGGGGTCAACGGCTCTTCGACCACCGTCGGCACGCCGGGCAGCACCAGCACCAACTCGCCGTTCGTCGACCTTGGGACTTCCTCCAACACCTCGGGGATAGGCATCGCCTTCATTACCGACAATGTGCTGCTGGACCTTGAGCTGACGGCCATGGAAAAAACCGGCAACGGGGAAATCGTCTCGCAGCCCAAGGTGGTCACGTCCGACAAGGAAACCGCGAAAATTCTCAAGGGCACCGAAATCCCCTATCAGGAAGCCAGCTCCAGCGGTGCCACTTCGGTGTCGTTCAAGGAGGCCTCGCTGTCCCTGGAAGTGACGCCGCAGATCACCCCGGACAACCGCATCATCATGGAGGTCAAAGTCACCAAGGACGAACCGGACTACCTGAACAAAGTGCAGGATGTACCGCCGATCAAGAAAAACGAGGTCAACGCCAAGGTATTGGTCAACGACGGCGAGACCATCGTGATTGGTGGGGTTTTCTCAAATACTCAGAGCAAGGTTGTAGATAAGGTGCCATTTCTCGGTGATGTGCCGTATCTTGGCCGCCTTTTCCGGCGTGATGTGGTTTCGGAGAAAAAATCCGAGCTGCTGGTATTTCTCACTCCGCGTATCATGAACAATCAGGCGATTGCTGTGAGTCATTGATTCTGTGCGAAATTTGATTCTTGTTGGACCGATGGGGGCTGGAAAAAGCACCATCGGCCGGTTGCTGGCCAAAGAGCTGCGCCTGCCGTTCAAAGATTCCGATAAGGAAATTGAATTGCGCACGGGCGCCAATATCCCGTGGATTTTCGATAAAGAAGGCGAACCGGGCTTTCGTGATCGCGAGCAGGCAATGATTGCCGAGCTGTGCGCGTCTGATGGCGTGGTGCTGGCGACCGGTGGCGGAGCGGTAATGCGCGAAGCCAATCGTCGGACGCTGCACGCCGGTGGTCGGGTGGTCTATCTGCACGCGTCTGTCGAGCAGCAAGTGGGCCGAACGGCTCGCGATCGCAATCGGCCACTGTTGCGCACCGCCGATCCGGCCAAGACCCTGCGGGACTTGCTGGCGATCCGTGACCCGCTGTATCGGGAAATCGCCGACCTGGTGGTGGAAACCGATGAGCGGCCACCGCGGATGGTGGTGCTCGATATCCTCGAACGCTTGCAGCAGCTGCCGCCCCGTTAATGCGCGGGGCGAAATGCGCTATCCTCGGCGTCCTGTCGCAGCCGCTCAAGGTTGTGGCGGATGGCTACCGGACGGCGTCACACCAGCAGACGCCATGGAATTCGTAAACTCAAGGCAGGACGCCTGATTCCATCTTCACTGTGGGGACACATGCAGACACTCAAGGTCGATCTAGGCGAGCGCAGCTACCCGATTCATATTGGCGAAGGTTTGTTGGATAAGCCTGAGCTGCTGGCCCCGCATATCCGCGGGCGGCAGGTGGCGATCATCTCCAACGAGACCGTCGCGCCGCTCTACCTCGAGCGTCTGACCCGCAGTCTGGCGCAGTTCTCGGTCATTTCCGTGGTGCTGCCCGATGGCGAAGCCTTCAAGACCTGGGAAACCCTGCAATTGATTTTCGATGGCCTGCTGACCGCTCGGCACGACCGTCGCACCACGGTGATTGCCCTCGGTGGCGGCGTGATCGGTGACATGGCCGGTTTTGCCGCGGCCTGCTACCAGCGGGGCGTCGATTTCATCCAGGTGCCGACCACGTTGCTGTCGCAAGTCGATTCTTCGGTGGGCGGCAAGACCGGGATCAATCATCCGCTGGGCAAGAACATGGTCGGCGCCTTCTATCAGCCCAACGTGGTGCTGATCGATACCGCCACCCTCAACACCCTGCCGGCCCGCGAACTTTCTGCCGGGCTGGCGGAAGTCATCAAGTACGGGCTGATCTGCGACGAGCCGTTCCTGACCTGGCTCGAAGAAAACGTCGATCGCCTGCGCGCCCTGGACCAGGCCGCCCTGACTTACGCCATCGAACGATCCTGCGCGGCCAAGGCTGCAGTGGTTGGTGCCGACGAGAAAGAGACCGGCGTGCGTGCCACGTTGAACCTGGGGCATACCTTCGGCCACGCGATCGAAACCCATATGGGCTATGGTGTCTGGTTGCATGGTGAAGCAGTCGCTGCTGGCACCGTGATGGCTCTGGAAATGTCCGCGCGCCTGGGCTGGATCAGTGAAGAGGAACGTGATCGCGGTATTCGCCTGTTCCAGCGCGCCGGCCTGCCGGTCATCCCGCCGGAAGAGATGACCGAAGCCGATTTTCTCGAACACATGGCAATTGACAAGAAAGTGATCGACGGTCGTTTGCGCCTGGTGCTGCTGCGCCACATGGGCGAAGCAGTGGTGACCGACGATTATCCGAAAGAGGTTTTACAGGCCACGCTGGGAGCGGATTACCGCGCCCTGGCTCAGCTTAAAGGTTAATAAGATCCCGATGACTAGTTTGCATGCCGACGAGGCTTTCCTCGGCCATTACCAGTTAAGTCATGACCCTTTCGCTCCACGGGTGCCTGGCTTCAAATTCTTCCCGGCCCAGCGCAAACCGGTGCTGGGGCAACTGCACCACCTGGCTCGTTACAGCCAGTTGCTGCTGGTGGTCACCGGCCCGCAAGGCAGCGGCAAAACCCTGTTGCGTCAGGCCCTGGTGGCCAGCACCAACAAACAGTCAGTGCAGAGCGTGGTGGTTTCCGCCCGTGGCGCCGGCGATGCCGCTGGCGTGCTGAGTCAAGTGGCTCAGGCGCTGAACGTTGTCCAGGCCGAGGTCGGTGCGATCCTGGCTCAAGTGGTGCAGCTTGCGCTCACGGGGCAGGAAGTCTATTTGCTGGTGGATGACGCCGAGCAACTCGACGAGTCTGCACTGGAAGCCTTGTTGGCCCTGGCTGCCGGCGCGCCGGAAGGTCGTCCGCACGTATTCCTGTTCGGTGAGTCCTCGCTGATTGCTCAACTTGATGCGCTGAGCCTCGAGGAAGAGCGTTTTCACGTCATCGAGTTGCAGCCCTACACCGAAGAAGAAACCCGTGAATATCTGGATCAGCGTCTCGAAGGTGCCGGTCGGGGAATCGAACTTTTCACCGCGGATCAGATCTCTGATATTCACGAAAGCTCCGACGGTTGGCCTGGCAACATCAACCAGGTCGCCCGCGATGCAATGATCGAAGCCATGATTGCCAGCCGCTCAGCGGTCAAGCGTCCAAGTATGGGGTTCAACATGCCGAAGAAACACGTATTGGCAATTTCCGCCGTCGTCGTGGTCGCGGTAGCTGCCGCCTGGTTGATGCCAGGTCGCAACAAAGCACCGACCACCGGCGCGCCTGCCAACGAACAGGCACAACTGCCGCTGGGCCAGGGCACGCCAAAACCTAACAGTGCAGGCGCTCCCTCCGTGGAGTTCGCCGGTAATACGCAACCGATGCCATTGCCATTGGTCGGTAACTCGCAGCCAGTGATGCGTGGTCCGTTGGCCGAAGCGGCTGGAGGCATTACCGAAGGCGATGATGGCGTACCGGTCGAAGGCTCCAGCGCCACACCGCCGACCGTGACCACCACTGCGCCACCGGCAGGCGTTCCAGCGGGGCCCGCGCCGACACCGGCTGCCAAGCCGACGCCTGCGCCGGCTCAAGTCGCGACCGCCAAGCCTGTCGCGCCTGTGGCTAAGCCAGCGCCTGCACCGGCTGCCAAACCGGCTCCAGCGCCCGCCAAACCGGCCGTCGTGGCCAAACCCGCCGAGAAGCCAGCTGCCGTAGCCAAAGCTGCCGGTGGCGGCTGGTACGCGGGCCAGGCACCGGGCAACTATGTGGTGCAGATCCTTGGCACCAGCTCCGAATCGACCGCGCAAAACTTCGTCAAGGAGCAGGGCGGCGAGTACCGTTATTTCAAGAAAGTGCTCAACGGCAAGCCGCTTTACGTCATCACCTACGGTAGCTTCGCCAACCGCGATGCAGCCGTTACTGCCATCAAGGCCTTGCCAGCGAAGGTTCAGGCTGGTAAACCTTGGCCTCGCACTGTCGCCAGCGTCCAACAGGAACTGGCAACAACTCGCTGAAGATTCGGCGGCCTTACCCAGGCCGCCTCTCCAAGCACCTCAAAATTTCTACAAGTGCGCGCGCTGTCTCTATAGACCGCGTGCCTTGTGGTGTCTGCGTCACAGTAGTCTTTGAGTCGCTGCGGTCAAAATTAAAAAAAGTTTTGACTAGCACAGCGTATCGCTTTAAACCTTTCACAAATGCGACATAGATTTGCGACATTTCGTCGTCAAATTTGTGAGCCTCTGTGTCGGTGTGTACAATGACCTCCCTTTTGCCCCCGCAAAGCTGGCGTACGTTCGGCGTGGATGGTAACTGGTTGAATTGAAAAGAAATTTGCCTCGATAAGAGGCAGCCTGGTGAGAAAGTGTCTATGAAAGCAGGTCTGTACCAACCAGATGAATTCAAGGATAACTGCGGTTTTGGCCTGATAGCCCATATGCAGGGCGAGCCCAGTCATACCCTTTTGCAAACGGCCATTGAGGCCCTGACCTGCATGACCCACCGCGGTGGGATCAACGCCGACGGCAAGACCGGTGACGGTTGCGGTCTGCTGATTCAAAAGCCGGATGTGTTCCTGCGTGCCATCGCCCAGGAAACCTTCGGCGTCGAACTGCCCAAGCAATATGCCGTGGGCATGGTCTTCTTCAACCAGGATCCGGTGAAAGCCGAAGCCGCTCGCGAGAACATGAACCGCGAGATCCTGGCCGAAGGCCTGACCCTGGTCGGCTGGCGCAAAGTGCCGATCGACACCAGCGTCCTCGGCCGCCTGGCCCTCGAGCGCCTGCCGCTGATCGAGCAAGTGTTCGTCGGTGGTGAAGGCCTGAGCGATCAGGACATGGCGATCAAGCTGTTCAGCGCCCGTCGTCGTTCGTCCGTGGCCAACGCCGCCGATGTCGATCACTACATCTGCAGCTTTTCCCACAAGACCATTATTTACAAAGGCCTGATGATGCCGGCGGATTTGACCGCCTTCTATCCAGACCTCAGCGACCAACGCCTGCAAACTTCGATCTGCGTGTTCCACCAGCGCTTTTCGACCAACACGCTGCCGAAATGGCCGCTCGCGCAGCCGTTCCGCTTCCTTGCCCACAACGGCGAAATCAACACCATCACCGGCAACCGCAACTGGGCGCAGGCCCGTCGCACCAAGTTCACCAATGATCTGATGGATCTGGATGAACTCGGCCCGCTGGTGAACCGTGTCGGTTCCGACTCCTCCAGCATGGACAACATGCTCGAGCTGATGGTCACCGGTGGCATCGACCTGTTCCGTGGCGTGCGGATGATCATTCCGCCTGCGTGGCAGAACGTCGAAACCATGGACCCGGATCTGCGTGCGTTCTACGAATACAACTCGATGCACATGGAACCGTGGGACGGCCCGGCTGGCGTAGTAATGACCGACGGTCGTTACGCGGTGTGCCTGCTCGACCGTAACGGTCTGCGTCCGGCGCGTTGGGTGACCACCAAGAACGGCTTCATCACCCTGGCCTCGGAAATCGGTGTCTGGAACTACCAGCCTGAGGACGTGATCGCCAAGGGTCGTGTCGGCCCGGGCCAGATCTTTGCCGTGGACACCGAAACCGGTCAGATCCTCGACACCGACGCCATCGACAACCGCTTGAAGTCCCGTCATCCGTACAAGCAATGGCTGCGCAAGAATGCCCTGCGCATTCAGGCGACCATGGAAGACAACGACCACGGTTCAGCGTTCTACGACGTCGACCAGCTCAAGCAGTACATGAAGATGTACCAGGTCACGTTCGAAGAGCGCGACCAGGTGCTGCGTCCGCTCGGCGAGCAAGGCTACGAAGCCGTCGGCTCGATGGGCGACGATACGCCGATGGCCGTGCTGTCCCAGCGCGTGCGTACGCCGTACGACTATTTCCGTCAGCAGTTCGCGCAGGTCACCAACCCGCCGATCGACCCGCTGCGCGAAGCCATCGTCATGTCGCTGGAAGTTTGCCTTGGTGCTGAGCGCAACATCTTCCAGGAGTCGCCGGAGCACGCCTCGCGCGTGATCCTCAGCTCGCCGGTCGTTTCCCCGGCCAAGTGGCGCTCGCTGATGAACCTCGATCGCCCAGGTTTCGAGCGTCAGATCATCGACCTCAACTACGATGAGAGCGTCGGTCTCGAAGCCGCAGTGCGTAACGTCGCCGATCAGGCTGAAGAAGCCGTTCGCGCCGGTCGCACCCAGGTCGTGCTGAGTGACCGTCACATTGCTCCGGGCAAGCTGCCAATCCACGCTTCGCTGGCGACCGGTGCCGTGCACCATCGCCTGACCGAAAAAGGCCTGCGTTGCGACTCCAACATTCTGGTGGAAACCGCGACCGCTCGTGATCCGCACCACTTCGCGGTGCTGATCGGTTTCGGCGCCTCGGCGGTCTACCCGTTCCTGGCCTATGAAGTGCTGGGTGACCTGATCCGCACCGGTGAAGTGCTGGGCGACCTCTATGAGGTGTTCAAGAACTACCGCAAAGGCATCACCAAGGGCCTGCTCAAGATCCTGTCGAAGATGGGCATCTCGACCATCACGTCGTATCGCGGTGCGCAGCTGTTCGAGGCCATCGGTCTGTCCGAAGAAGTCTGCGAACTGAGCTTCCGTGGTGTGCCAAGCCGCATCAAGGGTGCACGCTTCGTCGACATCGAAGCCGAGCAGAAAGCCCTGGCGGCCGAAGCCTGGAGCCCGCGCAAGCCGATCCAGCAAGGCGGTCTGCTGAAGTTCGTCCACGGTGGCGAATATCACGCCTACAACCCTGACGTGGTCAACACCTTGCAAGCCGCAGTGCAGCAGGGCGACTACAGCAAGTTCAAGGAATACACGTCACTGGTGGATAACCGCCCGGTGTCGATGATCCGCGACCTGCTCAAGGTCAAGACCCTCGACACGCCGATGGACATCAGCGAAGTCGAGCCTCTGGAGTCGGTGCTCAAGCGCTTCGACTCCGCTGGTATTTCGCTGGGCGCCCTGTCGCCGGAAGCCCACGAAGCCCTGGCCGAAGCCATGAACCGCCTCGGTGCGCGTTCGAACTCCGGCGAAGGCGGCGAAGACCCGGCGCGCTACGGCACCATCAAGAGCTCGAAAATCAAGCAAGTCGCCACTGGCCGCTTCGGTGTGACCCCGGAATACCTGGTCAACGCCGAAGTGCTGCAGATCAAAGTCGCCCAGGGTGCCAAGCCCGGCGAAGGTGGTCAGTTGCCAGGCGGCAAGGTCAACGGTCTGATCGCCAAGCTGCGTTACGCAGTGCCGGGCGTGACCCTGATTTCGCCTCCGCCGCACCACGACATCTATTCGATCGAAGACTTGTCGCAGCTGATTTTCGACCTGAAACAAGTCAACCCGCAGGCGCTGGTTTCGGTGAAGCTGGTGGCAGAAGCGGGCGTCGGCACCATCGCGGCCGGTGTGGCCAAGGCCTACGCGGACTTGATCACCATCTCCGGCTACGACGGCGGCACCGGTGCATCACCACTGACCTCGATCAAATACGCGGGTGCGCCGTGGGAACTCGGCCTGGCCGAAACCCACCAGACCCTGCGTGGCAACGACCTGCGCGGCAAAGTCCGGGTACAAACCGACGGTGGCCTGAAAACCGGCCTCGACGTGATCAAGGCCGCGATCCTCGGCGCTGAAAGCTTCGGCTTCGGCACCGCGCCAATGATCGCCCTGGGCTGCAAATACCTGCGCATCTGCCACCTGAACAACTGCGCCACCGGCGTCGCGACTCAGAACGAGAAGCTGCGCAAGGATCACTACATCGGGACCGTCGACATGGTGGTGAATTTCTTCACCTACGTCGCCGAAGAAACCCGTGAGTGGCTGGCCAAGCTGGGCGTGCGCTCCCTCGAAGAGCTGATCGGTCGTACCGATCTGCTGGAAGTCCTCGAAGGCCAGACCGCCAAGCAGAACCACCTGGACCTGACCCCGTTGCTCGGCAGCGATCACATCCCGGCAGACAAGCCTCAATTCTGCCAGGTCGACCGCAACCCGCCGTTCGACAAAGGCCTGTTGGCCGAGAAAATGGTCGACATGGCCACCTCGGCGATCAACGACCTGAGCGGTGCCGAATTCGCCCTGGATATCTGCAACTGCGACCGTTCCATCGGCGCGCGGATCTCCGGTGAAATCGCTCGCAAGCATGGCAATCAGGGCATGGCCAACGCGCCGATCACCTTCCGCTTCAAAGGCACGGCGGGTCAGAGCTTCGGCGTGTGGAACGCCGGCGGTCTGAACATGTACCTGGAAGGCGATGCCAACGACTACGTCGGCAAAGGCATGACCGGCGGCAAACTGGTCATCGTTCCGCCGAAAGGCAGCGTCTACAAGACGCAGGACAGTGCCATCATCGGCAACACCTGCCTGTATGGCGCCACCGGCGGCAAGCTGTTCGCCGCCGGCACCGCGGGCGAGCGTTTCGCGGTGCGTAACTCCGGTGCTCACACTGTGGTGGAAGGCACAGGCGATCACTGCTGCGAGTACATGACCGGTGGTTTCGTCTGCGTTCTGGGCAAGACCGGTTACAACTTCGGCTCAGGCATGACCGGCGGTTTCGCCTACGTGCTCGACCAGGACAACACCTTCGTTGACCGGGTCAACCACGAACTGGTGGAAATCCAGCGGATCAGCGGTGAGGCGATGGAAGCCTATCGCAGCCACTTGCAACGCGTGCTGAACGAATACGTCGAGGAAACCGACAGCGAGTGGGGTCGTAACCTCGCTGAAAACCTCGATGACTATCTGCGTCGTTTCTGGCTGGTCAAGCCCAAGGCTGCCAACCTGAAATCGTTGCTTTCCAGCACCCGTGCCAACCCGCAGTGATATGCGCCTGAAGAGTTTGATGAGGTTTTAACAATGGCTGAACGTCTGAATAACGACTTCCAGTTCATCGATGTCGGGCGCAAGGATCCGAAGAAGAAACTGTTGCGTCAACGCAAGAAAGAGTTCGTGGAAATCTACGAACCGTTCAAACCCCAGCAGTCGGCCGACCAGGCCCACCGCTGCCTGGGCTGCGGTAACCCGTATTGCGAATGGAAGTGCCCGGTACACAACTTCATTCCCAACTGGCTCAAATTGGTGGCCGAGGGCAACATCCTCCAGGCCGCCGAGTTGTCGCACCAGACCAACACCCTGCCGGAAGTCTGCGGTCGGGTGTGTCCACAGGATCGTCTGTGCGAGGGTGCCTGCACCCTCAACGACGGTTTCGGTGCGGTGACCATCGGTTCGGTCGAGAAGTACATCACCGACACCGCGTTCGCCATGGGCTGGCGCCCGGACATGTCCAAGGTCAAGCCGACCGGCAAGCGTGTTGCGGTAATCGGTGCGGGCCCTGCGGGCCTGGGCTGTGCCGACGTGCTGGTGCGTGGCGGCGTGACGCCGGTGGTGTTCGACAAGAACCCGGAAATCGGCGGTCTGCTGACCTTCGGCATTCCTGAGTTCAAGCTGGAAAAGACTGTGTTGAGCAATCGCCGCGAAGTCTTCACCGGCATGGGCATCGAGTTCCGCCTGAACACCGAAGTGGGCAAGGACGTGACCATGGAACAACTGCTCGAAGAATTCGATGCGGTCTTCATGGGCATGGGCACCTACACCTACATGAAGGGCGGCTTCGCCGGCGAGGACCTGCCGGGCGTGCACGACGCGCTGGACTTCCTGATCGCTAACGTCAACCGCAACCTGGGCTTTGAAAAGTCGCCGGAAGATTTCGTCGACATGAAAGGCAAGAAAGTGGTGGTGCTGGGGGGCGGCGACACAGCGATGGACTGCAACCGCACCTCGATTCGCCAGGGGGCCAAGGCGGTGACCTGTGCCTATCGTCGTGACGAAGCGAACATGCCGGGCTCGCGCAAAGAGGTGAAGAACGCCAAGGAAGAAGGCGTGAAGTTCCTCTACAACCGCCAGCCGATCGCAATCGTCGGTGAAGACCGTGTCGAAGGCGTGAAGGTGGTCGAGACCCGTCTCGGCGAACCGGATGCCCGTGGCCGTCGCAGCCCCGAGCCGATCCCGGGTTCCGAAGAGATCATCCCGGCCGACGCCGTGGTCATCGCGTTCGGTTTCCGCCCAAGCCCGGCGTCGTGGTTCGAGCAGTTCAGCATCCAGACCGACAGCCAGGGCCGCGTCGTGGCCCCGGAACAAGGCCAGTACAAGCATCAGACCAGCAACCCGAAAATCTTCGCCGGTGGTGACATGGTGCGCGGTTCCGACCTGGTGGTGACGGCGATCTTCGAAGGCCGCAATGCCGCCGAAGGGATCCTGGATTACCTGGGCGTCTGATCGACGCCTGACCCTGTAGGAGCCGGCTTGCTGGCGATGAACGATAACGCGGTGTACCTGATACACCGCGTCGTCTGAATCGCCAGCAAGCCGGCTCCTACAGTGTTTTGTGGTGCTGCAAAGTCTGCATTTCACCGCGACAAATTGACCCGATAGACAAAAGGATCGGCTCTTGCCGTGCCTTTTGCGTCGCGCTCTGAGAAAATGCCCGCACTTTTTTTCCGGATGCCGACATGACTGCCCTGAAGAACGACCGTTTCCTTCGCGCCCTGCTCAAGCAACCCGTAGACGTCACCCCCGTGTGGATGATGCGTCAGGCCGGTCGCTACCTGCCTGAATACCGCGCCAGCCGTGCCAAGGCCGGTGACTTCATGAGCCTGTGCATGAACCCGGCGTTCGCTTGCGAAGTCACGATGCAGCCGCTCGACCGCTATCCGCAACTGGACGCGGCGATCCTCTTTTCCGACATCCTGACCATCCCCGATGCCATGGGCCAGGGCCTGTACTTCGAGACCGGCGAAGGTCCGCGCTTCAAAAAAGTCGTCAGCACCCTGGCCGACATCGAAGCCTTGCCGATTCCTGATCCACAGAAAGACCTCGGCTACGTCATGGACGCAGTCAGTACCATACGCCGCGAACTGAACGGCCGCGTGCCGCTGATCGGTTTCTCCGGCAGCCCGTGGACGCTGGCCACCTATATGGTCGAAGGCGGCTCGTCGAAAGACTTCCGCAAGACCAAGGCCATGCTCTACGACAACCCGCAAGCCATGCACCTGCTGCTGGACAAGCTTGCGCAGTCGGTCACCTCGTATCTCAATGGCCAGATCCTGGCCGGCGCGCAAGCGGTGCAGATCTTCGATACCTGGGGCGGCAATCTCTCGGCGGCGGCGTACCAGGAATTCTCCCTGGCCTACATGCGCAAAATCGTCAGCGGCCTGATCCGCGAACATGAAGGCCGCAAAGTGCCGGTCATCCTGTTCACCAAGAATGGCGGCCTGTGGCTGGAAAGCATCGCCGACGCCGGCGCTGATGCGCTGGGCCTGGACTGGACTTGCGACATCGGCGAAGCCCGCCAACGCGTCGGCAACAAAGTCGCTCTGCAAGGCAACATGGACCCGACCGTGCTTTACGCCAAGCCAGAGGCCATCCGCACCGAAGTCGGCCGGATCCTCGCCAGCTACGGCAAGGGCAGCGGTCACGTGTTCAACCTTGGCCATGGCATTACCCCGGAAGTCGACCCGGAGCACGCTGGTGCGTTCCTGCGTGCGGTGCATGAATTGTCGGCGCAGTATCACGAGTGATCGTCGCCCGATAAAAAACGCCCGGCATTTGCCGGGCGTTTTTGCATCAAAATCAAAAGATCGCAGCCTTAAGCTTTCAAATTCTCCAACGGCGGCAACTTCGCCAATTTCAACGCCACCAACAGCGCAATCACCAGCAATCCGCTGATGAACAGCCCGATCCCGTTCCAGCCACCCAGATGCCAGGCCATACCGCCCGCCGTACCCGCGATACTCGACCCGGCGTAATAGCTGAACAGGTACAACGACGTCGCCTGCCCCTTGGCCTTGGTCGCGCGACGACCGATCCAGCTGCTGGCCACCGAATGCGCGCCGAAGAAGCCGAAGGTGAAGACCAGCATGCCGAAGATCACTACTGGCAGGGGCGTAAACATCGTCAACGCAAGGCCCGCGAGCATCACCACAATGGTTGCCCAGAGCACTTTGCGCCGGCCGAGCTGGTCGGCCAGGGCGCCGATTTTCGCCGAGCTGTAGATGCCCGACAGGTACACCACCGAGAGTAGCCCGACGAAGGCCTGGTCCATGTGATACGGCTCGGCCAGCAGGCGATAGCCGATGTAGTTGAACAGGGTAACGAACGCGCCCATCAGCACGAACGCTTCGACAAACAACAGTGGCAGGCCGGCGTCGCGAAAGTGCATGGTGAAGCCGTCGAGCAGGCTACGCGGGTGCAGCGAGCGGGCGCGAAAGTTGCGCGACTCGGGAAGGATTTTCCAGAACACCGCGGCGGCAATCAGCGCCAGGGCGCCGATGATCAGCATTGCCGTGTGCCAGCTGACGAAGTCGATCAGCACCCCGACAATCAATCGTCCGCACATGCCGCCGATGGCATTGCCACCGATGTACAAGCCCATCGCCAGGCCGATGTGCTGCGGGTGGATCTCTTCGCTCAGGTAAGTCATCGCGACCGCCGCCAGACCGCTCAACGACAGCCCCACCAGCGCCCGCATCACCAGCACGCCTTGCCAGCTCGGCATCATCGCGCTGGCCATGGTGCACAGTGCGGCAGCGAACAGTGCGGCGACCATCACCGGTTTACGCCCGATGCGATCGGAGATGGGGCCGGTGATCAGCAGGCCGATAGCAAGCATGCCGGTGGCGACCGACAGGATCAGGCTGCTCTGGGCCGCATTGATGGAAAACTCGCGGGACAGCAGCGGCATCATCGGCTGTACGCAGTAGAGCAGGGCAAAGGTCGCGAAGCCTCCGGAAAACAGCGCCAGTACCGTGCGCATGAACATCGGTGTGCCTTTCTCGATGTAGATCTCGTTGCGTTCAGCGACGACATCATTGAGCGCGGCGGGTGGAATTTCATGGGCGAGTGGGGCGACAGCAGTTTTCACTTCGGACCTCGGAGGACGCAGCCGGTCAGGCAATGAAAAAATCATATAGCTGGCTAATGTTTCTATCCAATATATTGTTCGACCTGTTTGATAGCTTTAACGACCTAATGGGGTTTTCATGGAATTGCGTCACCTGCGCTACTTCATTGCCGTCGCCGAAGAGCTGCATTTCGGCCGCGCCGCCCAAGTGCTGGGCATCTCGCAGCCGCCGCTGAGCCAGCAGATTCAGGCGCTGGAACAGGAAGTGGGGGCGCGTCTGTTCGAGCGGACCAATCGTCGGGTCGAGCTGAGTGAGGCCGGTCGGCTGTTTCTGGAAGAGGCGCGGCTGGCGCTGGCTCAGGTCGACAAAGCGGCAGATGTTGCCCGGCGTGCACAACTCGGTGAGTTGGGTGAACTGAAGATCGGCTTCACCTCGTCGGCGCCGTTCAACTCGACCATTCCCCAGGCGATTTTCTCATTTCGCCAGCGCTTCCCGGCGGTGCACCTGAACCTGCGGGAAATGAGCAGCACCCAAGTGGCCGATGCGCTGGTGGACGAGTCGATCGAAGTCGGCATCATGCGACCGTTGGGCTTACCGGACTCCCTCAGCGTGGTGGAACTGATGCGTGAGCCATTGGTGGCGGTGCTCAGCTCCAAGCATCCGCTGGTGGATGGCAGCGAAGAAGGTCTGTTCCTGTCCGCTCTGGCCCTCGAGCCGTTCGTATTTTTTCCGCGCAGCTATGGCAGCGGTCTGTACGCACAACTGCTCAGCCTGGCGCGGGACGCCGGCTTCAGCCCGCACTTTGCTCAGGAGGCTGGCGAGGCGATGACCATCATCGGGCTGGTGGCGGCGGGTCTGGGGGTATCGGTGTTGCCGGCGTCTTATCAGCGGATGCGCATTGATGGCGTGGTGTATCGGCCGTTGCTCGATCCAGAGGCGATTTCGGCAGTGTGGTTGGTGCAGCGCAAGGATCAGAAGTCGCCGATGGCCAAGGCGTTTGTGGAGTTGTTGACGCGTAAGGTTGAAGGGAAGTGAAAGCGAGCAAATCACCGCACTCAGGACACTTCAAGTAATGGATCCGTCTTAGTGATTTAGCCAATTCTTGCGCAGAATTGATTTCTTTAAAACGAGTGCCATGGATGCCACTTCGATACCAGCCCAAGGAAGGCAGCGTGCTGATTTGTGATTTCAGGGGTTACGAAGTTCCTGAAATGATCAAGGTCAGCCCCGTTGTTGTCATACGCAAGCACAGAACCAACAGCCTATTAGTGACTGTTGTCCCGTTGAGTACCACTGCGCCGAATTGTGTGCTTCAACATCACCTGGAGCTTCAGAGTCATCTGCAGGGAGCCAGTCCAACCTGCTGGGCAAAATGCGATATGGTTGCGACAGTGAGTCTGTCCAGACTTGACCGGATAAAAAGTCGAGACCGTCATGGAAAGCGTGTGTACCTCATTTCACAACTTGCAACAGATGAGTTTTACGCAATCAAAGCCGCGGTACGTAGCGCTCTTGGTCTGTGATGTCATCAGATATGGCGCAGTTGGGCAAGTCGCCACCCGTTGTCTCCCATTCAGTTTCAAGCAATACTGACCGCGTTCCCGAAAGGGGCTTGTGAGACTCTGAGGATCCTGGGTAACCAGCCATCGCAGAGCCAGGCAGGTACTGGGCGATGACAAGCCGACCTGTTTGTGAAAGGGCGCCGAAAGGCGCCCTTTGTCGTTGTAGCGAGGGAGCTTGCTCCCGCTTGAGTGCGCAGCGCTCACAAAAATCAGCAATGAATTCCAGAGTTTTTGGGGGCTGCTGCGCAGACCGGCGCGAGCAAGCTCGCTCGCCACAGGATCGCGTTCAACTCATCACTGCTTTTACTGAACCTTCGCCAAATCCCCCTTCAACGCAACCCCGGCCATGATCGCCCCTGTGTGGCACTCATAGGTCTTGGCATCCTTGCGCTCATTGCGCTTGTAGAAGCTGACGATGTTGGTCACGGCGTTGGCGCCGGCATGCTGGTCTCCTTGACCCTGGTATTTCGTTTACGACCAGCGGCGGAAAATCAACGAGGTGTTGACCCCACCAAAAGCGAAATTGTTGTTCATCACGTACTGGTTGCTCATCTGCCGGAATTCACCGCGCAGGTAATCGAGCTTGCCGCACTGCGGATCGATCTCATCGAGGTTGAAGGTGTGCACGTACAGGTCGCGGTTCATCATTTCGATGCTGAACCAGGATTCCAGCGCGCCGCAGGCTCCCAGGGTGTGGCCGAGGAAACTCTTCTGCGAGCTGATCGGCATGTGTTCGCCGAACAAACTGTTGGTCGCCAGTGTTTCGGCAATGTCGCCCTGTTCTGTCGCCGTGCCGTGACCGTTTACATAGCCGATGGCGCTTGGGTCGAGCCCGGCGTCTTCCAGGGCCAGTTCCATCGCACGGCGCATGGTGATCAGCTCGGGGCGGGTGGCATGCTGGCCGTCGGCGTTGCTGCCGAAACCGACGATCTCGGCGTGGATGCGGGCGCCACGCGCCAGGGCGTGTTCGAGCTCTTCGAGCACCAGCATGCCGCCGCCTTCACCGATCACCAGACCATCGCGGCCGCTGTCGTAAGGGCGCGGGCTGGTTTGCGGGGCATCGTTTTTCAGGCTGGTGGCGTAGAGCGCATCGAACACCATGGCCTCGGTCGGGCACAGCTCTTCGGCACCGCCGGCGAGCATCAGCGGGAGGCGGCCGAACTTGATCGACTCGTAGGCGTAACCGATGCCCTGGCTGCCGCTGGTGCAGGCGCTGGAGGTGGGGATCAGTCGGCCAGTGAGGCCGAAGAAGATGCTGATATTCGCTGCCGTGGTGTGCGGCATCATCCGCACGTAGGAGTTGGCGTTCAGGCCTTCGGCCACCGAATTGAGCAACATTTTGCCGAACGCCTTGATCTCGTCGGTGCTGCCGGTGGACGAGCCGCAGGATACGCCCATGCGCCCGTCCTTGATCGACTCGTCACCCAGCAGCCAGGCGTCCGCCAGGGCTTTTTCCGCCGCGCCGACGGCCAGCCGCGATACCCGGCCCATGCTGCGCAGTTGCTTGCGCGTCCAGTGGCCGGGCACCTGGAAGTCGTCGATCGGCCCGGCCAGGCGGGTGTTGAGTTCGGTAAAGCGATCCCACTCGTGCATGCGACGGATGCCGCTGCGGTTGGCGGCGAAGTTGCCGGCGATGGTATCCCAGTCGCTGCCCAGTGAGGTGATGCCGGCCATGCCGGTGACGACGACGCGCTTCATCAGCACAGGCCTCCATTGACGGCCAGAACCTGCCGGGTGATGTACGAGGCTTCCGCCGACATCAGGAAATTCACTGCACTGGCCACCTCTTCCGGGGTGCCCATGCGTTGTGCGGGGATCATTTTCATCAGTTCTTCCACCGGCACGTTTTCATCGAGCATCGCCGTGTCGATCAGGCCGGGTGCGACACAGTTAACCGTGATTTTGCGCTTGCCCAGCTCAATCGCCAACGCCTTGGCCGCGCCGATCAGACCGGCCTTGGACGCGCTGTAATTGACCTGCCCGCGATTGCCGATCAGCCCGGACACCGAGGTGATGCAGACGATCCGCCCGGCGGCGCGACGACGGATCATCGGCATCATCACCGGGTGCAGCACGTTGTAGAAACCGTCGAGGTTGGTGCGCATCACCACATCCCAATCCTCCTCGCTCAGGGCCGGAAAAGCACCGTCGCGGGTCAGGCCGGCGTTGAGCACCACGCCGTAATAGGCGCCATGGGCTTCGACATCGGCTTCAAGAATGGCTTTGCAGCTGGCGCGGTTGCTGACGTCGAATTGCAGGATGCGCGCGTTGCGGCCCAAGGCTTCCACTTCGGCTTTGACGGCTTCGGCGTCCGCCAAGCCGCTGCGGCAGTGCAGCACGATGTCATGCCCGGCCCGGGCCAGACGCAATGCGATGGCGCGGCCAATACCACGGCTGGAGCCGGTGACCAGTACGGATTCAGTCATCACTCGACTCCTTGGGATTCATGCAGATATTGAGCGGCTTGAGGCGGGCGGAACACGTTCAACCGGGCGGTCGCGTGGATGCCGGGGGCGGTGATGTGGCATTCGAACACGCCCATGCCGTTGTCGTCTTCCAGCGAGCGTATCCCATGGATGGTCAGCTCGGTGCCGGCAGGGAAGTGTTCCACGTTGCATTCGAATTTGCGGCTGCCAAGCAGGAAGCCCAGTTCCACCGCATTGCCTTTCTGGCGCGCATGGCAGCCGGCGTAAGCGGCGACGCTCTGGGCCATCAGTTCGATGCCGACCCAGGCCGGCAGACTGCCGTCGGGGCGATTGAACAGGCCGTCGGGTTTGACGGTGAGTCGAGTATAGATCTGCTCGTCGTCGAACGACAGGATCTGATCGATGAGGATCATGTCGCCGGCATGGGGCAGCAATTCGGCGATCGGCCAGGTAATCATGAGGCGTCTCCGATAATCAGGCTGACGTTATTGCCACCAAAGGCAAAGGAATTACTCATCAGGTAGCGGGGTGCAATGGACGTCAGGTGGTCGGTCGGGGTCACCCAATGCAATGCCGGCAACTCGGGGTCGGGCTGCTCGTCCCAGACATGGGGCGGCAGGGCATGTTCGTGGTTATCCGCGCTCAGGCTCAACCAGCAGAACGCCGCTTCCAGGGCACCAGCGGCGCCGAGGGTATGGCCGGTCATCGGTTTGGTCGATGAGCAAGGCACGCCTTGCGGAAACAGCGCCGTCACGGCCTGGCTTTCCATGGCGTCGTTGTGTTGGGTGGCGGTGCCGTGCAGGTTCAGATAGCTGATCTGTTGGGGTTGCAGGCCCGCGCGGTTCAAGGCTTTGTGCATGGCTTGCCGGGCGCCACGGCCGGTGGGTTCCGGCGCGGAAATATGGTGCGCATCGGAGCTGGCACCACTGCCGAGCAAAGCAATCGGTTGGCCGCCGCCGGCGGTTTTGCTCATCAGAAACAGCACCGCGGCTTCGCCGATGTTGATGCCGTTGCGGTTCGCCGAGAACGGGTTGCAGCGCTGCTCGGACACCGCTTCCAGGGCTGAGAAGCCATTGAGGGTCAGCTTGCACAAACTGTCGACACCACCGCACAACACGGCATCGCACATGCCCAGGTCGAGCAGTCGTTGGGCACTCATCAGAGCGCGGGCGCTGGAGGTGCAGGCGGTGGAGATCACATAGGCCGGGCCGCTCAATTGCAGCCAGTCGGCGAGAAACGTCGCCGGAGCGCCGAGCTCTTGCTGCTGATAGTCATAATCGGCCGGGAAGTGATGTTCACGGATGTAATGGGCCAGGCCGCGGCTGGCCTCATCGATGCCTGAGGTGCTGGTGCCCAGAATGACGCCGATACGGTCGCGGCCGTAGGTCTGGATCGCCTGCTCGATGTCTTGGCGAATTTGCAGCGCGGCCTCCAGCAGCAATTGATTGTTGCGACTGCTTTGATGAGCCAGCTCAGCCGGAATCGGTGCCAGCTCACCACGCACCGCCGCCACTGGCAACGAGCGCTCCGCTACCCAGCCGGCCTCGCTGCGTATGCCCGAGCAATCGCCGGCAAACAGGTTGCGGGCGACTTCCTGCTTGTCGCGGCCGAGGGCGCAGATTACCCCGAGGGCATTCAGGTAAGCGGTCATGGCGTGTTTTCGCCTAACGGGGTGACGCGATAGTGCGGGCCTTGGGACACGTTCAATTCAAAGCTCGGTGGTTGCGAAAGACTTGGTTGTGAATAGCGGATGTTCCAGCGCGCTGACAATGACCGTTGCCCGTCATTCTGCCGGGCGGCGGGATAGTTGCCGTGCAACTCGCCTTCGGGGGTCAATGCAAACAACAGGGCGGCGAACAGCTCCCGGGCTTCCGGATTGGGTGGCAGCAGCCCGTCGGCTTGCCATTGGCCATCGATCAGTTTCTGTCGTGCCACGGGAATCCCCAGCGGGTCCATCATCGACCAGCGAATGCCCGGGCCTTCACGCTGGATCACCAGCAGCCAGTCCTGACGCTGCTCGGCCATCTGCCGTTCGATGTGCAATTGCAGCGGCAACGCCAGGTTCGGGGTTCGCTCGGGCAGCGGCGTCTGGCTGGCACAGGCGCTCAGCAGCAGGACACAACCCAGAAGCAGGAAACGGATCATCAGACACTCTCTTCAAGGGGCTTGCGCGCGACCACATTGACCAGGGTTTCTTCCCGTTGGCCAAAGGGTTTTGGCTGGCGCAGGCCGAAGCGTTCGAGCAGGCCGAAATCCTTGGCGCGACTCCACCACAAGTAAGGGTAAGACACGTTCTGCGGGCCGAATTCAAAACCCTGCCGACGAATCATCTCCAGGTAGCCAGCGGCGCTCTTTTGCACGTGCATCGGGTGGCGGAACAGCCAGCGAATCACCCACGTATCAATGTAAGCCTCGGTGGACTCGGCGAACAGTAAATAGCCGCCCGGCTTGAGCACCCGGTAGAACTCGGCCAGGGCTTGATCCTGCTCGACCAGGTGATGGAAGGTCTGGTGGCAGAACAGCAGATCGACGCTGGCGTCCGGCACGTTGATGCTGGCGCAGTCACTGCCGATCAGCTCTACCTCCATGCCCTGGCGGGCCGCTTCTTCACCGCTCAGGTTCAGGCTGTGAGGGTCGGCATCCAGCCCGATCAGATGCTTGGGCGCGAAGGTCTGGCGCAGGTACTGGAACGACTTGCCCTGGCCGCAACCGGCGTCCAGCAAGACCGGATTGCTGGGCAACGGTGTGCTGAACAGGCTGCGCAAGTCATTGATCGCCACTCGCAATACGTGGTGCTGCCAGGTGTGGCTGCGCAGGAACCAGAAGCCGAAACGGGTTTCTTCGACGTAGTTGTCGCTCCAATAACTCATGTCGCATCCTTTGCGCACAGGTCCGAGATCATCCGCAGTCGACGTTTAGGTTCGCTGACGAACGGGTTGCGTTCATCCCAGGCGTAACCCGCGAGGATCGAGCTGATCATGCGGCGAATATCCTCTGTGCCGCCCTGATAGAAAATCACGTCCTGAAAGGTCCCGGCGTACCAGCCTTCGACGTAGCAACGGAAGGTGTCGACGCCGCGCTTGAGCGGTTCGGCGAATTCGGTTTGCCAGTCGACGCTTTCACCTTGCAGTTGGCGGTGCAGCACCCCGGCGGCCATGCTCGCCGAACGCATGGCGATGGTCACACCGGAGGAGAACACCGGGTCGAGAAATTCTGCGGCATTGCCCAATAAGGCGAAGCCAGGGCCGTGCAGGGTTTTGACGTTGGCCGAATAGCCGCCGATAGTCCGCGCGGGGGTATCCCACACCGCATTGTTCAGCACCCCGGCCAGGCTTGGGGTTTCATTGATGAAGCCGCGCAGGCAATCGTCGAGATTCTCGGTGCGGCCTGCGAAGTGTTCGGCAGCGGCCACCACGCCCACCGAGCAACGACCGTTACTGAACGGAATGGTCCAGAACCAGATGTCGCGCTGGGTCGGATGGGTGGTAATGAGGATTTTTTCCCGATCGAAAGCCGGGCTGTCGATACAGTCTTCGACGTGGGTGAACACCGCCTGGCGCACCGGAAAATTCGACGGCGCTTCAAGGTCCAACAAACGCGGGAGTACGCGACCGTAGCCGCTGGCATCGAGCACGAAATCGGCCTCGACGCGGTATTGGCTGCCATCTTCGCGAAGCACATCGAGCTGCGGTTTCGCCAGGCTGAAATCGACGCTGACGATGGCTTCGCCGTAACGGACGTCGACACCCTGCAATTCAGCCTGATCGGCCAGCAGCTTGTCGAAATCGGCGCGCTGGACCTGGAAGGTCGTCGGCTTGCCGTTGCTGAACGTCTCACCGAAATCGAAGGTGCTGTACTGATCGCCCCAGGCGAATGCCGCACCGTTCTTCAACTGGAAACCGGCCGCGTTGACCGCCTCGAGCATGCCGGCTTCTTCGACGAAATCCAGGCAGTGGGACAGCAGGCTTTCTCCGATGGAAAACCGTGGGAAATGCTGGCGTTCGATCATCAGCACATCATGGCCTTTGCGCTTGAGCAGCGCGGCGGCGATGGCGCCCGAGGGGCCGGCACCGATCACCACCACCTGACGACGTTCCATTTCAACTGTTGGCACGGGTGCTCCTTGCCGGGGCGGCGATGTTCAAAGGAATTCGGTGCATGCCGGCGAGTGCCGGCAGCAGGGTTGCGACCAGGCCCATCAACATCAGCGCGAAATACAGCTCGGGGCTGATGAGTTGTTGTTGCAGCAGCAGGTTGAGAAAGACGATCTCGCTCAAGCCGCGGATATTCAGTAAAAGGCTTTCCCGCCAGCGGCTGGCACCTTCAAACGAGACGCCGGCCCAGCCGAGGCCCAGCCAGTTGCCCAACAGTTTACTGGCGATCGGCAACAACAGAAGCGCGGCCAGTTGCACCCCACCGAGACTGTCGAGGGCGCTGTGCGCGTTGATCTGCACGATGCCGAACGTGAGGATCAACGGGATGGCGATCCAGGTCTGCAAACGACTCATCCACGCCGTCGGCAATGGCAGCACCAATGGCACCTTGAGCGCGGCCATACACAGCAGGTAACCGATGCCGAAAATCAGCGCATTGAGCTTGAAGTGTTCGGCAACCACCAGCAGTGCAAAGAAGCAGCCGCTGTACAGCAACGGTTGGCGCAAGCCGAGCAGTCGCAGCAACAACGGCAGGCAGGCACCGGCCAGCGGCAGCAACAGGCTGCTCAAGTGCAGGCTGCCCTGGGCGAACGCGAACAGGGTCCAGCAGGTCAGGTCGATCAGGATCGCGGTCTGCACCAGGCGCCGGGTGGCGACGGGCGGGTAGTTGATGTGGCGCAGGTACAGGTACAACACCGGAATCGCGGTGATGGCGAACAACAGACCGACCGCCAGCGAGCTGATCCACGGCTGTGGCGGCAGCAGCCAGACCGCTGTCGCCAGCCCGCAGGCAAACGGAATGCAGAAACTCGGCAGGGCGATTTTCAGGCTCTGGCGATCCAGTCGCAGGTCGATCACGTCGCTGAGGATGTGCCCCAGCAGCAAGGCAAAGCTCAGGCTGTAGAGGTTCTTCAGCCAACCCGGCGAGATCAGGTCGGCACCGCTGAGATGCCAGCCCGGTTCGATCCAGAAATACATCAGCAGCGGCAGGCCGAAGGTTGCCAGCAACAACTGGCTGACGATCGGAATCAGCCCGAAACGTCGACCGACACGGGTGGCCACGGCAAACAACACCAGGGCCATGACCCAGAACGCCGCGACCATCACGCTGCAGGCTCCGCAACCGGCGCGGCGTGGGCTTGGCGTCCGGCCCACGGCGCCAGGATGAAGCTGTACGCCAGGCCGAGGCTCACCGACAGGCCGAAGTTGCTCACTGCCGGTGTGCTGGATACCGCCAGCAGGCCAAACGACAACCATGTGGTCGCGGCTGCCAGCATGGTGCCCAACAGGCTCGCGGCGGCGCCGCCGATCTGTTCGCGCATGAGGATCGCGTAGTCGACGCTGATGGCTGTCACCAGCAGCAGGCCGAACAGGCTGAACAGCGTCAGCGGCTGCCCGAGCCAGCCGAGGCTTGCCAGGCTGCACAGGGCCGCCAGCAGTGGCAGAGAGACAATTCGCAGTGCGCCACCGAGACCGAATGGCAGGATCAGCACCAGCACGATCAACACGCAGGAGGCGAGTTTCAATTCAGCCGCGCTGATTTGAGTCGCGGCGAATACCTTGTTCAGGTCGCCGAGGCGGTCGACCAGTTGCACGCCCGGCAAGTCCAGCGCCTGGATCCGCAACAGCGCGGGATTGTTCAAGCCTTGCAGGCTGACCATCGCGGCCACGCCGTCATCGGTGGGCCCCAGCCACAGGGTGCGATAAGGCTCGGCCAATGGACCGGCCAGCGCTGTGTCGATGTCTTCGACGGGCAGTGCCTGCAACTTCGCCAACTCGGCTTGCAAGGCGTCAGCAGGCACGCCAAGGTCGAGCAACGGTTGCCAGAACTGCGGCAGCTTGCCCAGTGCATCACGCACTTTGCGCTGTTCGCTCGGCGGGCTGACCAACTGGTTGAGCGACAGGTAGCCCTGGAGTTTTTCCAGATTGACTAACTGATCCAGGCGCTCACTCAGTGCCGTCTGGCGTTCGAGCAACTCCGGCTGATTGGCCGCGCGCACCAGGAAGAATTGGCTGGTGGGTTGATAGCCAGTGATGTGTGCGATGGCCTGGGCTTCGTCGGTCAACTGCTGTGGTGTGCCAACCCATTGGCGAACGTCGTTTTTGGTCTGCAGTTGCAACAGACCGCCAACACAGAAGGCGATCAACAGCGCCAGCAGCACCGGTGTGCGTACGTATTTGAGCAGCGACTCGCGCAGCGCCAGCAAAGACTCGGCAATGCGCATCGGCCATTGCGCCGGACGCAGCTGCGCGCCCTTGAGCAGCGCCGGCAGCAGGCACACCGCCGACAGATAAGCGCCGAGCAGGCCGGCGGCGGAGAACACGGCTATCTGGGTCAGGGCCGGGAACGGCGTCCAGGCCAGGGCCAGGTAGCCGATGCAACTGGTGATCAGGCTCAGCGTCAGCCCCGGCAGGGTCAGGCGCAAGGCCGGCCAGCTGTGCCAGGGTTTCAGGCTCCAGCTTTTGGACAGGTAATGCAGTGGGTAATCCACCGCCACGCCGATCAGGCTTGAGCCCAGCACCAGCGTCATCACATGCATCTGACCGAACAGCGCCACGCAGGCCACCGCGCCGAACAGCATGCCCACCAGCACCGGGACGAACGCCAGCACCACCCGCCAACGCCGGAAGGCCAGCAACAGCAGCAACAGAATCCCCACGGTGGCGCCGCCACCGACCCAGGTGATCTCGCGCGCGGCTTGCCGTTGACCGCTGGCGGCATACAGCAGGCCGCTGGCGGCGAGCAGTTGCACATCCGCCCGGGCGGCTTCTTCGCGACTGTGCTGGAGCAGGTCAGCCACTTGCAGTGGCAGGTTCATGTCGAATGCGTTGCCGACGGTTCGCGCCCGCAGCATCACCCAGCTCTTGCCGTCGGCATCGGCGACCAGCACGCCGCTGCCGATGTCCAACTGCACCGAACCGCGCTGTGGCTGGCTGTTCTGGATGCGCCCGGTCAGGCCGAGCCAGTCATCCTGGCTCGGCACCAGGCTGAACCCGGTGAAGGGGTCGAACAGGGCTTGTACCCGTTGCTGGATAAAGGCGTCGGGATGCTCGATGAGTTGCTGGCGGTCGGCCGCGGACAGCATCGCCAGTCGGCCTTGCAGCAATTGCGTGCGCAGCGCTGGCAAGTCGGCTTGCAGGTTCCACTGGACCTTTTCGAACACGCCGCTGGCCTGCCACTGCTCGCCGAGTTTTTGCGCCATGGCGATGGCTTGCTGACGGTCTTTATGGCCGACCAGCACCAGCATTTCCCGGTTCAACGGTTCTTGCATGCGTTGTTCGGCGCGCAGCTCCAGCGCGTCCGGCGCGGTGCCGGGCACCAGTTCCATCAGGTTGGCCGACAGCGGAGTGCCGTCGCGCCACTGCCAACCGGCAAGTGCGAGCACTGCCAGCAGCAGGACCAGAAACAGCCGCGGCAGCATCCGTTCACTCGGCAAAGTCATGTTGCTCCGCATCACTCAAAGGTTGGGCGCTGGTGCTGTCCTGCATGCGCAACAGGGTTCGGTCACCCTGGGTTTCAAGCAGCTCGATGCTGTGCACCAGTTCGCCGCCGTCAATGTTGATTTGATTGAACACCTGCTTGAGCAGCATCGAGCGCGGGGTCAGGGTCAGCTTCCAGTTCTGTGCGTCGCCGCTCAGCGACAGCTCGAAATCCCGTTGCAGGCCACTGCTGTCGCCTTGCAGCACGGCGAGGAACAAACGGTTCTGTTCGGCACCGGCACTCTTGTTAGGCAGCATTTGCCAACCGCTGGCATCCCGCCGGGCAATGCCCTTGTCGCTGATGCGGTAGTCCTGTTGCAGGGGTGTTTTCAGCAGCCAGAGCAGGCCGTGATTTTTCGCCAGAACGAAGGTGCCCTTGCTGGTCAACGGCTGGGGCAGGGCGCGCAGGTGTTTTTCCTGGGTAAAGCTGCCGTGGATCACATCGGGTTTGGCCAGCTGATCGCTCAGTTGCTGCAGATCGAAGGCCTGGGCCAACGATGAAAGCCCGAGCAACGCTAAAGCGCCAAGGCATTTGAAAAGCGAATTCATGGCAGCACCCTTTCAACCGCATCGGTAAACACCTTGGGCGAAGCCAACTGCATTTCGCGGCTGCTCATGTCGACGGCAACCTGCACTGAAACAGCGCGGGTCAGACGTTCGCCGGTTGCGAGATCGCTGATCAGGTAATTGATCTTCAGTCGGTTCTCCCATTCCACCAGGCTGGCGCGCACATTCAACTTCTGGCCGAACACGGCGCCGCGCACATAGCGCAACTGCAAGTCGATCACAGGCCAGGCGTAACCCGACGCAACCATGGCGTCGTAGTTGTGGCCGATCCTGTCCAGCAGCGCACAGCGGGCGATTTCCAGGTATTTGACGTAATGACCGTGCCAGACCACGTTCATGGTGTCGACGTCAAAGAACGGGACGAGGATTTCCGTATCGGTGTGAAGCACTCCCTTGCTACGCATGCAGCCTCCAGTGTTGCTCGGCAATGCGGTGCAGGCACAGGCGCAATTCGCCTTCCAGGGCACGGTCTTCGATGACCGGCGGGAAGTCTTTGGCCAATTCTTCGTGCATCGCGGCCAGGGCCGGTGGCAGTGGGCGCGCGTCTTCAGCCTGGCCGCGCAGCCACACGCCTTGATTGGCGGCCAGCAGCGTGGCGGCGGCAACCTGTTCGGTCAGCTCCAGCACGCGGATGGCGTCGCGGGCGGCGATGGTGCCCATGCTGACTTTGTCCTGGTTGTGGCACTCGGTGGAGCGCGAGAAGACGCTGGCCGGCATGGTGTTTTTCAGGGCTTCGGCGGTCCAGGCGCTGGTGCCGATCTGCACGGCCTTGAAGCCGTGGTTGAGCATCGCGCGGTCGGCGGTGGCGCCGGACAGGTTGCTCGGCAAGCCATGGTTGTAGCGTTCGTCCACCAGCAGCGCGAGTTGACGGTCGAGCAAGTCGGCGACGTTGGCCACCAGGTTTTTCAGGCTGTCCATGGCGAACGCAATGTGGCCGCCGTAGAAGTGCCCGCCGTGCAGCACGCGTTCTGCTTCGGCGTCGATGATCGGGTTGTCGTTGGCGCTGTTGAGTTCGATCTCGATGAACGAGCGCAGCCAGTTCAGGCTGTCGGCCAGTACACCGAGCACGTGTGGCGCGCAACGCAGGGAGTAACGGTCTTGCAGGCGATGCAGCGGCGCGGTCGGCGCGTCGATCGCCAGATCCTTGCGCAACCACGCGGCGACTTGCATCTGCCCTGGATGGGGTTTGGCGGCGAACAGGCGCTCGTCGAAGTGCTCCGGGTTGCCCTGCAAAGCGACCACGTTCAGCGCGGTGATGCGCGTGGCCAGTTGCAGCAGGTAATCGGCACGGGCGTAAGCCAGGCACGCAAGGCCGGTCATCACGGCGGTGCCGTTCATCAGTGCCAAGGCTTCCTTGGGGCGCAATACCAGCGGTTGCCAACCCAGTTCCTTGTGCACATCAGCCGCTTGCCGGCGTTCGCCGCGGAACATCACTTCGCGCTCGCCGGACAAGGTCGCGGCGACGTAGGACAGCGGCGTCAAATCGCCGCTGGCGCCCACTGAACCTTCTTCCGGAATCAGCGGCAGGATGTCGTGTTCAAGGAACGCTTGCAGGCGCTCCAGCAGTTCCACGCGCACCCCGGACACGCCCTGGCACAGAGACTGTAAACGTGCCGCCAGCACCGCACGGGTGGCTTGGGCGTCGAGCAGTTTGCCCAGGCCGCAGCCGTGGAATGTGTACAGATGACGAGGCAGGGCTTCGACGTGGTGCAGCGGCACCGCCACCACACAGGAATCGCCATAACCGGTGGTCACGCCATAGATCACGCCTTCCTTGTCCAGCAGGGAGTCAAGGAACTGCGGACCCTTGGCAATGCGCTGGCGAAACTCGGAGTCGCCCTGCAACTGCGTCGGCACCTGACGGTTGGCCAGGGCCAGCACGTCTTCGATGCGCAAAGGGAGTTCGCCGAAGGTTACCGGCTCAAGCGTTGGCGTCGTCATCGGTCTTCCAGAAAGGGTAAAAGTTGAACCATTGTTGGGGCGCTTCGAGGCAATAGTGACCCAGGCGCTCGGCGTAGCGAGAAGCGCACTGATGAATGACCTGTTCGCGCTCGTTGCGTTTCCATACCACCGCCTCGGCGAACGGCTCGAGGGTCAGTCGATAGTCGCCCGTGGGTTTCTTCAGGCACAGCAGCAGATTGACCGGGCATTTCAGCAGACCGGCCAATAGCCAAGGGCCCTGAGGGAAGGCTGCCTGATGACCGAGAAAATCCACTGTCACGCTGCGCCCGCCATGCAGTGGCACGCGGTCGCCGGCAATCGCCAGCCATTCGCCGCGTTCCAGGCGTTCATGCAGCTGCAACATGATCATCGGGTCGAGCTCGCTGACCTGAATCAGCCGCAGATTGGTCGCCCCGGCTTCGCCCAGCAGACGGTTGAACTGTTCGGCGTGCTTGGTGTGCACCAGCACGTTCATGGTGACTTTCTCGCCGATCTCGGCCAGTGCCCGGCAGACCTCGAGATTGCCCAGGTGCGCGCCCACCAGCATCTGCCCGCGGGTGCCGCGCAGCTTATTGCGCAGCAGCGCCGGGTCGATGATTTCGATCTGCTCGATGCTCAGCTTGCCGTTCCACACGTCGAGTTTGTCGAGCATGGAATCGGCGAAGGCCATGAACTGACCGAACACCCGCCAATGAGTCGGACGCAATTCGCTGCGCCCGCTCCAGTCGGCGAGCCGCTGCTGGTATTGCCAGGCGCTTTGGCGGGCGCTGCGTCCGAACAGGAAAAAGTACAGCACGATGCCGTACAGCAGCGGGCTCAGCAGTCGGCGGCCCAAGATTTTTGCGCAGAGCGCGGTGAATTTCATCAGCCAGAAACTGCCGCGTTCCTGGCGGTTGGCCCAGTGCTGTTCGTCTGCGTTGCCGTTCATGCCCGCCACCGTCGCCAAAGGATCACCGGTGCCCGCAGCAACATGCCGAAGAACAGCCGGGTATGCATGCTCGTAATCAGTACGTTGTCGTAGAACAGCCGGAAATGCGAAACGCCATCCAGAGGGTAACGGACCCTGGTTTTCAGCCACTGCATCGGCAGATTGCGCCAGGCCAGGCGCACCAGGATGTCGGAGTCGAAGTCCATGCGTTTGCCGATCCTGGCCGAGTCGATCAGTGCCAGGGTCGGTGGTAATGGATAGAGGCGGAAGCCGCACATGGAGTCGCGAATCTGCAGCGACAGGGTGTTGATCCACACCATGACGTGAGTCAGGTAACGGGCGTACAAACGACCTTTCGGCACGCTGGCGTCGTATTGCGGATAGCCGCAGATCACTGCCTCGGGATGGGCGCGTGAGTGTTCGATGAACACCTTGACGTCTTGCAGGTCGTGCTGGCCGTCGGCGTCCACCTGCAAGGCATGGCTGAAGCCCAGGCGCGAGGCCTCCCGCAGACCGGTCATCACTGCGCCGCCCTTGCCCTGATTGACGGTGAGCCGGATCAGATAAACCCTGTCGCGCTGCGCCAGTTGGTCGAGCACCTTGGCGCAGGCGGGGCTGCTGGCATCGTCCACCAGAATGCACGGCAGATCACAGGCAAGCAGCGCATCGACCACGGCAGTGATGGCGGTTTCGTGGTTGTAGACCGGGATTACGGCGCAGGGGTTATGCATCGCTGGCAGCCTCCAGCAAAATCCGCCCGCTGGAGCAGGTGGCGGTTTCGTTGCGATAGGCGAAATACAATTTGCCGCGCGCCGGGTCGAAGCGCAGGTGCAACTGGATTTCATCACCAGGGCGCACCAGTTGCTGGAATTTCAGCACTTCCATGCCGGCGAATTTTGCCGGCAGGTCCATCAATTGCTGGCCCAGGCTCAATGCCCACTCCACTTGCACCACGCCGGGCAATACCGGGGCCCGGGGAAAGTGTCCGCTGAAATACGCCAGGTCCGGCGGGACGGCCAGTTGCAGGCTCCACTCACCATCGGCTTCGACCTGCTCCAGCACTTGCGGCGCCTTTGGGCGGGGCGCCAGCAGCAAGGCTTCAACCTCAGCCTGGGGCAGTTTGCCCTGCGCGTTCAGCGGCAACTGCCGCAACAGGCGCCAGCGTCGTGGCAGGGCCAGCGTTTCACAGTGCTGGCTCAGATGCTGACGCAACGCTTGCGTCAGGCTGCGTCGTCCCTGATTGCGCAACGCGTGCATACCTCGCTCGCTGAGCACCAGCAGCGCCCCCAATGAGGCGCGGTTTTCCTGAACCACTCCCAGGCGCGCTTCGGCGACCCAGGCGTGCGCCATCAGCGCGTGTTCGAGCATGGGTAGCGAGATACGTTTTTCTTCCAGTTTGACGATCCGGTCCAGCCGCCCCAACAGCTCGAAACGGCCGTCGGCGGCGATGCGCGCGGCATCGGCGGTGTGTTCGATATGACCTGCCGGCAGGTATGGCGATGCGATAAGCAGGGCGCCATCGCTGTCCTGGCTCAGCTCCACGCCGGCGAAGGGCTGCCAGAGATCCTGGCCCTGACGCCAGGCGATACCGCCGGTTTCCGAGCTGCCGAGGATCTCGGTCGGCCATTGTTGCAGGCGTTCGTGCAGGCTCTGCGCCGCTTCGGCGGGTAACGCGCCACCGGAGGAGAACACTCGGCGTACCGCGCTCAGCGCTGGCCAGTCGAGGTTGTCGCCCATGCGCTTGAGCAACGCCGGGCTGGCGACCCAGGCGAAGGCCGGGTGTACGCGGCTGGCGCGTTGCAAGTCTTCCGGGAACGCCAGTTGCTTGCGCACGAACGAACGCCCGGCGCACAGCGGCCACAGCACCCGAAACAACAAGCCGTAGATGTGCTGGGTGGCGACGCTGCCGATGATGCAGGCTTCGCCCAGATCTGCGCCCCACACGTGCTCCAGCGCTTCGACTTCATTGGCCAGTTGGCGCAGGGTTTTGTCGATGCGCTTGGGTTCGCCACTGGAGCCGGAGGTGCACAGGCTCAGCTGACAACGATCCAGGTCCAGCGGGTGGGCCGGCAGCGGCGGATGCCGATAATCGCTCAGGTGTGCATCGTCGGCTTGATCGGTCAGCCACAGATCGACCTCGCTCGACCAGCGCTGGCGTGTCTGCGCTTGCAGGTCGGCGGGCAGCAGTACGCTGACCCCGGCACGCCAGGCGCCGAGCAGGGCAATGGCCAGGTCGGCGGCGTCTTCAAGGTGCACGGCGATGCGCTGCACACCCTGGGCTTGCAGGCCGGCAGCCAGGCTCAGGGCCCGGTCGCACAATTGCGCGTGATTCAACGCCGGCTCGGCCGTTACGGCACGCTCCGGCTGAGCCTTGAGCAGCAGTTGCTCAAGTTTTATCCAATTCATGGGTGGCCTCGTACCCGTTGTCGTATCAGCCATTCAATGGCGAACATCAGGCCGATCAATCCATAGGAGATCAGGCCGGTGTACAACATCCACCAGCTCAGCGGCGCCCAAAGGGTCAGGGCGGCGGCGCACAAACCGTTGCAAAGAAAAAACACGCTCCAGGCAATGGTCACCTGGCGGGTGTAGCGAATGGCCCTGGGCGGTAGTTCCGGTTCTCGCAGGCGGGCCAGGCGTTCGACCATCGGCGGGCCGTATTTCAGGCTAAGACCGAACAGCGCCAGCATGAACGCGCTGATCAGCACCGGGTACCAGCGCAGCAGCACCGGGCTGTCGAACACTGCCAGCAACAGGCAGAACGCGATGGCGGCCGTGGACATCCACAGGCTGCCGGGGCGCCGTTCGCCGGTCAGCGCTCGCGCCAGCCACAGGCTGCCCAGCAGCAGACCGAACTGCCACGGGGCAAAATGTTCCATGCCGAAATACACCGCAAAGGGGTACAGCAGGCCTGCGAGCAGCAGGCCAAGGCCGATCAGTCGGCTCATGCGGCGGGCTGAACCAGACGGTAAACCGCCTCGACCACGTCGCTGACGGTACGCACCGATTTGAATTCTTCGGCGGCGATTTTCTTGCCGGTCTGGCGTTTGATGTGATCGATCAGGTCGACCGCATCGATGCTGTCGATTTCCAGATCCTGGTACAGGTTGGATTCCAGGCTGATGCGCTCGGGGTCCAGCTCGAAGAGTTCGACCAGAGCATCGCGCAGGGTGTTGAAAATATCGTCACGAGTTTGCATGGTCCGGTCTCAAGCTGCCTGTTTTGCAGTGACGAACGCCGCAAGGCTCGCCACGTTGCTGAAGTGATTACGGGTGTCCTTGGCGTCGGCATCGATTTTGATGCCGTACTTTTTCTGGATCGCCAGGCCGAGTTCCAGCGCGTCTACCGAGTCCAGGCCCAGGCCTTCGCCGAACAGCGTCTGGTTGTCGCCGATGTCGTCGACGCTGATGTCTTCGAGGCCCAGGGCTTCGATGATCAGCTCTTTGATTTCCTGCATCAGGCTAACGGTGTTCTGATCGCTCATCTTCGGCGAGCTCCTTGATAAAGTAAGAGTGCAAATAGTCGTTGAGCTTGCGCGAGGCCTGGGGTGCAGGGCCTTGCGTAGCGAAGGCCTGTGGGTCTATATCGGCCCCGACGCGAAAACTGAAGTGCACGCGGCGTTTGGGGATCCGATACCAGGGTTCGGCCTTGGTCAATGTGGTCGGGTTGACCTTGATGATCACCGGGGTGAGGATTCTCGCACCGCGCAGGGCGATTGCCGCCGCCCCCCGATGAAAGGCCGGCGGTTGGCCGGGTCGGGTCCGGGTGCCCTCGGGAAAGATGATCAGGGTCTGACCGCTTTTCAGCGCGTCGGCAGCGGCGTCGAGCATGTCCATGCTGCCATCGTTGCTGATGTATTCGGTACAGCGTAGCGGACCGCGAGTGAACGGGTTTTCCCAGAGGCTTTTCTTGACCACGCAGTTGGCGTGGCGCACCAGGCCGATCAAAAACACCACATCGATCAACGAGGGGTGGTTGGCGACGATCATTTGGCCTGGGCGCCCGAGTTTTTCCGCCCCCTGTATGTCATAGGTCAGCACACCGCTGCGCGCCATGAACCGAATGAAAAACCAAAAACACCGGCTGACCGTATGTCGCGCGCGCTGACGATGGACCTGGGCGCCTCCCGGCAGGCAATTCAACAGCGGGAACACCACCAGTCGCAGGCACAGGCTGCTCAACCCGAACAGGGTGAAGCTTGCGGCAGTGGCCAGCAGGCGCCAGTAGTAGGCGTCGCGGTTTTTATCGGTTACGGGTTGCGTTGCCAGGTCCATACACGATTTTTCCAGGCATGTTGGCAGGTTGTTTGCTGGCCGAGCAGCGTACGCAACAGATTCAGGGCATGGGGCCAGCGGGCTTTGGACAACGTGTGCGGGGCGCTGTTCAGCGACAGTTGCCACTGATTACCGGGGGTGATCAACAGGCCGACCGCATAAGGGAAAGGCACATCATCGATCCAGGCCGAGTAGGCGGCGGGCGGTTGTTCTTCGGTGACGATCAGCAGTACCGCGGGCGCGCCTTCCTCAAGCAGCGCCGCGGCCTCCAGCATGCCGTGTTCAAGGCCATCGCCGGCGGCGGCGAGGGCGGTCATTTCGCTGGTTTCGCCACGCATGATCGACCACAGGCCGATGACCGCGTTGTGCACCGACAGGCTGAACTGGGTGGGCGACAACGGTTGGTCGGTCGCCAGGTCGCTGAGAATTTCGAAGGTGCGCGGGGTTTCGCCGTGGCGAGAAATAAAGACCAACGGTAAATCCGGATGACCATCGGCCAAGGGCCAGCCGACACTGAACGCCATCCGCGCCAGACGGCTGAGTCGCCGACGCTGCATGGCCGGCAGAAACGACACATCCGGGGCGGCATCGCTGGGCTCGAGCACGACCGGTTGTCGGCTCCAGGCCTGCCAATCATCCACGCTTTCAAGCCCAGGGGCCCAAGCGCGCCATTGGGCGATGTTGAAGTTGATCACAGACATTCATCCCGCCCCTGCGGGCTTCCTTTAACGCGGTGAGTCGCAAGAACCGCGGCTGACCTGACGTGGCGCTTAACGCCGAATGGCGCGCATTATCCCGGTGCTGCGGGCGTGTAGCAAATGCTGGTTACATTTTGCGCAACGAAATGTACCGTCTGGTTCGCGAAAAGCTGTCGTTTGGCCATTATCCACAATGCGGCGGACATGTCTGTCGGCACTGTCGGCTATCAATGGACGAGTTGGCAGCTTTTCCGGCCAGAGATTTGCCTATGACTGTGTAGTCTAGATGCTGGCGAGGTAGCTAAGCAGCGATGTGGACTACTACACTCGGTCATTCTTTGATACACGGAGGTTTAGACATGCGGCGCGTGGTGTTCAATCAGAAAGGTGGCGTGGGCAAATCAAGCATTGCCTGCAATCTGGCGGCGGTCAGCGCCAGCGAAGGCTATCGCACGTTATTGGTGGATCTCGATGCCCAGGCCAACTCCACTCAATACCTGACGGGGCTCACCGGTGAGGATATCCCGATGGGTATCGCCGACTTCTTCAAGCAGACCCTGTCCTCCGGGCCGTTCTCGAAGAAAGGTCAGGTCGACATCTACGAAACTCCGTTCGACAACCTTCACGTCATCACTGCCACCGCCGAGCTGGCAGACTTGCAGCCCAAGCTTGAGGCCAAACACAAGATCAACAAGCTGCGTAAATTGCTCGAGGAGCTGGACGGTGATTACGACCGGATCTACCTCGACACCCCGCCAGCGCTGAACTTCTATGCCGTCTCGGCCTTGATCGCCGCTGATCGTGTGCTGATTCCCTTCGACTGCGACAGCTTCTCGCGCCAGGCGCTGTATGGTCTGCTGGCGGAAATCGAAGAGTTGAAGGACGACCACAATGAAGGGCTGGAAGTCGAAGGCATCGTCGTCAACCAGTTCCAGGCTCGCGCCAGTCTGCCGCAGCAAATTCTCGACGAACTGATTGCCGAAGGGCTGCCGGTACTGCCGGTGTACCTAGCGAGTTCGGTGCGCATGCGCGAATCCCATCAGGCCAACACGCCGCTGATCCACCTCGACCCGCGGCACAAGCTGACCCAGCAATTCGTCGAACTGCACGCTCTGCTGGAAAATACCTGAATCGCTCTTGTTGAAGGGGCTTCAGATCCCCTGACTGCGCAACCAGCTCATCAACTGCGGTAACGGGAAGGCCCCGCTCTGACGAGCCACTTCCCGGCCGTTCTTGAACAGAATCAGGCTCGGGATCGAGCGAATCCCCAGCTGCGCCGACAACTGCTGATTCGCCTCGCTGTCCAGCTTGGCCAGCCGACACTTGCCCGCCAACTGCCCCGCCGCCTGCTCGAACACCGGCGCAAACGACTTGCACGGCCCGCACCAGTCCGCCCACACATCCACCAGCAACGGCAGGTCACCCTTGATCTGACTGGCGTAATCGCCTTGCTTCAATTCGAACGGCTTGTTCAGCAAGACCTCGGCCTTGCAACGGCCGCACTTTGGATGATCGTTGAGGCGCTCGGCGGGGATGCGGTTCAGGCCGTTGCAGTGGGGGCAGGGGATGAGGAGTGGGGCGGTCATGAGGGAGGTCCTGTTAAGAAGCCGATCACTCCTATGTGGAGACGTTTGCTCATATTTTCAATCGTGCAGCGTATAGCGATGAAACTAGGCTGAATCGTACTGAGCGAGACCGTTGGTCTGCTGAAGATTATCGCAATTTGCGATATTTTGGATCTGTGATTAACTCCCCATAGCAGAATGCGATAAGGATGTTGCATGCATGTGTTCACCGAAAAACCAATTCGTGAGGCCAAGGAAAAGTGGCCGCGGGCAGCCAATGCATTGGAGCAGTGGTATCGACTCGCCAAAGGGAGTAACCCGGGAGACTTCGCTGCAATGAAGTCTATTTTTCCCGCAACCGACAAAGTCGGCGAGTTTCATGTGTTCGATATCGATGGCAACAAATTGCGGCTAATCGCTTTTGTCAGGTATCGGTCTCAAAAGCTGTATATCAAGCATGTGCTGGATCACAGTGAATATGAGCGAGGTAAATGGAAGGAGGGAAGGGTATGAGTGTTCTAATCAAAAAAGCTGCCGAGCATTGGGAGTTCGTCTCGCCATTGCTTCGAAAACCGAAAAACGAAGACGACTATGACATGTTGGCGCGGGCACTCGATGAATTGCTTGAGATGACCGGCGATGATGAGTCGCACCCGTTGATGAGCTTGGTGGACATCATCGGTGACTGGATTGCGGAGTGGGATCGCAACCATCACCCCATGCGCGAAGCCTCTGGTGCAGAGGTTCTTGGCTATATGATGCGCGAACACGGCCTGAGCCAGAGCGAGCTGCCCGGTGTGGGCACGCAATCGGTAGTCTCGGAGATCTTAAGCGGCAAGCGCCAGCTCAACCTGCGGCAGGTTCGCTGGTTGGCCGAGCGCTTTGGTGTGTCCGTAGAGACCTTTATCTGACAAGCCTCACGACGAACAACTGATCTCCAGATGTTTGCCCCATTCCGGTGGCCGCTCGGCGTAGCTCTCCATTCCAGGTTGCTCCTCGAACGGATTGCTCAATACCGCGTGCAAACGACGAACTTCTGAATAGTCGCCGCTTTCCGCCGCATCGATAGCTTTTTGCGCCAGATAATTGCGCAGGATGTACAGCGGATTGACCGCATGCATTCGTTTGCGGCGCTGCTCCTGATCAATCACGCCTTCACGGGCAACCCGGGCGGCGTAAAGCTCGCCCCACGCATCGAAACCCTTGATGTCGACAAAGTCATCGCGCAACCGGGCGACAGCCAGTTCCGGTGACTCATCGCCCAGGCGGCGGAAGAACAGGCTGTAATCGACGCCGCTGTTCTGCATCAGTTGCAGCAGGTGCTCCAGCAGTTTCTGGTCGTCGTCTTCGGCGGTAGTAAGACCGAGGCGGCGGCGCATCAGGTCCAGGTAGTGGGCCTGGAACAGTGGCAGGTACAGGCCGAGGGTTTCGCGCAGGGCTTCGACGCTGATGAACGGTGTCAGGGCCTGGGCGAGGGCGCTGAGGTTCCACTGGCCGATCGGTACCTGGTTGCTGAAGGAGTAGCGGCCCTGGTCATCGGAGTGGTTGCAGATGAAGTGGGCGTCGAAGTCGTCGAGGAAGGCGAACGGGCCGAAGTCGAAAGTGATGCCGAGGATCGACATGTTGTCGGTGTTCATCACGCCGTGGCAGAACCCATAGGCCTGCCATTTGGCGATCAGTTCGGCATTACGCTCGACGATATCGCGGAACATTGCCAGGTACGGTTCCGGCTGTTCCAGGCAGTGCGGGAAATGCATGGACAGCACGTGCTCGCCGAGCGTTTTCTGTTGCTCGGGGCGCTTGGTGTAGTAGAAAAATTCGAAATGCCCGAAACGCACATGGCTCGGCGACAGGCGCAGAACCATGGCCGCACGTTCCTGTTTCTCGCGCCAGACCGGCGTGTCGGAGCCGATCACGCACAGTGCGCGCGTGGTGGGAATGTTCAGGGCATGCAGGGCTTCGGAGGCAAGGAACTCGCGGATCGAGGAGCGCAGCACCGCCCGTCCATCGCCCATGCGTGAGTAAGGCGTCTGACCGGCACCCTTGAGGTGCAGGTCCCAATGCTCGCCGGCTTCGTTATAGACCTCGCCCAGCAACAGGCCGCGACCGTCACCCAACTGCGGGTTATAGGAGCCGAACTGATGCCCGGAATAGACCATCGCCCGCGGCTCGGCTTCGGCCCACAGCTTGTGGCCGCCGAACAGCTCGGCGAACACGGGTGTTTCGGCCTCGGCCGGGTCCAGGTCCAGCAGTGCCATGGCGGCGGGGCTGGCGACCACCAGTCGCGGAGCCGCAATGGGCTCGGGCAGTACGTGGGTTGAGAACGCATCGCCCAGGCGGGCGAAGCGATTGTCGAAGGTCAGTTCGTCGAGGGCTTTCAACGGCCATCTCCAGCAGAATGTCCGAGCATTCTGCTAGGGATAGCGCGCTTAGTCGAGTTCGACAGGCGGTGGCTCTTGCCGCGGTTTGCTGGTGGGGGGCGGAACAATGGTTTTGGTTTCCGGCTCAACCGGGACCATTTTGTATTCCTGGCCCTGAAGGTTCTTGAGATAGACCTCCATTTGCCGGAACGAGATGTTGATGTGCTGCTTCTTGAACTCGCGATTGATGAAGCGGTTGACCTCATCGAGCACCGGGTTACGGTCACCGAGATCACGCACATGCATGCGCAACTCGTGATCGAGGGTGCTTTCGCCGAAGTTCAGGAAGTACACGTGGGGTTCCGGGTCCTTCAGCACGCGCGGGTTATCGCGGGCGGCCTTGAGCAACAGTTCTTTCACCAGGTCCAGATCCGAGCCGTAGTCGACGCCGAGCTTGAGGGTCACCCGGGTGATGGTGTCGGTCAGCGACCAGTTGATCAGTTGCCCGGTGATGAACGTCTTGTTCGGGACGATGATGTCCTTGCGGTCGAAGTCGGTGATGGTCGTGGCGCGGATGCGGATCTTGCTCACGGTGCCCGACAGGTTGCCGATGGTGATGGTGTCGCCGATCCGCACCGGGCGTTCGAACAGGATCATGATGCCGGAGATGAAGTTGGCGAAGATTTCCTGCATCCCGAAACCGAGACCCACCGACAGCGCTGCCACCAGCCATTGCAACTTGTCCCAGCTCACGCCGAGCGTGGACAGGGTCGAGACGAAACCGACACCGGCGATCACATAGGACAGCAACGTGGTCGTGGCGTAGGAACTGCCCTGGGCCAGGTTCAGCTTCGACAGCACAAACACTTCCAGCAGACCCGGCAAGTTGCGCGCCAGCGCGAAGGTGATGCCGATGATGATCAGCGCGCCTAGCATGTCACCGATGCTGATCGGCACCATGCTCATGTTGGCGCCGGTGCCGCTGGTGTATTCGTAGAGGGTGATGTTGTCCAGGTACGAGAACACCGAAATCAGGTCCGACCAGACCCAGTACAGCGCCGCGATGAAGCCGCCGAGCAGGGCCAGGCGGATCAGTCGCAGGGACTGTTCGTTGACCTTTTCGATGTCCAGGGTCGGTTCTTCGATCACCGCTTCACCGTCGCCGGCCTCTTTCGCGGCCTGGCGTTTGGCCAGGGCGCGCTGATAGGCCAGGCGCCGTGCCGCAACGCTGAGGCCGCGCACGAAGGTGGCTTCGATCACCAGCCAGAACATCAGCAGGTACAGGGTGTTGATCAAGCGGTCGCTGAGTTTCAGCGCGGTGTAGTAGTAGCCGAAGCACACGGCGACGAACAGCGCGATCGGCAGAACGGTGAACATGACTCCCACGGCCTTGCGGAACAGCGAGGCGTTTTCATGGGTTGGGCTGCTGACCAGCAGGCGGCTGAGCAGCCAGGCCATCAAGGCGTAGCAGGTCAGCACCACCGGCATGCCAAGCACGTCATCGGCCAGCGCCGCCGGTTGCAGCTCGGCGACCGCCACTACCGTCACCAGGGCCATCACCACCAGCCCGAGCCGGCGAATCCAGCCTTGAAGGAATTCGACCTGGGGCTTTTCCCAACGGAAATGCAGTTCGGCCACGCCACCCGGCGCGAGGATGCGATAGGCGGTGTAGAACACCAGCCAGGCCTGGGCCATCTGCAACAGCGCCGCGCCCATGTTGGCGTTCTGCCCGCGGGCGTCGATCTGCAACGCCAGGCCGCACAACGCCAGGCCCAGGGAAACCGGCATCGCCAGCAGGATATTGATCAGAATCGCTTGCGGGGTGTGCCACTGGCTGTCGCGTTTGAAATGGCCGATGTCCTGGTGAACTTTGTTCAGACGGGCATAGAGATTTTTGCGGCGCCACAGCAGCGCGCCGATCAGCAGGGCCAGTGGCAGGAACAGCAGCGGCCGTTGCGTCAGGCCATCAGTCAATTCGCTCAGGCTCGAAGCCCACGGCAAGGTCGTGACCTGGCGTTGCAGGCGTTCCGGCACGCCGTGCATCCACTCAAAATCCAGCGGCTTGTTGCTGGGAATCCAGAACATTTGCTCGTCCAGCGTAGCCCGCAGACTTTGCGCGGTGCTGAGCAGTTGTTTCTGATTGAGTTGCAACGTGATGGATTCGTTGAGCACCGCGCTCAGTTCGCGATTCAAGCGCTCCAACAGGTCCGCGCGGGTGTTGGCCAGGTCCAGCAGGCTCTTGCGCAGTTGCGGGGTGACTTGCTCGGGTGGCTGAGTCGCCAGCAGGTTATCGACGTAGGTGATCGGGTTGCTGAGCAGTTCCCGTTGCTGGCTGACTTCGAACTGATACAGGCGAATGTCGGCAATCTGGTCGGCCAGATCGCGGTCAAGTCTGAGACGCGGCAGGGCCTGTTTCTGTTTGTAGAGAATCTTGGAGAGCAGCAGGCTGCCCTTGAGCACATTGATCTGTTCGTCCAGCGCCGAATCGCTCTGGGTCACGCTGTCCAGTTGCTGCTTGGTCTGCAGGTTCTGTTGAGTGACTTCGTTGAGGCGGTCGGTGCTTTTGAGCAGGTAGTCGGAGAGCTTCAGGTTGGCCGCGCTTTCGGTGGCCAGCAGGCTACTGCCACCGGCCTTCTGCGCCTCGATGGACTGCTGGGTCACGGTCTCTTGCGACTGGGCCAGGCGTTTCTGGTTGATCAGGGTTTGCAGGTCCTGGATCTCCTGATCCAGGCGATCGGATTTTTCCGACAGCAAGTCGTGCTGGCTGTTGCCCAGGTCCTGCAACAGGCTGTTGCCGGCCAGTTCCTGGCGACGCAACGGGATCAAGGCGTTCAGTGCCGCGAGCTCGGCGTTGAGCTGATCGCGTTGCTCGGCGGTCAGGGTCTTGCCGCTGTCCTTGCCAAGTTTGAGGATGTTGTTGATCTGCTGGATGCGCGTCTGGCTGGCAGAGATCTCGGCCTGGGCGCGCTCGGGGCGGGTCTGGGCGGTAATGATCAGGCTGTTCGCTTCGGCCAGGGCTTTCTGCAGGTCGCTTTGTTGAGTGGAACGTTCGGTCAACAGTTGTTCGAGCTGCTGAATCGTCTCTTTGGTATAGCGTTGCCCCACCGGCACCACTTTGGTGGCCTTGAGGCGGCTCAGTTCGCGCTGGTTCTCGATGTTCTGCCTTGGAGCGTTGGTCAACTGCTGCTTGAGATCGATCAGTTTCTGGTCGTAATCACGCCGGTTGTTGAGCTGGGTGAGCGTGCTCTGCAGGACCGCTTGCAGGGCTTTTTGATCGGCCTCCGGCAGTTTGCGGTCGGCGATCTTGTCCAGGCTCGCTTGCACGGCTTCGCTGGACGGCGGCTCGGCGGCTTGCAGCGTGTTGATGGAAAGACTCAAGCCCAGCAGGGCCATGATGAAAAAGGTACGCAGAGTTGACATAGAGACCGATCGAAAACGAGACGAAGTGTGGAGTTTAGAGGAACAGGCCGGGGCCGGGGCGACTTCCTTCGGGGAATCTGACGCCCACTTTGCCAATCTTGTTCCCTTCCATGACCGCGACGGTCCAGAGGGTGTTGTTCCACTCCACCTGGTCACCGACGACTGGAGCGCCGCCCACTTTTTGGGCAATGAAGTGGCCCAGGGACATGTTCGGATCGATGCCTTCGACTTTCAATCCGTACAGGGCAGCAACCGCGCCCAGCTGGGCGTCTCCTTCGAGTACGAAGTCGCCGAAGAAGCGCAAATCCAGCCCCCGTTGCGGTGCCTGGCTGAAGAGTTTTCCGAGGGCAGGAAGGTTGTGTTCATGGCCGATCACGCAGAGCAAATCATCGACTTCGAGCACCGTACTACCCGACGGATGGAGCAGTTGCTGGCCACGAAACAGGGCCGCGATACGGGTGCCTTCGGGCATTTTCAGCTCGCGAAGGGGTGAACCGATGCACCATTTTTCGGCACCGAGGCGATACACGAACAGTTCCCACTCGCTGGTGACATGCACTTCCAGCGCCGATCGGGAGATCGGCAGGGGCTCCGGCGGGACGGTCACTTTTAAAAGCTTGGCGACCCACGGCAGGCTTGTGCCCTGCACCAACAGCGACACCAGCACGATAAAGAACGCCAGATTGAAATACAGCTGCGCGTTGGGCAGCCCCGCCATCAATGGGAACACCGCCAGAATGATCGGTACGGCACCGCGCAGGCCAACCCAGGAAATGAATGCCTTCTCGCGTCCATGGAACGCCTTGAAAGGCAGCAGGCCAGCCAGCACCGACAGCGGACGGGCAAACAGAATCATCCACAGCGCCAGGCCCAGTGCCGGCAAAGCGATCGGCAGCAGGTCATGGGGCGTGACCAGCAGCCCCAGCACCAGGAACATGCCGATCTGGGCCAGCCAGGCCATGCCGTCGAGCATATGTAAAATGCCGTGACGGCTGCGCACCGGGCGGTTGCCGATCACCAGGCCGCACAGGTACACCGCCAAAAAGCCGCTGCCGTGCAGGGCGTTGGTCAGGGCGAACACCACCAGGCCGCCGGCAATCACCAGAATCGGATAAAGGCCGGTGGCCAGGTGGATGCGGTTGACCAGTTGCAGCATCAGCCAACCGCCGCCGAGGCCGATGACGCCGCCAATACCGAACTCACGCAGTAAGTGCCCGAGCAGGCTCCAGTGCAGGCCGGTCTGGCCGCTGGCGAGCATGTCGATCAGGGTGACGGTGAGAAACACTGCCATCGGGTCGTTGCTGCCGGATTCGATCTCCAGGCTCGCGGTCACCCGCTCGTTCAAGCCTTTACCGCCAAGCAGCGAGAACACGGCCGCGGCATCGGTGGAGCCGACGATGGCGCCGATCAACAGGCCCTGAATCAGGTTCAGGTCGAACAACCACGCCGCCGCCATCCCGGTCAGCCCGGTGGTGATCAACACGCCGACCGTGGCCAGAGACAGCGCCGGCCATAACGCCACGCGAAAACTCGCCACCCGGGTGCGCAAGCCGCCGTCGAGAAGGATCACTGCCAGGGCGAGGTTGCCGACCAGATAAGCCGTGGGGTAGTTATCGAAAATAATGCCGGCGCCGTCGACACCGGCCGACATGCCCACCGCGAGGATGATCACCAGAATCGGGATCCCGAGGCGCGATGAAAGTGAGCTCACCAGAATGCTCGCACCTACCAGCAACGCGCCGATCAAGAACAGGCTGTTGATGGTCGTCGCATTCAAAGGCAGTACTCCGGAAGCGTAAAGGCGGGCGCAAACTGACCATGCAGTCCGCGTGCCAGCAATTCTAACCTGTTGAAATGTGATGCTGTCAAAAAGCTTTTGCAGATCAAAAGTCAGTCACGTCGATGATCGTTCCCACGCTCTGCGTGGGAATGCAACCCGGGACGCTCTGCGTCCCAACTGCGGACGCGGAGCGTCCATTGAGGCATTCCCACGCGGAGCGTGGGAACGATCGGTTGCAGGTTACAGGCTGAACCGCCCAACCATGTTGTTCAGGTCCAGCGCCAGGCGCGACAGTTCGCTGCTGGCCGCACTCGTCTGGTTGGCGCCGGTGGCCGATTGCACCGACAGGTCACGAATGTTCACCAGATTGCGGTCCACTTCACGGGCCACTTGCGCCTGCTCTTCGGCCGCGCTGGCGATCACCAGGTTGCGCTCGTTGATTTCGACGATGGCGCTGTTGATGGTGTCCAGCGACAGGCCGGCACCGCGCGCGATGTTCAAGGTCGACTCGGCGCGCTCGGTGCTGTTACGCATCGAATCCACGGCGTGTTCGGTGCCGCTCTGGATGCTGCCGATCATGCGTTCGATTTCGCTGGTCGACTGCTGGGTGCGATGGGCCAGGGCACGCACTTCGTCGGCAACCACCGCGAAACCACGACCGGCTTCACCGGCACGGGCCGCTTCGATGGCAGCGTTCAACGCCAACAGGTTGGTCTGGTCGGCCAGGCCGCGAATCACGTCCAGCACTTTGCCGATGTCTCGCGACTCGTTAGCCAGATCGCCGATCAGGGTGGCGGTGCTCTGCACGTCGGCGCTCATGCGTTCGATGGCGCTGACGGTTTCCTGTACCAGGTCACGACCGTCGCCCGCCGAAGTGGTGGCGTTTTTCGAGGCTTCGGAAGTGCTCACGGCATTGCGCGCGACTTCTTCCACGGCGCTGGTCATTTCGTTGACGGCGGTGGCGGCCTGTTCGATTTCGTTGTTCTGCTGGGTCAGGCCACGGGCGCTTTCGTCGGTGACACTGTTGAGCTCTTCCGCGGCAGACGCCAGTTGCGTAGCCGAACCGGAAATCCGTTGCAGGGTGTCGCGCAGTTTGTCCTGCATCTTCGCCATGGCGGCCAGCAGACGACCGGCTTCGTCTTCACCATCGACCGTGATCGGGCGCGTCAGGTTGCCTTCGGCGATTTCTTCGGCGGCGCTCAGGGCGTTGGCGATCGGTTTGGTGATGCTGTTGGTCAGCAGCCAGGCGAACAGCAGGGTCAGGCCAGTGGCGATGACCAACAGGGTCACCACCAGGTTGAACGCCGAGGAGTACTGGTCGGCGGCTTGCTGGTTGGTGTCGACGGTCTGCTGGGTGTTGATCTCCAGCAAGCGGTTGAGCACGGAGTTGATGGCTTCAGAATTGTTCAGCAAATCGGTGTTGAGCAGCGTGCGCAGTTCTTCGACCTGATTGTTGCGCGACAGGCTCTTCATCCGGTCTTCGATCTGGCGGTACTGAGCCAGCAACTGCACATACTGATCATAGGCTGCACGCTCCTGCGGGCTGGCGATCAGTTTTTCGTAGGCTGTCTGAGCCGCTCGGATCTGCTGGTTACGGGTTTCCAGCAGCTCGATGGTTTTCTGCTGGACGTCCGGCTCACGATTCACCAACAGGCGATAAGACAGTACGCGCAGGCGCAGGGTCAGCTGAGTGAATTCGTCGAGGCTTTTGATGCTCGGTACGCTGTTTGAGGTGATCTCCTCGGCGGCACCGCGAATTTTGCTCATCTGGTTCAGGGCGAACACACCCAGGATCAGCATCATGGCGCCAATCAGGGTGAAACCGAGGAACGCCCGCGGTGCGATATTCATATTTCGTAGGGACATGGTGTTCACCGAAAAAAGCGCCTCCGTGCGAGGCTGAGACTGTTGTATGAATGACTTATCGGTCATACGACTAAAGTCTTGAATCGCTGCGCGCATTTGTCGCAGAAGGGCCGCGACGACGAAGTGCAGGAACCAGAGCCGTCAATCGCAGTCTTTAAAACTCGCGAGGAAGGTCGACCGCCAGGAAAATCAAGGCCTTGCGCCTGCATAACCCTGGCATCCACAGTGACTTTTCTTTATCGTACGCGCCCTTCGAAAATGCCCGGAAAATCAAAATGTTAGAAGCAACCCTAAGCCAATTGGAACAACTGGTCAGCGACCTGGTGCAACAGAACCAGGCGCTGCTCGGCACCAATCAATCCCTGAGTGCGGAGCTGGCCCAGGTCAAGGATGAAAACGAAAGCTTGCAACTGAGCCTGATGGAACAGGAAGAGAAACAAGGCGCCACCGTTGCACGCATTCAGGCCTTGGTTGAGCGCGTCAGCGCCGGCCCTGTCAGCGCATGAGTTACGGCGCCGCAGGGGTAAAAGTCGTCTCGATTCTGGGTGAAGACTATTCAATCAAGGCGCCGGCCGGGGAAGAGCAGACCCTGCTGGACGCCGCCTTAATGTTGAAGGCCGCTCTGGCCGAGACCAAAAAGAAATACCCGGCGCTGATCGGTGACCGCTTGCTGGTGCTGGCGGCGATGAATCTGTGCTCGCAGCAGATCGAAATGCAAAAGCGTCACCAGCAGGAACTCGACCGTTACCAAGAGCAAGTCAGCGCCACGGTTGAAGTGATCGCCAAGACGATCAACCAGGCCTGAGCGGCTTTGCGCACAACCAAAGAATAAATTGTCGATTTAGTTGTATACAATCGGCATGGCTGTTGCAGTGTTTCAGCCCTTTATTCTTTGGGGGTGCTCCATGCAGTTCTGGCGACGCAGTATTCAGTGGCAGTTGATCCTGAGCATGGGCACCGCCCTGCTGGTCAGTATTCTGATCGTGGTTGGCATTTATACCCTCGTGGTCAACCGCCTCGCCCAGCGCTATCTGGTCGAGCAGGCGCTACCGTCGAGCATCGAAGCGATGCGCAACGACATCGAGCGCATCCTCGTTCAACCCCTCACCGCCGCCAAGGACATCGCCAGTAACAGCATGGTGCGCGACTGGCTGGCCGGGGGCGAAAACAGCGCCCAGACCGCCGGTTTCGTCAGTTACCTGGAAGGCATCCGCGCCGAGCACAAAGCCTTTACCGCGCTGATCATCGGCACCGCTTCAAACCATTACTTCACCGAAAGGGGCCTTGACCGTACGCTCAGCCGCTCCAATCCCAATGACGCCTGGTTCTATTCGTTCCTCGACAGTAATCAACCGCGCACCCTCAATATCGACCATGACACCGCCACCGGCGAGTTGGCGCTGTTCATCGACCTCAAGGTCGAGCAGGCCGGCAAAGTCGTGGGCGTGGCCGGGCTGGGCCTGAGCATGAAAGAGCTGTCGGAGCTGATCCACAACTTCAACTTCGGTGAGCGCGGCAAGGTCTATCTCGTGCGTTCCGACGGTTTGATCCAGGTTCATCCCGAGGCACAGTTCAGCGGCAAACGTACGCTGGTCGAACAGATCGGCGCTTCGGCGGCGCAAGCGGTGATGACCTCCACCGCGTCTGGCAGCAGCAGTTTTGCCCGCGATGGCGAAGAGTTTCTGGCGTTGAGCCTGCCGCTGCGTGATCTGGGCTGGACTTTGGTGGCCGAAGTGCCGCAGTCGCAGATCTACGCCGAAGCTCGCCGGGCGATGTGGATGAGCGGCGGCATTGGTCTGGCGGTGGCGTTGGTTTGTCTTTTATTGGTGGTATTGCTGGCTCGTGGATTGGTGCGACCGATTCGTCAGGTAACAGCGGCGTTGGTGGCCATCGGTAGCGGTGGTGGAGATTTGACCCACCGGTTGGATTCCAGCCGCGCCGATGAGCTGGGTGACCTGGCTCGCGGCTTCAATCGGTTCCTGGAAAGTCAGCGCGAGATGATCGGCGAAGTGCTGGCCACCAGTGAGCGTTTGCGCACGGCGGTCGGCCAGGTGGCGCGGGTGGTGGAAAACACCGCTGAACGTTCCGGACGTCAGCAGGAAATGACCGACATGGTTGCCACCGCCGTTCATGAGATGGGCCTGACCGTGCAGGAAATCGCCCAGAATGCCGGCAATGCGGCGGTCGCTTCGCAATCCGCGCGGGATGAAGCGCTGCAGGCGCGGGAAGTGGTGGGCGGGTCGATCCGGCACATCGAAAGTATGTCCGATGAAATTGGCGTCGCCGCCGCAGCGGTGGGTGAGTTGGCCCAGCAGGTGGCGTCCATCGATCAGGTGCTGGCGGTGATTCGCGGGATTTCCGAGCAGACCAATCTGCTGGCGCTCAACGCCGCCATCGAAGCGGCGCGGGCCGGGGACATGGGGCGCGGCTTTGCGGTAGTGGCCGATGAAGTGCGGACCCTGGCGCGGCGGACTCAGTCGTCCACCGACGAAATTCAGCAGATGATCGGCAGCCTCAAGCAGGGCGCGGAGTATGCGGTGTCTTCAATGCACGCCGGGCAAGCGGCGACCGGCACGGGGGTTGAGTCGAGCCAGCGCACCGGGGCGTCGTTGACGGCGATTACCGGGCAGGTCGAGCACATCAGCGACATGAACCGTCAGGTGGCCACGGCGACTGAAGAGCAATCGGCGGTGACCGAGGAAATCAATCGCAATGTGCAGGGGATTTCCGACCTGGCGCGGGCCACGGCGGGGGAGGTCAGGGCTTGTCGTGAAGACTGTCAGACGTTGCAGCGTTTGGCCGATGATTTGGCGCGGCAGATGGGTGGGTTCAAGCTGAGCTGATAAATGTGTTGCCTGAGCTGACGCCATCGCGAGCAGGCTCGCTTCCACATCGGATCTGTGAACACTTGACCCTGTGAGTGAGCCTGCTCGAGATGGGATTTCAGCAGCAACAAAAAAACAAGGATCAGAACCCCTCATCCTGCATCCCAAGGCACACATCATCCCAAGCCTCAAGAATCGCCAGCTCAGGATGACAGCCCGGCACTTCCCACGTCAGGAAATACCGCCGCATTTCTTTTGGCCAACCCTGCCTCAGTCGGATCTTGCAGGTGTTCTTTTGCGAGTCTATAGAACTGATATGTACCTGTTATATTTGACAGGTTCGCAGTTGGTTTAAATGAGGTACCTTTTTCCGATCCTGAATTTTGGTCGTACAGGATGGTTTGATCATTTTATTGGACTGTTGAAAGGGGGTTGTTATGAATATTAAGACTTTTGTTGAGTCCTTGGCCAAGCCAATAACTCAGAACGAACAGTTGGTGATACTTCCAGGTAAAGACGTTGACGTCAAATATTGCGCAAAAGCTTTAAGAGTGGGCGATTGGTTCTGGGACTATGGAAGTCATTTAAGAGTATTGCGAAAAAATTATGAAAAGAACTCGCCAACGGATTTCAGGGTGTTTGCCTGGGTGTCGGATACAGATGCATTGTCTGAGCTTGCGTCGAATCCTGAAGTATTTGAGGCGATAGAAAATAACAATGGATTTTGGCACCAGTCAAGAACGTGGAGGGTCTTGAGGAAACAGTTCAAAAAGGCAGAGGGAGGTTGGATTCCGTCTCTTTTACTCAGTGATTCGTCTGGTGAAAAATTGGAATTCGAGTTTTCCCATGTTCTAGGCCTCAATGGCGTAATTCTGGCAGCCCGGAGTGGGTCGGTACTTATAGAGCAAGATTTGTCGGGGGTTGTTTTAGAAAGGATATTTAGAGAGAACGAAGAGTGCACTTACGACATAAGTTTGGCTACAGGTTCCGGGAATTATATCGGTGACGTAGGCGTTGATTATGATTGTATGGCTGCTGTGATTTCTCATGGTGATGTGCTTATATTAAATGAAGGTAAGGCTCGAGGTCATGTTGCTCTAAAGGATTTTCCTAGTGTAGGTGGTGTGTTTAAAAATAGCTTGCAAGTAGTTTGAGTTGATCTGCTTCTTTTTCAGTGCCATTTGTACGGTCAAATGGCATTGTTTAATAAGGTTCTTGTTGTTTCATTGTTGCTATTTCTTATTTATTTGCGTTAGAACCACTCATCCTGCATGCTCAGACAGACATCATCCCGCGCCTCAAGAATCGCCAATTCATGGTGGCAACCCGGCACTTCCCACGTCAGGAAATACCGCGCCGCCTGTAGCTTGCCTTTATAGAAGCTCACATCCGCCGCATTACCCTTGGTCAACCCTTCCTCGGCACGAATCGCCTGTTCCAGCCAGCGCCAGCCGATCACCGTATGACCGAACACTTTCAGGTACAGCGCCGAGTTCGCCAGGCTGCTGTTGACCTTGCCCTGGGCCAGATCGGTCAGCAAGCCGATGGTCACGGTTTGCAGGTGAGCCACCAGTTTTTCCAGCGGTTCACGCAATGGAGTCAGCGACTCATGCGCCTGCGCCCGCTCAGCGGTGTCGGCGATCAGACGGATCAGTTGCTTGAGCCCCGCGCCACCGTTCTGCGCCAGTTTGCGCCCCAGCAAGTCCAGGGACTGAATGCCGTGGGTGCCTTCATGGATCGGGTTCAGGCGGTTGTCGCGGTAATACTGCTCCACCGGGTATTCACGGGTGTAGCCGTGACCGCCGAGTATCTGGATCGCCAATTCGTTGGCCTTCAGGCAAAACTCCGACGGCCAGGATTTGACGATCGGCGTCAGCAGATCCAATAGCTCGTGGGCCTGCTTGCGCTCGGCTTCGCTTTCAAGCGTCGTGGTGTCGTCGAACAGCCGCGCGGCGTACAACCCGAGGTCGAACGCGCCTTCGACGTAGGCTTTCTGGGTCAGCAGCATGCGTTTGACGTCGGCGTGCTGAATGATCGCAACCGGTGCGGTGGTCGGATCCTTGCTGTCCGGCACCCGACCTTGCGGACGCTCGCGGGCGTATTCCAGGGAATACAGATACCCGGCGTAACCCAGCATCACCGCGCCCATGCCGACGCCGATCCGCGCTTCGTTCATCATCTGGAACATGTAGCTCAAGCCATGATGCGGCTTGCCCACCAGATAACCGACACACTCGCCGTTATCGCCGAAGTTCAGCGCAGTGGAGGTGGTGCCGCGCCAGCCCATCTTGTGGAACAGCCCGGCCAGCAGCACATCGTTGCGCTTGCCGAGACTGCCGTCATCGTTGACCAAAAACTTGGGCACGATAAACAGCGAGATCCCCTTCACCCCGGCCGGCGCGTCCGGCAACTTGGCCAACACCATGTGCACGATGTTTTCCGACAGCGGGTGATCACCGCCGGAGATGAAGATCTTGTTGCCCTTGAGTCGATAGGTGCCGTCGGACGCCGGCTCGGCGCGGGTACGAATATCCGACAGTGACGAGCCGGCGTGGGGCTCGGTCAGCGCCATGGTGCCGAAGAAGCGACCGTCGATCATCGGCTGCAGAAAACGCTGCTTCTGCTCATCGGTGCCGAAGCTTTCAATCAGGTTGGCCGCGCCCATGGTCAGGAACGGGTAGGAGGTCGACGCCGCGTTGGCCGATTGAAAGTGCGCGAAGCAAGCCTGGGACAGCAGCGTAGGAAGTTGCATGCCGCCGGCATCGAAGCTGCGCGCGGCGTTGAGGAAACCGGCTTCGAGGAAGGCATCCACCGCCGGTTTCACTTCCGGAATCAGAATCGCCCGGCCGTCCTCATAGCGCGGCTCGTTCTCGTCGCCCTTGCGGTTGTGCGGGGCGAAGAACTTTTCGGCGATGCTGCGGGCGGTGCTGATGGCGGCATCAAAGGTCTCGCGATTGTGCTCGGCGAAACGCTCACGCTGGGTCAGGCCCTCGGCATCAAGGACTTCATACAGCTCGAAAGCCAGATTGCGGGAACTGAGCAACGTCTCGGACATGGCGGCCTACCTTTAATTGGGATGGACCGAGTCTAGGCGTGGGAATAGAGGCTGAACAGGATGATTGATAACGGTGATGGAGAGGCCAAAAAAATGGGCGCCGGTGAGGGCGCCCATTTTTATGTTGCTGACGGATGATCGTTCCCACGCAGAGCGTAGAAACGATCACGAGGGAGTTAACCGATAGTCATCAAGCTGGCATTACCACCGGCCGCGGCGGTGTTCACGCTCAACGCCCGCTCGATCACCAGACGCTCCAGTGCAATGTTGGTCTCACCTTGCGACAAACCATGAACCCCGACAATCGCCCCCGCCCGCTTGGCCACTTGCTGGCACACCGCGCGCAGCTGATCGGAATGGCCATGATGCAGAACTGCATCAACCACCACTTCGTCCTTGGTCCAGTCGGCCACCCGCTTGATCCGTGCCTGCACTTCTTTCGGCAGACGTGCGAACAAGGCCTTGCCCGGTTCCGCGTCCGGCCACACCGCCGAGCCGCCGACGGCCAATACCGCCGCCAGTTGAGTCAGCAGATCGCCTTCGACGTCCGCCAGGCACAGTACGTGTTCGCGCGGCAGGATGGCGTAGCTGTTGCGCTCGCCGGTCGGGCCGGCCAGCACGCGGGTGATCCCGCTTTGCGATTGCGCCGCGAACTGCACGCACAGGGCGCTCAGGTCCGTGAGCTTGTTGCTGTCGGCCCAGGCTTGCAGCGCGGTCAGCGGTTTGCTCATGGCGTCACGCAGACGCACGTCCGGTGCGGCGATGGCGTCGCCGCGAGCGAAGGATTGTTCGATCGCATCGGTAGGGCGCGTCGACAGCAGACGGTAGAGGTACAGCGGACCACCGGCCTTCGGACCGGTACCCGACAGGCCTTCGCCGCCGAACGGTTGCACGCCGACCACGGCACCGACGATGTTGCGGTTGACGTAGACGTTACCGGCGTTGACGTTGTCGATCACCTTGGCGATGGTTTCGTCGATGCGAGTGTGCACGCCGAGGGTCAGGCCGTAGCCGGATGCGTTGATCTGGCCGATCAGTTGGTCGATGTCTTTGCGCTTGTAGCGCACCACGTGCAGCACCGGGCCGAAGATCTCCCGTTGCAGCTCGTCGAAGCTTTCCAACTCGATCAGGGTCGGCATCACGAAGGTGCCGCGTTTGGCTTCTTCGCTGTTGGCGATCGCCACTTGGTACACGTTGCGACCTTTGTCGCGCATGGCCTGGATGTGCTTCTCGATGCCGGCCTTGGCTTCGGCGTCGATCACCGGGCCAATGTCCACGGACAGGCGCTCCGGGTTACCGAGACGGCATTCCGCCATGGCGCCCTTGAGCATTTCGATGACACGATCAGCGGAATCTTCCTGCAAGCACAGCACCCGCAGCGCCGAGCAGCGTTGACCGGCGCTGTCGAACGCCGACGACACCACGTCGATCACAACTTGTTCGGTCAGTGCCGAGGAGTCGACGATCATCGCGTTCTGGCCGCCGGTTTCGGCGATCAGCGGGATCGGGCGGCCCTGGGCATCCAGACGACCGGCGATGTTGCGTTGCAGCAGGCGCGCGACTTCGGTGGAACCGGTGAACATTACGCCTTTGACCCGATCGTCGCCGACCAGGCGGGCGCCGACAGTTTCGCCGCGGCCCGGCAGCAGTTGCAGCACGCCTTCCGGAATCCCGGCTTCGAGCAGCAGGCGCACGGCTTGAGCAGCGACCAGCGGGGTTTGTTCGGCCGGCTTGGCCAGCACCGGATTACCGGCGGCCAAAGCAGCAGCCACTTGGCCACTGAAAATTGCCAGCGGGAAGTTCCACGGGCTGATGCACACCACTGGGCCCAACGGGCGGTGGGCGTCGTTGGTGAAATCGTTGCGGGCCTGCACTGCGTAATAACGCAGGAAGTCCACGGCTTCACGCACTTCGGCGATGGCGTTGGCGAAGGTCTTGCCGGCTTCGCGCGCCAGCAGGCCCATCAACGGCTGGATCTCGCCTTCCATCAAATCGGCGGCACGTTCCAGAATCGCCGCGCGTTCGGCCGGCGGCGTGGCCTGCCAGATCGGCGCAGCATTCAAGGCGCACTGGATCGCGTTGTCGACGTCTTCGACGGTGGCTTCCTGCACATGGCCCACCACGTCACGCAGATCGGACGGGTTCAGGACTGGCGCAGGGGTTTCAGTGCTGGAGGCGCAACCGAGCATCGGCGCGGCTTTCCAGTTGTTGTGAGCGGTGGCGAGCAGGGCGCACGACAGGGATGCCAAACGATGTTCGTTGGCCATGTCGATGCCGCTGGAGTTGGCGCGCTCGGCACCGTACAGGTCACGTGGCAGCGGGATGCGCGGGTGCGGCAGGCCGAAGCCGCCTTCCAGCGTCGCCATCTGCTCGATGCTGGCCACCGGATCGGCCACCAGTTCCTGAATCGAGATCGACTGGTCGGCAATGCGGTTAACGAACGAGGTGTTCGCGCCGTTTTCCAGCAGACGACGCACCAGATACGCCAGCAGGGTTTCGTGGGTGCCGACCGGTGCGTACACGCGGCACGGACGGTTCAGCTTGCCTTCGGACACTTTACCCACTACCTGTTCGTACAGCGGTTCGCCCATGCCGTGCAGGCACTGGAACTCGTACTGACCGGGGTAATAGTTCTGGCCAGCGATGTGGTAAATGGCCGACAGGGTGTGGGCGTTGTGCGTGGCGAATTGCGGGTAGATGACTTCCGGCACCGACAGCAGTTTGCGCGCGCAGGCGATGTAGGAAACGTCGGTGTACACCTTGCGGGTGTAGACCGGATAGCCTTCCAGGCCTTCGACCTGGGCGCGTTTGATCTCGCTGTCCCAGTACGCGCCTTTTACCAGACGGATCATCAGGCGATGACGGCTGCGGCGAGCCAGGTCGATCACGTAGTCGATCACGTAAGGGCAGCGCTTCTGGTAAGCCTGGATCACGAAACCGATGCCGTTCCAGCCAGTCAGTTGCGGCTCGAAGCACAGGCGCTCCAGCAGATCCAGCGACAACTCGAGACGGTCAGCTTCTTCGGCGTCGATGTTCAGGCCGATGTCATATTGCTTGGCCAGCAGGGTCAGCGACAGCAGGCGCGGGTACAGCTCGTCCATCACGCGCTCGTACTGGGCGCGGCTGTAACGCGGGTGCAAGGCGGACAGCTTGATCGAAATGCCCGGGCCTTCGTAAATCCCACGACCGTGGGAGGCTTTGCCGATCGCATGGATGGCTTGTTCGTACGAGGCCAGGTACTTCTGGGCGTCATGTTCGGTGAGGGCGGCTTCACCCAGCATGTCGTAGGAATAGCGGAAGCCTTTGGCTTCGAACTTGCTCGCATTGGCCAGGGCTTCGGCGATGGTTTCGCCGGTGACGAACTGCTCGCCCATCAGGCGCATGGCCATGTCGACGCCCTTGCGGATCATCGGCTCGCCGCTCTTGCCGATGATGCGGCTCAGGGACGAGGTCAGGCCGGCTTCGTTGTGGGTGGCGACCAGTTTGCCGGTCAGCAGCAAGCCCCAGGTGGCGGCGTTGACGAACAGCGACGGGCTGTTGCCCAAGTGTGGCTGCCAGTTGCCGGTGCTGATCTTGTCGCGGATCAGCGCGTCGCGGGTGCCTTTGTCCGGGATGCGCAGCAACGCTTCGGCCAGGCACATCAGCGCCACGCCTTCCTGGGACGACAGGGAAAATTCCTGCAGCAGGCCCTGAACAATCCCGGCACGGCCGCCGGCGCTCTTCTGGTTGCGCAGTTTCTCGGCAATCGAGGCGGCGAGCTTGTTGGTGGCGTCGCACATCGGTGCCGGCAGACGAGCCTGTTCGATCAGCATCGGCACCACTTCAGGTTCCGGGCGACGGTAAGCGGCAGTGATCGCGGCGCGCAGCACCGATTGCGGCAGGATGCTTTCAGCGAATTCCAGGAAGCACTGGTGCGCGTGATCGACGTGGACCTCGCCCACCTCGTCAACTTCCTTGCCGTTCAAACCGTTCAGCTCGGACAGGGTTGCACCACCCTCGAGTTTTTCCAGGTAATTGAAAATTGCCTGCTTGATCAGCCAGTGCGGCGTGCGATCAATCGAGGTCGCGGCGGCCTTGAGGCGTTCGCGGGTCGGGTCGTCAAGTTTGACCCCAAGGGTGGTGGTAGCCATATTTTTATCCTCATGTTTGCCACGACCGAGTGGCATCAGCTGGCGGCAAGATTAGCCTTGCTCTGGTCGAGGTGCAACCGGGTGCAACCCTTTTTTGTCGGAATAATAAGCAGCTCGTCAGGAAATAAATTCTGGTACATCCATCCCGCGCCTGTTTGGTGCTTTTGCTTCTAGCGCAACCCGAAAAACGCCCTAAAAAGGAGCAAAAACCGACCCATTTCCATAAAATCCGACTAGGTGCAACTTCTTCGAGCGAAACTGGTTGCACCTTATTTGCTTTGTTGAATAGCATTCGCGGCCAAGGTGCAACCTGGTCAAAAAGATCGGTGCACCGGCTGATGGCTTTCCTGGGGAAACATCAGTCATAAATGCGCGGGCCCCGAATCGTCTGTCAAACGTAATCGTTTGCGAGCGGTTCACCAGCCGCCGCTACATAAAAACAATGCCAGGGCGTAACTCAATGAGCGTAAGCAATCCAACCCTGATCACGTTCGTGATCTACATCGCAGCAATGGTGCTGATCGGCTTCATGGCCTATCGCTCCACCAACAACCTTTCTGACTACATTCTGGGCGGCCGTAGCCTGGGCAGCGTCGTGACCGCACTCTCGGCCGGTGCTTCCGACATGAGCGGCTGGTTGTTGATGGGCCTGCCGGGCGCTATCTACATGTCCGGTCTTTCCGAAAGCTGGATCGCCATCGGCCTGATCGTCGGTGCTTACCTGAACTGGCTGTTCGTCGCCGGCCGTCTGCGTGTGCAGACCGAGCACAACGGCGATGCGCTGACCCTGCCGGACTACTTCTCCAGCCGTTTCGAAGATAAAAGCGGCCTGCTGCGGATCATCTCCGCGGTCGTGATCCTGGTGTTCTTCACCATCTACTGCGCTTCCGGCATCGTGGCCGGTGCCCGTCTGTTCGAAAGCACCTTCGGCATGTCCTACGAGACCGCGCTGTGGGCCGGTGCTGCGGCGACGATTGCCTACACCTTCGTTGGTGGTTTCCTGGCAGTGAGCTGGACCGACACCGTACAAGCCACGTTGATGATCTTCGCCCTATTGCTGACGCCGATCATCGTGCTGCTGGCCACTGGCGGCATCGACACCACGTTCCTGGCCATTGAAGCGCAAGACCCAAGCAACTTCGACATGCTGAAAAACACCACCTTCATCGGCGTGATTTCGCTGATGGGCTGGGGTCTTGGCTACTTCGGCCAGCCGCACATCCTGGCGCGTTTCATGGCGGCGGATTCGGTCAAGTCGATCGCCAACGCCCGTCGCATCTCCATGACCTGGATGATCCTGTGCCTGGGCGGCACCGTCGCTGTAGGTTTCTTCGGCATTGCTTACTTCTCGGCAAACCCCGCCGTGGCCATGCCGGTGAGCGAGAACCACGAGCGCGTGTTCATCGAACTGGCGAAAATCCTGTTCAACCCGTGGGTTGCCGGTGTGTTGCTGTCGGCCATTCTGGCGGCGGTGATGAGTACCCTGAGCTGCCAACTGCTGGTGTGCTCGAGCGCCCTGACCGAAGACTTCTACAAAACTTTCCTGCGTAAAAGTGCTTCCCAGGTTGAGCTGGTCTGGGTCGGCCGCGCCATGGTGCTGCTGGTAGCCCTGATCGCTATCGCTCTGGCGGCTAACCCGAATAACCGCGTACTGGGTCTGGTCAGCTACGCCTGGGCAGGTTTCGGTGCTGCGTTCGGTCCGGTTGTCCTGATCTCCGTGATCTGGAAAAACATGACCCGCAACGGCGCACTGGCGGGCATCCTGGTTGGCGCGATCACTGTGATCGTCTGGAAACACTTCGAACTGCTGGGCCTGTACGAAATTATCCCTGGTTTCATCTTCGCCAGCCTGGCGATCTACATCGTCAGCAAAATGGGCGCACCGACCAGCGGCATGCTTTCGCGCTTCGCTGCGGCCGAAAAGGATTTCCGCCTGAACCAGTGAGGGGGATGAGCTGATGCTCTGACCTTTCGCCGAACATGAAAACGGCCCGCTTCCTTTTGGAGGCGGGCCTTTTTTTGCGCTCCCACATTTATTCGGTGGTGCTTCTGACAGGAATGTCTGTAGTGCTTTATCCAGTTTTTTGAAGGAAAAATCCCTAAAAAAGCAGGGTAAATCTGATTTCCTTGTCCCTCCATCAACACCCCTTGTCGCTCATGCAGAATCGCCCGCCTTCATTCTGCAGAGACACATCGGATGTTCGCGCCTGCCAATCAACCGCGTTTCACGTTGACCCTCGACGGCGTCCAGAATGAGCTCAAGGTGCTTGAGTTCACGGGCAAGGAAGCCATCAGCCAACCCTACCGTTTTGACCTRGAACTGGTCAGCGAGCGACCCGACATAGAGCTCGAAAGCCTGCTGCATCGTCAGGCGTTTCTGAGTTTCGATGCGCAAGGTTCCGGTATTCATGGTCAGGTTTTTCGCGTCGGCCAAAGCGATTCCGGGCACCGTCTGACGGGTTACCAGATCAGTCTCGTACCGCGTCTGGCGTATCTCGACCGGCGTATCAATCAGCGGATCTTCCAGCACAAAAGTGTGCCGACGATCGTTGCGCAAATCCTCAAGGACCACGGCATCCAGCGCGACGCCTTCGAGTTCCGGCTCGGCAGCGACTACCCCGATCGCGAGTACTGCGTGCAATACGCTGAAAGCGATCTGGCGTTCATCCAGCGCCTGTGTGCCGAGGTCGGTATTCACTACCACTTCCAGCACAGCTCCGACGGGCACCTGCTGGTGTTCGGCGACGATCAGACGGTTTTCCCTCGCCTGGCCGAGCCGACGCTGTACCTGCCGGGCAGCGGGATGGCCGCGGATGCGCCAGCGATCAAGCGTTTCAATGTACGGCTGGAAACCCGCACCACCGCAGTCACCCGTCGCGACYACGACTTCCAGAAACCGCGATTGCAACTCGAAAGCCGCCTCGACAGCGAGCAGCGACCGGTGCTGGAGGACTACCGCTTCCCCGGCCAATTCACCGATCGGGAACATGGCAAACATCTGACTCAGCGGGCGCTGGAGCGGCACAACGCGGATTACCGTCAGGCCGAAGGTCGTGGCGACGAATCCGCATTGGTCAGCGGGCATTTCCTATACCTGGCCGAACACCCGCGTCAGGCGTGGAATGACCTGTGGTTGATCACCGAAATCGAACACCGCGGCCGTCAGCCGCAAGTGCTGGAAGAGTCGGCCACCAGCGACAGCCCGGATGATTTCCAGGGCTATCGCAACACCTTTCTGGCGACGCCGTGGGACGTTTCCTTTCGCCCGCCGCAGGGGCCGGAAAAACCACGGATACTCGGCTATCAACCCGCCGTGGTCACCGGCCCGGCTGACAGCGAAATCCATTGCGACGAGTACGGCCGGGTCAAGGTTCAGCTTGCCTGGGACCGTGACGGTCAGCTCAACGAACACTCCAGTTGTTGGCTACGCGTCGCCACCGGCTGGGCTCACGACCGTTACGGCAGCGTGATGATTCCGCGCGTCGGCATGGAAGTGTTGGTGGGATTTATCGATGCCGATGCCGACAAGCCACTGGTGATGGGCTGTCTGCCCAACGCGGCCACCCCGGTACCCCTAGATCTGCCGGCCGACAAGACCCGCAGCATTTTCCGCAGCCAAAGCAGTCCCGGTGGCGGCGGTTACAACGAATTGCGCATCGAGGATCGCAAGGGCGCCGAGGAAATCTACCTGCGCGCCCAGCGCAACTGGACTCAGCACGTCCTCAACGATCAACAGGTGCAGGTTGATAACCAGCGCAGCATCGTCGTCACCGGCACTGCCCGCCATGAGTTGAAGGCCGACGAAAAACGCATCACCCACGGCCAGCGCCAGACCGAAGTACGGTTGGACGATCACCTGGTGGTGGTCGGCGACCGGCACATTCGCGTGAGCAATCAGGCCCTCAATGCCAGTCAGCAATTCCACGTCAGCGCCGGCCAGCAAGTGGTCATCGACGGCGGCGCCAGCGCGACCATTCAGGCGGGCGGGCAGTGGATCAACATCGGCCCCGGCGGGATTTTCAGCAGCGTGCCGATTCAGGTCGGTGGGGCACTGATGGCGGCCATGGCCTCTGCGCCGAGCTTGCCGGATGTGCCATTGACACTCGCAGCGGCCCCGGCGGCGCTGCTCAGCGCCGCGCAGATTCTCAGCCTGCAAAGCGACGCGCCGTTCTGCGAAGAGTGTGAGCGCTGCAAGGGCGGTGTCTGTGCTGCCTGATGTTTTGTCGCCTCGCGCCTGGCTGGAACGCCAGCCACTGCAACCGTCGGAGCAACTGTTCGCAATTTTCAGCAGCGCCAGTGCCGCTGAACCGTTCAAAACCTGGCAACGCTCGATCACTGCACAAGCGCCAAGCCCGATCTGGGCCAGCACTGCCTACGCCGAGTGGGAAGCGGTGATGCCCTATGTCGGAATCGTCGCCGCTGACAGTGAGTTTCTGGATTGGGTCGCCGCCACTGAGTCCCGTGATTGGGGTTGGCTGGCGGTGTCTTGTGCTGCCCAAGAGGCACTGGTCGAGGATTTGCGCAGCCTCACACAAGTTTTGATGCCCAACGGCAACGCGGTGTTTTTCCGCTATTGGGATGGGCGCTATGTGCTGCCGATTCTGCAGTCTGCCGAGGTTAACGCTGCGCAACTGATGCCGGTGATCGGGCGCTGCCTGATCAATGGCCAGCCGCTGGATATTGGTGGCAGCGCGCTGAAAACCGCCAGGGTTTTCCCCTGGTGGGAAGTTTCCGAGTCACTGCTCAAACACCTCGCCACGGAGTCTGCAACAACTCACATCAACAACCTGCTGAAGTGGTTGAGCGAGGACCGCCCTGATCTTTATGAGGCGTTCTCCGAAAGCGTGTTGCGGCACAAAGTCGCGAGTTTTCTTGAGACGCCCTACCTGCCTCAAGCGCCGAAATCAGCGTTGGTGGATTACCTGATGACGGAGCTGGACTGATGGATCAGATCGTACGGATCGAGCAGGAGCTCGACGGTTTTAAAGACACACTGGTTTTGTATCGCCAACAGCTTGGCAACTTCTTGAGCCGGAATGCGGACAGGGTCAGCCGGGCGATGGACATGCCTTCGCTGTTGGACATGGAACGGGTGATAAAACTCGGCAATACCACGACTGCGGTGAGCAGTGGCGACGATGATTTTATCTCGGGTCTTGCGCAGTGTCCGGCTAATGGAATTCTGCAGATCGAGAGCAAGTTCGAATCGGTTTATGACATTCCGTTGGGGAATATTTCGGTCGATGTGATTGCCGTTGATGGCGGTGAAAGCACACCGGTCTTGCTCGATGAAAACGGTAAAGGGCAGTTCGTAGGTACGCCGGGAAAGTTCTATCGCGTTCATGTCCAGGGTGAAGTTGCGCCCTCGAAAATCAACGACCTTTTTGATTCCTACAATGGCCTGACCAGCGACCTGGAGGGCTGGTTACGCAGTGAGTGGGAAGGGTTCAAACCGCAGTGGTCGCAATCGACTTTTACGGCTGCCGGTAACGGCATGCTCGCGGGAAGTTGGGCGGCGGTCATGGGCGTTTGGGAAAGCCTCAGCCTGCTCTCGGACATTCTTCAGGATCCCCGCAAGTTCGTTGAGCGTTTGGGCAGCGGCGCTGATGAGTTGGTCAGGCTCGCGGAAACAGCGCCGCAGGTCATGGCAAAAGTCCAACTGCTGGCCAGTGACGAAGCGGCGCTGTGTTTACTGTTGCGTACTGCCAGTCTCTGGCTGGAAATGCTGCCGCCCAGCGAGATCGCCGGCAACGCGACAGAGGCGGCCAGCCAAGTCATCGTCTCGGTGCTGATCGATATTCTGATTGCTTCGGTACTGGCTTTCACAGGTGTCGGCATACCCGCCGCCAAAGCCTATTTAACAGCTCGCGGTCTCAAATACGGAATGGGGCTGGCCAGTCTCGCGATGCGCTTCGTCGAGGCCACTTTCAATATCCTCAGCACCTTCATTAAGTACGTCGACCAGTACAAAGCGGTCGCCGCACGCGGTGTTGCCGCGGGGCTGAAAAAAGGCCGGATGCAACTGCGCTGGGATGCCAAACGCAACACCACGCTCAAACAAAACGAACACCACGACGACTCCCCGGATCAGGCGAAAAACCCCAACGGCGACAGCGCCGACTCCGTCGACAAAACCGCGACCAACAAATGCCCGGTGTCGATGGTCACCGGCGAAGAACTGCTGACCCTCACCGACGGTTCGCTCGACGGCCTCCTGCCGTTCGACTTCACCCGGCTCTACCGCACCAGCGCCGCCGAGATCGATGTCGGCCTCGGTTTTGGCTGGAGTCATTCGCTCGCCCATCGACTGGAGATCGACGGCGACCAGGTCATCTGGATCGACCACGAAAACCGCCGCACCACGTTTCCATTGCCGAGCAGCGAACGCCCGGCGATCCACAACAGCCTCTCCCGCGCGGCGATTTACCTCGGCAATGCCCCCGAAGAACTGATCCTCGCCCAGGCCGGTGACGACACGCGGTTCTACCACTTCCACCACGGCCGGCTGACGGCGATCAGCGACGCCTACGACAACCGCTTGCGCATCACCCGCGACCGCCAGGAGCGCATCCAGCGCCTCGACAACGGCGCCGGTCGTGCCTTGCTGTTGCGTTACGACTGCGCCCACCTGATCGCCGTCGACTACCAGTGTTTCCGCCCGGCGCAGACCCTCGCCGAGGCCTGGTATACCGAGCAGACGCTGGTCAGTTATCACTACGACGAACGCGATCAACTGATCGAAGCGAGCAATGCCGCCGGCGAAAGCGAACGTTACGACTACGACGACAACCACGTAATTTTGCAGCGGCAACTGGCCGGTGGCGCGAGTTTCTTCTGGGAATGGGAAAGGTCCGGCAAGGCGGCGCGCTGCGTGCGGCACTGGGCGTCGTTTGCGCAGATGGATGCGCGCTATGTCTGGGATGATGCGGGCAGCGTCACGGTCCTGAACATCGACGGCAGTGAAGAGGTTTACGTCCACGACGACCGGGCGCGGCTGGTGCGCCGGGTTGGGCTGGATGGCGGTGAACAGCTCAAGGCCTACGACGAGCAGGGCCGGTTGGTGGCCGAGCAGGATCCACTCGGGGCCGTCACTGAATACCGCTACGACGACGTCGGACGCTTGGTGGCGCTGATTCCACCGGACGACGAGCCAACGGCCTACGAGTATCGCAACGGTTTCCTGCATGCGCGCTATCGCGGTCAGGCGGTGTGGAAATACCAACGCAATGCTCAGGGTGATGTCACCGAGGCGACCGATCCCGACGGTCAGGTCACCCACTATCACTACGACGCACAAGGCCGGTTGCTGTCGATCCGCTATCCGGACACCAGTCGGCATGTGTTCGTCTGGAATGCCCTGGGGCAATTGCTTGAGGAAACGCTGCCGGACGGTGGTCAGCGAGCGTTTTCCTACGATGCGCTGGGACGGCAGACGACTCGTCAGGACGAACACGGTGCGCTCACCCAGTACCAATGGGATGCGGTCGGCCGACTGATTCAGACGACGCTGCCCACTGGAGCCGTGCGCGGGTTCAGCTACAACGCCTACGGCAAGATCATCGCCGAACGCGATGAACTGGGCCGCATCACCCGTTACGAGTACGCCGACGACCTGCATCTGGTCAGCCGCCGGATCAATCCCGACGGCACCCAGCTCCAGTACCGCTACGACAACGCACAGCTGCTTCTGACGGAAATCGAGAACGAATCCGGCGAACACTATCGGCTGGACTACACGCCCAGCGGATTGATCCGCCAGGAAACCGGCTTCGACGGTCGCCGCACCGCGTACGCCTACGATCTCAATGGGCACCTGCTGGAGAAAACCGAGTTCGGTGATGACGGCTCGCAGCTGGTGACGGCTTACGAGCGGGATTCGGCCGGGCGCTTGTTGGTCAAAACCTTGCCCGACGGCATCCAGGTTAAATACCGCTACGACTCGCTGGGCCGGCTGCTCGGTGTCGATGACGGCCACGATCACCCGCTGGAGTTCGAGTACGACCAGCAGGATCGCCTGATCACCGAGCATCAGGGCTGGGGCACCCTGCGTTATGGCTACGACGCCTGCGGCCAGCTCAACCGCCTGCGTCTGCCGGACGGCAGCAAACTCGACTACCACCACGCCAAGGGCGGTGCGCTGACGGCCATCGACCTCAACGGCGCACGCCTCACCAGCCACCAATTCGTCTTCGGCCGCGAACAGCAACGCCAACAAGGGCAGCTGACCAGCCAGTACCACTACGACGAACAAGGCCGGTTGCAAGCCCACGCGATCAATCAGCCAACCAAACCGCTGTACATGCGCCACTACAGCTATGCGGTCAACGGCAACCTGGCGACCATCGCCGACAGCCGTCACGGCCAGCGCAGCTATTACTACGACGCACTCAACCGCCTGACCCGCGTTCGCCACACCCGCGACGAGCCGCCGGAAAGTTTTGCTCATGACCCGGCGGGCAACTTGCTGATACAGGACCGCCCCGGCCCGACGACCGTCAAAGGCAATCGCCTGTTGATGCAAGGCGACCGCCATTACGACTACGACGCCTTCGGCAACCTGATCCGCGAACGCCGCGGCACCGCGCAAAAACTCGTCACCGAATACCGCTACGACTGCCAGCACCGGCTGATCGGCGTCACCACGCCGGACGGTCGTTGCTCAAGCTACCGCTACGATGCCTTCGGCCGCCGCATCAGCAAAACCGTCGACGGCCAAACCACCGAGTTCTTCTGGCAAGGCGACAACCTCGTCGCCGAAAGCAGCAGCGAGCACTACCGCAGCTACGTCTATGAGCCCGGCAGCTTCCGCCCGCTGGCCATGCTCGACGGCAAAGGCCCGCGTAAGGCTTGTCCCTTCTACTACCAGCTCGACCACCTGGGTACACCGCTGGAGCTGACCGATTTTGGTGGTGAGATCGTCTGGTCGGCGAAGTACAACGCCTACGGAAAAGTCACGCACCTCGCACTCGGTGGAGGCGAGCAGCTTGACCAGCCACTGCGTTTCCAGGGGCAATACTTCGACGCCGAGAGCGGCCTGCACTACAACCGGCATCGATACTATGATCCGGAGGTTGGTCGGTATCTGACGCCGGACCCGATCAAGCTGGCGGGTGGGCTGAACCAGTATCAGTACACGCCGAACCCGACGGGCTGGGTTGATCCGTTGGGGTTAAGCGGGAATTGTCCGCCACCGAATAAGCCAGGGTGTGGGGCGCCGGATGATACGACTGGCGCTAAGGTTGATGAAGGTGAGCCGCCGCTGCCGAAGCTGACAGGTGATCAGCGGAGGGCGCGGATTGATGAGCTGGCGGAGTCGAATGCTTATCGGCGTTTATATGAGATGGAACAGGCCACAGAAGGTGCTCATTTTCTAGAGAAGCATGGCAAGCAGACCAGCTTGGAGTCTCAACGTCAGCGGGTGATGACGGGAAGGAACCCCACAACTGGCGTTATTGAAAGGTACACACGCGGAAGGAAGGCTGGTCAGCCCAAAATCCCTAGTGCCGCAACACGTTTTATTAGCTATAGAGATCAGTTGAACGCTATTCATCGTGCTCAGCTAATATTCAGGCGAAATGGTCACGCGGCATCTAAGGAGCCAATGAATATGGGTAAGAAAATTGGTGAAGGATACAAGCGGGACGGATTGGAGTATGGGGAGCAAACAGATGCGGTTGCCATATTGAATGGAGCTGGTGCTCCAATAACTACTTATGCGGATTTTTGAAAATGAAGCGTCCCCCAAAGCTTTCAATTTTGCGCGGCCTGCTTTTTCTATTTGATATCGACAATGTTGATAGCGATGAAAGAGAAGAGGTCATAGTATCTAAGGATGTTAATAATGAGGGGGAGCTCGCTGAGCTGTTCGACATACTTATGAGGCCTGAGTTCGTTTCCTATAGTGCTAGTGATCGCGAGTGGTATATCGATACGTTAACTTATTATTTGGGAGTTGGTGAGAGCTTTGATTCGATCTTCGATAAGATAACTACTTACTTTGATGATGAGGTTGAGGATCGGCGGAAATTTATGCAGGTTCTTTTGGAGTGTTTGTTGCGATATCAAGCTGAAATTGTAAAGCTCTAATGTTGGGTCTTGTTGATATAAATCTTAGGCGAACGTTATTGGGTTGATAATCTGTCATGCTTTTGGCGGAATTTCTGGGCAAGGTCGTCGGAAGTTTCCTTCAACTCGTATCGGTTTCCATGAACTGGTGCGAAATGATTTCCATCGATAGTCTTTGGTGGTCACTGAAAATTCAGTGGCGGGGTGTAGGAACCCTTCGAAACCGTTAGAGCTATATTGGCGTCGATGCTTGGTTTGCGGCCGTTAACGTGCGTCCGTATGATCAGTTGCGGCGGCTATGCGCGGGCACGCTTCGGCGTGGTCGAGTTTTGCTCTAAGGGTCTCGATATTCCTACCCCGTGCATAGCTGCCACCCTAGCCTGTAGGAAGGCCTAAGGCAGCTCCATTTCTTCCTTGGAGCAATTCAAATGAAAACACTTACACCCGATCCACCCTACGAAAAACCAATCCCCCATCCCGCCAACCGTTTCATGGCCCTAACCGGCAACTGCACCGACATGCCCACGCTATTCGTCGATACCCACGCGCCGCTGGATATCTTGACCGACACTGCCAGCTATCGAATTCGCGCGGTCACTCAGGTGCTGGAAAACATGTCCATGCGCGGTTCGGTCGAGTGTGAATCCTTCATCCTTAGTGATTTTGCTTTGCTCTGTGCCATTTCATTGCGCGATGGCTGCGATGTGCTGGATGTGGTGGGGCGGCGGTTGCGGGCTCGGCCTTCGGAATAACGTCGAGTGGCTTTTGTGGCGAGGGAGCTTGCTCCCGTTGGGCTGCGTAGCAGTCCCAAAACCTGCAATCCCGTTTTGTCAGCTGTACCGAGTGGCTTGGTTTGGCGACTGCTTCGCAGTCGAGCGGGAGCAAGCTCCCTCGCCACAGGTTATGGGGTGGTCTGGATATTTTGGGGCTGCTTTGCAGCCCAACGGGGGCAAGCCCCCTCGCCACAGGGTTTATGGATTGGCGCGGTATTGGGGTTGTACTTGCCCGCTCAGCCGCGAACCCCTGACGTTCTGCCCCGTACAAGGTAAACTTCCCGGCCTTCGCAGGAGCAGCCATGAATTATCGTCACGCCTTCCATGCCGGCAATCACGCCGATGTGTTCAAACACCTGACTTTGACCCGCCTCATCGCCTTGATGTCGCGCAAGGAGCAGCCGTTTGCCTATCTCGACACTCACGCCGGCATTGGTCTGTATGACCTTCAGGGCGATCAGGCCAGCCGTACCGGTGAGTACCTGGAAGGCATCGCGCGGTTGTGGGATCAGCCGGATTTGCCGGCGCTGACCGCCGATTACATGAAGGTGTTGCACGAGATGAACCCGGATGGCCAGTTGCGCTATTACCCGGGGTCGCCGGAGTTGGCGCGGCGTTTGACCCGGCCTCAGGATCGCGTGTTGCTGAACGAGAAGCACCCGGAAGACGGTGTGTTGCTCAAGGACAACATGAAGGGCGATCGTCGGGTGAAGGTTCACCTGGGTGAAGGCTGGCATGTGCCGCGTGCGTTGCTGCCGGTGCCGGAGAAGCGGGCGGTGATGTTGATCGATCCGCCATTTGAGCAGCTCGATGAGATGCAGCGTTGTGCGGCGTCGTTGAAAGAGGCGATTGGCCGGATGCGCCAAACGGTGGCGGCGATCTGGTATCCGGTGAAGGATCAGCGGGCGTTGCGGCGCTTCTATCAGGATCTGGCCGGAACGGGTGCGCCTAAGTTGCTGCGGGTGGAGTTGCTGGTGCATCCGCTGGATACGCCGAACAGCTTGAACGGTTCGGGGTTGGCGATTGCCAATCCGCCGTGGGGGCTGGAGGAAGAGTTGCGTGAGTTGCTGCCGTGGTTGTCCAAGAAGTTGGGGCAGACCCAGGGTGGTTGGCAGATGGATTGGTTGATCGCCGAGAGCTGATCAGTTGCATGTGTGGCGTCTAATCGGACGCCTTCGCGGGCAAGCCTCGCTCCTGCAGGTCGGTGTGACCGTAGGAGCGAGGCTTGCCCGCGATGCTTTTCAGGGTCCGAAATTTAGATCGGGCACGTCACGCCAGTACCGCCAATCCCGCAATACCCCTCAGGATTCTTGGCCAGGTACTGCTGGTGATACGCCTCGGCGTAGTAGAACGTCGGGGCTTCGTCGATTTCAGTGGTGATGATGCCTTTGCCCGCCTTGGTCAGTTCCGCCTGGAACACTTTCGCGCTGTTCTTCGCCGCTTCCAGTTGTTCCGGTTTGGTGCAGTAGATCACCGAGCGGTACTGGGTGCCGATGTCGTTGCCCTGGCGCATGCCCTGGGTCGGGTTGTGCAGTTCCCAGAACATTTTCAGCAGCTGTTCGTAGCTGACTTTTTCCGGCTCATAGACCACGAGCACCACTTCGGTGTGCCCGGTCAGGCCCGAGCAGACTTCTTCGTAGGTCGGGTTCGGCGTGAAGCCGCCGGCATAACCGACCGAGGTGCTGAACACGCCTTCGCGCTGCCAGAATTTGCGTTCCGCGCCCCAGAAGCAACCCAGGCCGAAGATTGCGAATTCTACGTTGCCCGGAAACGGACCCAGCAGCGGGTTGCCGTTGACGAAGTGTTTCTCCGGAACCTTGATCGGGGTTTCGCGGCCAGGCAGAGCTTGTTCTTTAGTCGGGAGCACGTTTTTGTTCACCAGAATTTCCGAGCGCAGAACCATGATCAGTCCTCTCAGTCAGGTTGAGATGTAAATACAGACTGCCAGTTTGCCCGAGTGTTACGTCGCTGTCAGGCGATTGGGCCGCGCGGGTAGCGTTTGAGCTTTTCGATCAGCTCGGAGCCCGGGATCGGTCGGTCGAACAGGTAGCCCTGGCCGACGTCGCAGCGGTGGCGGCGCAGGAAGGCCAGTTGCTCGGCAGTCTCGATGCCTTCAGCCACGACCTTGAGTTTCAGGTTGTGGGCCATGGCAATCACGGCGGAGGTGATTTCCATGTCGTCCTGGTTGTCCGGGATTTCGTGGATGAAGCTTCGATCGATCTTGATGATGTCGATCGGGAATTTTTTCAAGTAGCTGAGCGACGAGTAACCGGTGCCGAAGTCATCCATCGCCAGGGTCAGGCCCAGACGCTTGAGCTGATCGAGCTGCAAGTGCGTGTCTTCGGTGGCTTCCAGCAGCAGGCCTTCGGTCAGTTCCAGCTCCAGCAGGTTCGCCGGCAGCGCTTCTTCTTTGAGGATGTTGGCGATGGACGCCACCAGGTCCGGGTCGGAGAACTGCTTGGGCGACAGGTTGATCGCCACTTGCAGGTTGCCCAGGCCGGCGGCGGTCAGCTCTTTGCTCATGCGGCAGGCCTGGCGGGCGATCCATTTGCCGATCGGGATGATCAGCCCGGTTTCTTCGGCCACGCTGATGAATTGGTCCGGGCGGATCATGCCCTTTTCCGGATGGTTCCAGCGCAGCAGCGCTTCCATGCCCAGCAAGCGACCGCTGCGCAGGCACAGCTTGGGCTGGTAGAACACGTCCAGCTCGTTCTGGGTCAGGGCGCGGCGCAGGTTATTTTCGACGAACAGTTTGTAGCTGGCCTCGGCGTTCAGCGCTTCGGTGAACACTTGCACCTGATGTTTGCCATTGGCCTTGGCCTTGTGCAGCGCCAAACCGGCGTTGCGCATCAGCGTCTGTGGATCGCGACCATGCAGCGGCGCGCAGGCCAGGCCCACGGAGCCGGTGACGCTGATCAACTGGTTGTCGACGAACATCGGTTTGTCGAGGGTTGCCAGCAATTGATTGGCAACCTGCTGGCCCGCCGAGAGGTCAGTGTCGTCCAGCAGCACCGCGAATTCGTTACTGGCGAAGCGCGCCAGACTGCCGCTCGAACTCAGGCTGTTGCGCAGGCGCCGCGCCAGGCTGATCAGCAGTTTGTCGCCGGTCTGGTGGCCGAGGCTGTCGTTGATCCGCTTGAAGTTGTCGATGTCCACCAGCAGCAGGCTGATGGGTGTATCGCTGTCTCGGGCGAAGCGTTCATCGAGGTTGCGGATGAACGCCGGACGGTTGCCGAGGTTGGTCAGGTTATCGGTGTAAGCCAGGCGCTCGATGCGTTGCTGGGCGAGCTTGGTCTGGGTGATGTCTTCGTAGATGCCGATGTAGTGCGTCAGCTCACGGTTGTCGCCATAGACCTTGGAAATCGACAACTGGCCCCAGTAGGGTTCGAGGTTTTTACGCCGGCTCTTGAACTCGCCCTGCCAGCTGTTGCTCTTGGCCAGCGCCGACGGAGCGTCGAACAGCAGTTCGCTGAGGTTTTCCAGCGCCGGCAGTTCCGACAGCCGCTGGCCGTGGACTTCCTCGGTGGTGTACTGGGTGATCGCGGTGAAGCTTGGGTTGACGTACTCCACCACGCCGTCGCAATTGACCAGCAGAAAGGCGTTGGCGCTTTGTTCCACCGCACGCTGGAACAGGTGCAGGGCGCTGGTGGCGGTGCGGCGGTTGTGGTTGTTGATGACTTGGGCGAATTGATCCGCCAGTTCGCCGGCAAAGGCGATTTCGTCCGACTGCCAGGCGCGGGTCGCCCCGATCTGTTCCAGGCAGAGCACGCCGACCACCTGGCCATCGACGCGGATGCTGGCGTCGAGCATGGCGTTGACGTCGCGCGGGCGCAGGTACTCGGCGATTTCCCGGGTGCGGGGGTCGCGCATGGCGTTGTGGGCGTCGATGGCGCGGCCAGTGTGCAAGGCGTCGAGGTAATCGGGAAAACCACTGGCGTCTATCGGCTCCGGCAGTTGGCGACCCCGGGTGGCGCGGTGATAGGCCGAGATCGGCGTCAGTAGCGAGCCATCGAGGTTCCACAGGCTGGCGCAGTCGATTTCGTAGATATCGCAGGCGCTGCGGGTGATCAGTTCAGCGGCTTCTTGCAGGGAATTGTTGGTGCTGTAGCGCTGGCGGGTCAGCAGCAGGATCAGGTCTTGCTGGGCGCGCACCCGGTCCAGGTGCTGCAGTTGTTCCTGCTGGGCACGTTGATTGAGTTCCAGGGCGATTTGCAGGCGTGAGTTCTGGGTTTCCAGATCCAGCGCCGGCAGCAAGGGTTCGCCGTCGAACAGGCCGTCCACCACCATCAGGTAGCCGCGTAACAGGTGCCGATTGTGTTGTTTGTAGGCTTCGCCCAGTTCCAGCAGGCTCAGAACGCCTGCGGCGGTGTGCAAGGTATAGCGGATCAGGTAATGCGGGCTTTCGGTGAGTTGCTGCTGGATCGTGTCATGCAGTTGATAGCGCGCTTCGGGCTCCATCAGGCTGGCGTAGGGCGAGCCGACCAGAGCACAAAGCTCCACCGCCGGCAGGCCGAACTGTCGTTCGCAATTGGGATCGAGAAACAGCAGCGCCCAGCTTGGTTCATTCAGCCGTTCGAAACGCAGCATGCCGAGCCGCGAGGGCACAGGCAACTGCGTCACTACCTCGGCCACCATACGGCTGGCGGCATCGGGTTGGCTTTTCATTGAAGGAAACTCGCTTCGAATATGCTGATCGCGCCGGGCTCTCGCCCTCTTTACTGTTGCCTGCGGCAAGGTTGCATCATTGCGACACCGACTGACAAGAGACATGAAGGCCAAGTGCTATAAGAATATGTCGGCAGTCGTGGAGAATTCTTCAACGAGGTGCCGAAAAGTAATGTTGTGAATCAAGAAATCGCAGCCCGTAGGAGCTGCCGAAGGCTGCGATCTTTTCCAACGGTCAACGCAATTTTATATTTATCGACTGCAGGAGCTTACCGTCCCGATCGTGATAATTGACGCGAACCTGTTCGGCCTCGACGACCAGATGGGCAAAATTGTCCTGGCTGATCACCTCGCTGGTCAGTTCATGCCGATAATCTCCCTGGGGCGTTCGGGCTAGGGCTTGATCGAGAATGAAGGTCGACGCCTTGGCGTACGGCAGCAGTTTGCTGTTGCACAGCGGCGAAGACACGATGGTATGAACTTCAAAATCCGGGTCCTCGCTGTGGGTCAGGCGACTGGTGAGGGAGCCGTGGACATCGCCGGAAATGAACAAGACGTTCTTGATATCGCGTGTACGAATCGTCTCCAGCAGCCGTAGGCGTTGCTCCGGGAAGGCTTTCCAGGCGTCATTGCCATGGCTTTTGCGGTCGGGGTAAAACATGACGCTGGTGACCACGAATTTGACCCGGGCCGGGCTATTGATCAGCCATTTGAGCAGCGCCTGTTCCTGTTCTTCGTCAAGGATACGCCGGTCGTTGGCCGACAGATTGCGTCGGGTTCGACTGTCGGTGATAAACCACTCGATATCGCCTTCGGAGAACTGATACCAATAATGTTCCAGTCTTTTGCTTACTTGCCCATTGGCCAGCAGTTCATGCGTGGGGCTGTGACTGGCTTGATATAACTCATACGCTGCAATGGCGTTTTTGTATAAGTAATCATCGGCGTTACTTTTGTTGGCGGGCCAGTTGTCTTCTATTTCATGGTCGTCGAGGATCATGTAAGTCGGCATGCCCGACATTAACTTGGAAATATGAGGCTGCGAAAAGGCTGTGCGGTATTTTTTGAGAATGTCCTTGTATTCCCGGTCAGGGGCCACGAGGTTCAAGTCGTCGACGTAAATCTGATCGCCAGTCATCAGCATGGCGCTGATGGGCGGTTCGGCGCTGTCCGCCAGGCTGTTGATCGAGGCAAAAATCCGGTCGCCCAACTGTGGGGCCGACGCAATGCCGGCGGTCATTCGCAGGTAACGACACGAGCCGACGACATAAGCCCGTGGCTGGCTGGTTTTGCTGGACTGCGTGCGAAAGCGGTAAATCTCCCGTGGCCATTGCAGCGGCAGTTCCTGAACTGTCTCCACGGTATGCACCGGGCTCATGGGGCTGAACCAGCCTGCCTGGTACTCATAGTCGGTGTCGGTGGCCAGGTCATTGAGTGCAATGACATCGGACATGTCGCGCAAGACGGACAGTTTTGCAAATACGCCTTTGGACCAGAGTTTCTCGCCTGTGCGTCGATAACGGATGCCCGCAAATACCAAGGCATCGTTCTGTAATTCACCGCGCAAGAAAATGCGCGCATGGTTAGTTGTGGTGTGGCCGATAATTGGGCCGACAGTTGGTTTGAACATGTTCGAATCCATTCGAGGTAATGCTAACTAATCAGATTAATTAGTCGAAGTTTGTGTGGAAGTTATCCGCAACTAAGACTAGTTACTGAATCGCAAAAAATATCGGGCAGAAGTGGATGCGGGTTGTAGGTGGTGTAAGCCTTGGATGTAGGAATAAGGCACAAAGAGGGTCCGTGCCGTAGCAGCTGCCGAATGCGGGTTCGGCACATGGAATGCTGAAACGGGGAGTTTTGTCAGGCAAAAAAAAGCCCCGCCAAATCGACGGGGTTGAGGTACGAGCGTGGCGCTCGGAAAACGTGGAACGCGATTGGCCCTCCGCCAGGGGAGGGCCAGTCGGTGTTACAGCAGGATGGTGCGGATGTCCGCCAGCAGGTCGCTCAGACGCTTGGTGAAGCGTGCAGCAGCGGCGCCGTTGATCACGCGGTGATCGTAGGACAGCGACAGCGGCAGCATCAGTTTCGGCTGGAAGGCTTTGCCGTCCCAGACTGGCTGGATGGTTGCCTTGGAAACACCGAGGATCGCCACTTCCGGCGCGTTGACGATCGGCGTGAAGCCGGTGCCGCCAATGTGGCCGAGGCTGGAAATGGTGAAGCAGGCGCCTTGCATCTCGTCCGACGAAAGCTTCTTGGTCCGGGCTTTTTCAGCCAGGGAAGCAGCTTCGGCGGCCAGTTGCAGGAGGCTCTTCTGGTCGACGTTCTTGATGACCGGTACCAGCAGGCCATCCGGGGTGTCGACGGCGAAGCCGATGTTCACGTATTTCTTGCGGATGATCGCTTTGCCGCTTGGTGCCAGCGAGCTGTTGAAGTCCGGCAGTTCCTTGAGCAGGTGTGCGCAGGACTTGAGCAGCAGCGGCAGGATGGTCAGCTTGACGCCGGCCTTCTCGGCCACGGCTTTCTGGGCGTTGCGGAACGCTTCCAGCTCGGTGATATCCGCCGAGTCGAATTGCGTTACGTGCGGCACGTTCAGCCAGCTGCGGTGCAGGTTGGCGGCACCGACCTGCATCAGGCGGGTCATCGGCACTTCTTCGATTTCGCCGAAGCGGCTGAAGTCCACGACCGGAATCGGCGGGATGCCCGCGCCGCCGGTTGCACCAGCCGCAGCGGCCGGAGCTTCCTTGGCCTTCTGCATCATGGCCTTGACGTAAACCTGAACGTCTTCCTTCAGGATGCGACCGTGCGGACCGCTGGCGCCGACAGCGCTCAGCTCGACGCCGAACTCGCGGGCCAGTTGACGCACGGCAGGGCCGGCGTGAACTTTCGCGCCAGGCTTGGCAGGAGCAGCAGCCGGGGCAGCAGCAGGAGCGGCGGCAGCCGGAGCAGCAGCGGCAGGCGCTGGAGCACTCGGCGCAGCAGCGGCAGCCGGAGCCGGGGCTGCAGCAGGTGCCGCGCCTTTGACTTTCAGCTTCAGGATCAGGTCGCCGGTACCGACTTCGTCATCCAGCTTGATGGAAATGCTTTCCACCACGCCAGCGGCAGGCGATGGGATTTCCATGCTCGCCTTGTCGGATTCCAGGGTGATCAGCGACTGATCGGCGGCAACAGTGTCGCCAGCCTTGACCAGTACTTCGATGATCTTGGCCTTGCCCGCCGAACCGATGTCCGGGACATGAATGTCCTGAACGCTGTCGGCAACCGGTGCAGCCGGCGCCGCGGCGGCTGGCGCCGGAGCAGCGGCAGCAGGCGCAGCAGCCTGGGCAGGAGCGGCGGCAGCAGGGGCCGCAGCACCCGCCACTTCCAGATCCAGAATCAGGTCGCCCGTGCCGACTTCGTCGTTGAGCTTGACGCTGATGGCCTTGACCACGCCAGCGGCGGGCGAAGGGATTTCCATGCTGGCCTTGTCGGACTCCAGGGTGATCAGTGACTGATCAGCCTCGACGGTGTCGCCGACCTTGACCTGGATCTCGATGATCTGGGCCTTGCCCGACGAACCGATGTCCGGCACGTGCACTTGCTGAATGCTGGCAGCAGCCGGCGCGGCAGCAGGCGCTACCGGCGCAGGTGCGGCAGCCGGTTTGGCTTCAGCTTTGGCAGCTGGCGCAGCGGCAGCCGCAGGGGCTGGCGCTGCGGCACCTTCGACTTCCAGTTCCAGCAGTTCGTCGCCTTCTTTCAGGCGATCGCCCAGCTTCACTTTCAGGCTCTTGATAATGCCGGCCTTAGGTGCAGGCACTTCCATGCTCGCCTTGTCCGATTCCAGCGTCAGGATGCTCTGATCGGCTTCGATACGGTCGCCGACCTTCACAAACAGTTCAATTACTTCACCTTCACCGCTGCCGATGTCAGGTACGCGAATGAGTTCGCTCACAGAGTGTCTCCTCAGCAGTCCAGTGGGTTGCGTTTTTCCGGGTTGATGCCGAACTTGGCGATGGCTTCAGCCACCACTTTAGGTTCGATGTCACCACGGTCAGCCAAGGCTTCCAGGGCTGCCAACACCACGAAATGACGGTCGACTTCGAAGAAGTGACGCAGCTTCTTGCGGCTGTCACTGCGGCCGAAACCATCGGTGCCCAGGACTTTGAATTCCTTGGACGGGACCCACTGACGAATTTGTTCAGCGAACAGCTTCATGTAGTCGGTAGAGGCGATGACGGGACCTTTACGGCCGTTCAGGCACTCTTCGACGTAGCTCAGCTTAGGCTTCTGGCCAGGGTGCAGACGGTTAGTGCGTTCAACGGCCAGGCCATCGCGACGCAGTTCATTGAAGCTGGTAACGCTCCAGACGTCGGCGCCGACGTTGAACTCTTCACGCAGGATCTTCGCCGCTTCACGGACTTCACGCAGGATGGTGCCGGAGCCCATCAGCTGAACGTGGTGCGCCGCTTCGCGGGTGTCTTCCTCGAGCAGGTACATGCCTTTCTTGATGCCTTCTTCGGCACCGGCCGGCATGGCTGGCTGCTGGTAGGACTCGTTCATTACGGTGATGTAGTAGAAAACGTCCTGTTGCTCTTCGGTCATCTTCTTCATGCCGTCCTGAATGATCACCGCCAGCTCGTAGCCGTAGGTTGGATCGTAGGTGCGGCAGTTCGGGATGGTGGCAGCCAGCAGGTGGCTGTGACCGTCTTCGTGTTGCAGGCCTTCACCGTTCAGGGTGGTACGGCCGGCGGTGCCGCCGATCAGGAAGCCACGGGTACGGCTGTCGCCAGCGGCCCAGGCCAGGTCGCCAATACGCTGGAAGCCGAACATCGAGTAGAAGATGTAGAACGGCAGCATCGGCTGGTTGTGGCTGGAGTACGAAGTGCCGGCAGCGATGAAGGAGCTCATGGCGCCCGCTTCGTTGATACCTTCTTCAAGGATCTGGCCCTTCTGGTCTTCCTTGTAGAACATCACCTGGTCTTTATCGACTGGCTCGTAGAGCTGGCCGACGGAGGAGTAGATGCCCAACTGACGGAACATGCCTTCCATACCGAAGGTACGGGCTTCGTCCGGGATGATCGGTACGATGCGCGGGCCGATTTCCTTGTCCTTGACCAGTTGCGCGAGGATCCGCACGAAGGCCATGGTGGTGGAAATTTCACGGTCGCCCGAGCCGTCCAGGATCGCCTTGAGGGTGTCCAGTGGAGGGGTCGGGATGTTGAAGCTTTGAGCGCGACGCTGTGGTACGAAACCGCCCAGCGCATTGCGACGCTCGGCCAGGTAACGGGCTTCGGCGCTGCCTGCTTCCGGTTTGAAGAACGGCAGGTTCTCCAGCTCTTCGTCCTTGACCGGGATGTCGAAACGATCGCGGAACAACTTCAGGCTGTCGACATCGACTTTCTTGGTGTTGTGCGCAGTGTTTTTCGCTTCGCCGGCACCGGTGCCATAACCTTTGATGGTCTTGGCCAGGATGACAGTCGGTTGTTCTTTGTGGTTGACCGCTTCGTGGTACGCCGCGTAGACCTTGTACGGGTCGTGGCCGCCACGGTTGAGTTTCCAGATCTCGTCGTCGGACAGATCGGCAACCATCGCCTTGAGTTCTGGCGAGTTGAAGAAGTGTTCACGCACGAACGCGCCGTCTTTGGCTTTGTAGTTCTGGTACTCGCCGTCGATGACTTCGTCCATGCGGCGTTGCAGGATGCCGTCGACGTCCTTGGCCAGCAGTGGGTCCCAGAAACGGCCCCAGATGACTTTGGTCACGTTCCACTGAGCACCGCGGAACACGCCTTCGAGTTCCTGGATGATCTTGCCGTTGCCGCGAACCGGGCCGTCGAGGCGCTGCAGGTTGCAGTTGATGACGAAGATCAGGTTGTCCAGCTTCTCGCGGCCGGCCAGGGAGATCGCGCCGAGGGATTCCGGCTCGTCGCACTCGCCGTCGCCCAGGAAGCACCAGACTTTCTGTTTGCCTGGCTGGATGAAACCACGGTGTTCCAGGTACTTCATGAAGCGTGCCTGGTAGATCGCCTGGATCGGGCCCAGACCCATGGATACGGTCGGGAACTGCCAGAAGTCAGGCATCAGCCAAGGGTGAGGGTAGGACGACAGGCCCTGACCGTCGACTTCCTGGCGGAAGTTGTTCATCTGGTCTTCGGTGATGCGGCCTTCCATGAACGCACGGGCGTAAACGCCTGGCGAGGTGTGACCCTGGAAGTAGATCAGGTCGCCGCCGTGTTCGTCGGTCGGGGCCTGGAAGAAATAGTTGAAGCCGATGTCGTACAGGGTTGCGCTGGAGGCGAAGCTGGAGATGTGACCGCCCAGGTCAGAATCTTTCAGGTTCGTGCGCATCACCATGGCCATCGCGTTCCAGCGTACCAGCGAGCGAATGCGGCGTTCCATGAACAGGTCGCCAGGCATGCGTGCTTCGTGGGTAACGGGAATGGTGTTGCGGTATGGCGTGGTGATGGCGTAAGGCAATTGCGAACCGCTACGGGTTGCGAGTTCGCCCATACGGGTCATCAGATAGTGAGCACGGTCTTCGCCTTCTTTGTCGAGAACCGATTCCAGGGCGTCCAGCCATTCCTGGGTTTCGACGGGATCGAGGTCTTGCATGGCTTGCTCCAGGGCGGAAAGGCTTCCAGAATCGGTTGCCTGAGTTTGCGACTGGCCTTGTGGGCAGACGATATAAATTCTTGGATTGCCGATAGGTTGTTCCGGCGGCGTGTAGTTTTACTACAAATCTTCGGGCATTTCAGCCTTTCGAATGTATAGACGAGTAGTAAAACTACAGATGATTGGCTTGTGGCCTCCGGCTGCGTTGTGAGAATAATCGTTAAGGTTGGTCTTTTGCCAATCGAAAAAGGTGGAAGCTTGATGATCGCTGCCAAAAATAAAGAAATTTCAGCTATTTCTAACCTTTGTTCGACAGTCAGTCGCGTAGCGGGTTTTCACGAATCACTACATGCAGCCCCTCACACGCCGATCAAGGATAGACCATGAGCCTCCCTTCGCTTGCCGAACTGCCCGATGGGCTCCTGCCGTTTGTCACCCGCGCCGAGCAGTCGTTTCGTACGACCGTCGGGGTTCTTCCCGATGACCATGGCCTGTCTGCCTGGACGCCTGAGCGCTGGGCGCAATTTGCCCGCGTCGCCGCTGCCAGCGACTTTGTGATTGAACAGAGTCTGCGTGACCCTTTGATGTTGCTGGAACTGGTGCAGTCCGGCGAACTGGACCGCGCCTTGGCGCCGGGCGAGTTGTGCGCACAGATCGCCACGGCGGTGAGCGCCGCCGAAACCGACGACCAGCTAGGTCGTGTCCTGCGCCGCCAGCGTAATCGTCACCAGGTGCGGATCATCTGGCGCGACCTGACTCGCCAGGCCGATCTGGTGCAGACCTGTCGCGACCTCTCGGACATGGCCGATGCCAGCATCGATCAGGCCTATCAGTGGTTATACTCGCGGCATTGCCAGCAGTTCGGTGTGCCCACCGGGCGGCGCAGCGGCGAGCCGCAGCAGATGGTCATCCTCGGCATGGGCAAGCTCGGCGCGGTGGAGCTGAACCTGTCGTCGGACATCGATCTGATCTTTGCCTACCCCGAGGGCGGCGAAACCGTCGGCGTGAAACGCTCGCTGGATAACCAGGAATTTTTCATTCGCCTCGGCCAGCGTCTGATCAAGGCGCTGGACCCGATGACCGTCGACGGTTTCGTGTTCCGCGTCGACATGCGCCTGCGGCCTTATGGTTCGTCCGGCGCTCTGGTGCTGAGCTTCAATGCGCTGGAACAGTATTACCAGGATCAGGGCCGCGACTGGGAACGCTACGCGATGATCAAGGCGCGGGTGGTGGCTGGCGATCAAGTGGCTGGCGCCCAGTTGCTCGAGATGCTGCGGCCGTTCGTTTACCGGCGTTACCTGGACTTCTCGGCCATCGAAGCGCTGCGCACCATGAAGCAGTTGATTCAGCAGGAAGTCCGGCGCAAGGGCATGGCTGACAACATCAAGCTTGGCTCCGGCGGTATCCGTGAAGTCGAGTTTATCGCCCAAGCCTTCCAGCTGATTCACGGTGGTCGCGACCTGAGCCTGCAACAGCGTCCTCTATTAACAGTACTGAGCACCCTGGAGGGGCAGGGCTATCTGCCGCCGGCGGTGGTCAGCGAACTGCGCAAAGGCTACGAATTTCTGCGTTACACCGAGCATGCGATTCAGGCGATTGCCGACCGCCAGACCCAGATGTTGCCGGACGGTGCGCAGGATCAGGCGCGCATTGCCTTCATGCTCGGGTTTACCAACTGGACGGCATTCCACGAACAACTGATGTACTGGCGTGGCCGGGTGGCCTGGCACTTCGGTCAGGTGATTGCCGATCCTGATGAAGAGCAAGGCACCGAGAGCGAAGTGGTGGTCGGCGGGGAATGGCTGCCGCTGTGGGAAGAAGCCCAGGACGAAGAAGCCGCGTGCCGCCAACTCGAAGAGGGCGGTTTCGCCGATGCCGCCAAGGCACTGAAGGCATTGGCCAGTCTGCGCAGCAGTCCGCAATTGCGTGCCATGCAGCGTCTGGGGCGGGAACGCCTCGATGCTTTTATACCGCGCTTGCTGGCCCAGGCCGTGGAGCACGCCAATCCCGATCTGGTGCTGGAGCGCGTGCTGCCACTGGTTGAAGCGGTGGCGCGGCGTTCCGCCTATCTGGTGCTGCTGACCGAAAACCCCGGTGCGCTGCGCCGTCTGCTGACACTGTGCGCGGCGAGCCCGTGGATTGCCGAACAGATCACGCGCTTCCCGTTGCTGCTCGACGAATTGCTCAACGAAGGCCGATTGTTCAAACCACCGCTGGCGCCGGAACTGGCGGCCGAGTTGCGCGAGCGCCTGACGCGGATTCCCGAAGACGACCTCGAACAACAAATGGAAGCCCTGCGGCATTTCAAATTGGCGCACCGCTTGCGCGTCGCCGCTTCGGAAATCGCCGGCAGCCTGCCATTGATGAAAGTCAGCGATTACCTGACCTGGCTTGCCGAAGCGATTCTTGAGCAAGTTCTGGCCCTGGCCTGGCGCCAGACGGTGGCCAAGTACGGTACACCGCTGCGCACCGATGGCAGCGTGTGCGACCCTGGATTCATCATTGTCGGTTACGGGAAAGTCGGCGGCCTGGAATTGGGGCACAGTTCTGACCTGGACCTGGTGTTCATCCATGATGCGGATCCGCAAGCGGAAACCGACGGCCCGAAACCCATCGACGGCGCGCAGTTCTTTACCCGGCTCGGGCAGCGGATCATTCACTTGCTGACGGCTCAGACCAACTCCGGTCAGCTATATGAAGTGGACATGCGCCTGCGGCCATCCGGTGCTTCCGGTTTGCTGGTGAGTTCATTGGGCGCGTTTGCCCGGTATCAGGAAAACGAGGCCTGGACCTGGGAGCACCAGGCGCTGGTGCGGGCGCGGGCGCTGGTGGGTAGTCAGGATGTCGGCCAGGCGTTCGAGAAGGTTCGCGCGACGGTATTGGCCAAATCGCGGGACCTGTCGACCTTGCGCCAGGAGGTCAGCGAGATGCGCGCCAAGATGCGCGATAATCTCGGCAGCAAGAGCACGGCGGCAGGCACGGCGGCAAATGCCTTCGAGGCCACGGCGCCGTTCGATCTCAAGCAGGATGCTGGAGGTATCGTCGATATTGAATTTATGGTGCAATACGCGGCTCTGGCGTGGTCTGAAACGCATCCGTCATTGCTGCGCTATACCGACAATATCCGCATTCTGGAAGGGCTGGAGGAGGAAGGGTTGATACCCGCCGAAGACGCCAGCCTGTTGCGTGAGGCCTATAAAGCCTACCGCTCCGCCGCTCACCGGGAGGCCTTGCAGAAGGACTCCGGGGTAATACCGGGCGACCAGTTCGTGGATGAGCGACGGCAGGTCATGCGGATCTGGCGTGAGCTGGGGTTAAGCTGAAGCTGACAAGAGTGTGGCGGGCTTTTGTGGCGAGGGAGCCAGCTCCCTCACCACAGAGATTTATGCTAACTGACATGGATGTGTATTAAATTTATTCGACGAGCCCCAACCGGCTCGTCCAAATGACCTGGCGGCTCACCCCGCAGGTGCTGGATTCTCGAGGCGGGGAGGCGTATGCCTCCCCGGTTCGTTTTTGGAAACCACATGAAAATTCTGATCGTTGGGCCCAGTTGGGTCGGTGACATGGTGATGGCGCAGACACTTTTTCAGTGTCTCAAACAACGCCACCCGCAGTGCGAAATCGACGTGCTGGCCCCCGAGTGGAGCCGGCCGATCCTCGAGCGCATGCCCGAAGTACGCCAGGCCTTGAGCTTCCCGCTCGGCCATGGCGTGCTGGAGCTGGCAACGCGTCGGCGCATCGGTAAATCCCTGGCCGGTCAGTACGACCAGGCCATTCTGCTGCCCAATTCGCTGAAATCGGCACTGGTGCCGTTTTTTGCCGGCATCCCGAAACGCACCGGCTGGCGTGGCGAGTTCCGCTACGGCCTGCTCAATGACGTGCGCACGCTCGACAAAGAGCGTTATCCGTTGATGATCGAGCGCTTCATGGCCCTGGCCTTTGAGCCCGGCATCGAGCTGCCGAAACCTTATCCACGGCCGAGCCTGCAGATCGACCCGGTGACTCGCGACGGCGCGCTGGCCAAGTTCGGCCTGGCCCTTGACCGTCCGGTGTTGGCGCTGTGCCCCGGCGCCGAGTTCGGCGAGTCCAAGCGCTGGCCGTCCGAGCACTATGCCAAGGTCGCCGAGGCGAAGATTCGTGAAGGCTGGCAAGTCTGGCTGTTCGGCTCGAAAAACGATCACGCGGTGGGCGAAGACATTCGTGGGCGGTTGATTCCGGGGCTGCGTGAAGAGTCGGTGAACCTCAGTGGCGGCACTTCCCTGGCCGAGGCCATCGATCTGCTGTCCTGCGCCGACGCGGTGGTCTCCAACGACTCCGGCCTGATGCACGTGGCTGCCGCGCTGAACCGCCCGTTGGTGGCGGTGTACGGCTCGACGTCGCCGGGCTTCACGCCACCGCTGGCCGAGCATGTCGAGATCGTGCGCCTGGGCATCGAATGCAGCCCGTGCTTCGATCGCACCTGCCGTTTCGGTCATTACAACTGCTTGCGCCAGCTCATGCCCAAAGCGGTGAACGAAGCCTTGCAGCGATTGCTGGGCACTGTGGTCGAGGTCAAATAGTTTGCGGGTACTGTTGATCAAGACTTCTTCGCTGGGCGACGTGATTCACGCGTTGCCAGCGTTGACCGATGCGGCGAGGGCGATCCCCGGCATCAAGTTCGACTGGGTGGTGGAAGAAGGTTTCGCCGAGATTCCAACCTGGCACCCGGCCGTGGGCAAGGTGATTCCGGTGGCGATCCGTCGCTGGCGCAAGAACATCTGGCAGACCATCAAGAGTGGCGAGTGGAAGCGCTTCAAGCAAAGTGTTCGCGCGACGAAATACGACTTGGTGATCGATGCTCAGGGCCTGCTGAAAAGTGCGTTGCTGACGCGCTATGCCAAAGCGCCGGTGGCCGGGCTGGACAAGAATTCGGCCCGCGAACCGATCGCCGCGCGCTTCTATTCCCGACGTCTGGCCGTGGCCCGTGGGCAGCACGCGGTTGAACGAGTGCGTCAGTTGTTCGCGTTGGCCCTGGGTTACGACCTGCCCAAAGGCCTGGGTGATTACGGCCTGAACGTCGAGCGGCTGGTGGAATTGCCGCGCAAGAATCCGTACGTGGTGTTTCTCCACGGCACCACCTGGGACACCAAGCATTGGCCCGAAGCCTATTGGCGCGAGCTGGCCGAGCGGGTGGGGTATCTCGGCGTGGCGGTAAAGCTGCCGTGGGGCAACCCGGTCGAAAAGGCCCGCGCCGAGCGCATCGCCAAAGACATGAAACACGTCGAGGTGCTACCCAAGCTCAACCTGGCGGGTGTTGGCAAAGTCCTGGCCGGGGCGCAAGCCTGTGTGGCGGTGGACACCGGCCTCGGTCACCTGGCTGCAGCGCTGGACGTGCCGACCCTGTCGTTGTTCGGTCCGACCAATCCGGGCCTGACCGGTGCCTACGGCAAATCGCAGATTCATATGGCCAGCGACTTCCCTTGCGCGCCGTGCCTGCAAAAGAAATGCACCTATCAACCGACGGCCGACGATGCCCGTCGGTTTGACCTGAAACGCGAGTGGCCCCTGTGCTTCACGCGTCTGAATCCCGAGCGTGTCGCGAGCCGACTGAGCACGTTGTTACTGGCTGAGGAGCTGCGCTGATGCAATTGGCATTTGTCCTGTACAAGTACTTTCCGTTTGGCGGCTTGCAGCGTGACTTCATGCGCATCGCACTTGAATGCCAGCAGCGTGGCCATCAAATTCGTGTCTACACGTTGATCTGGGAAGGCGACATCCCGCCGGGCTTCGAAGTGTTGGTGGCGCCGGTCAAGGCGTTCTTCAATCATCGGCGCAACGAGAAACTCACCGAATGGATGGAGGCCGATCTGGCCAAGCGTCCGGTGGACCGTCTGATCGGTTTCAACAAAATGCCGGGCCTGGACGTTTACTACGCCGCCGACGGCTGCTTCGAAGACAAGGCGCAAAACCTGCGCAACTCGCTGTACCGTCGCTGGGGCCGTTACCGGCACTTCGCCGAGTACGAACGCGCGGTGTTCGCCAAAGATGCCAAGACCGAAGTGCTGATGATTTCCGAAGTCCAGCAGCCGCTGTTCATCAAGCATTACGACACACCGCTGGCGCGCTTCCATTTGCTGCCACCGGGCATTGCCCAAGACCGTCGTCGCCCCGCGAACGCGGATGAAATTCGCGCCGGGTTCCGCGCTGAATTTAACCTGAAGGACGATGAGCTGCTGCTGGTGCAGATCGGTTCCGGGTTCAAGACCAAAGGTGTCGACCGCAGCCTCAAGGCGCTGGCCGCATTACCCGCCGAGCTGAAAAAACGCACCCGTCTGTTTGTAATTGGCCAGGACGACCCCAAAGTATTCCAGCTGCAGAGCGCCACATTGGGGCTTGGCGATAACGTGCAGTTCCTCAAGGGCCGCAGCGATATCCCGCGTTTCCTGCTCGGTGCCGATCTGCTGATCCACCCGGCGTACAACGAAAACACCGGGACGGTATTGCTTGAGGCCCTGGTGGCCGGGTTGCCGGTGCTGGTGAGCGAAGTGTGCGGTTATGCCCATTACATCGCCGAGGCCGATGCGGGTCTGGTGCTGGACGAACCCTTCGATCAAGCGCAACTGACTCAATACCTGACCGGCATGTTGAACGATGCCGATGCACGGGCGGCCTGGAGCCGCAACGGTCTGGCCTTCGCCGAGACGGCCGACCTCTACAGCATGCCGCAGCACGCGGCCGATGTGATTCTGGCGGAGCACGCTTAATGAAGTTGATGCTGGCTGAACCGTTCAAGAGCCTCTGGGCAGGACGCGACCCGTTCGCCGAAGTCGAGGGCCTCAAGGGCGAGGTGTACCGCGAGCTCGAAGCGCGCCGGACACTGCGAACTGAAGTGGACGGCCACGGGTACTTCGTGAAGATCCACCGGGGCATCGGCTGGGGTGAGATTTTCAAGAACCTGCTGACCGCCAAGCTGCCGGTGCTGGGCGCGGGCCAGGAGTGGAAGGCCATTGAGCGCTTGCAAGAAGTCGGCGTGCCGACCATGACTGCCGTCGCTTATGGCGAAAAGGGCAGCAACCCGGCGGATCAGCATTCGTTCATCGTCACTGAAGAATTGGCGCCCACTGTCAGCCTTGAAGATTTCAGCATCGACTGGGTCAAGCACCCGCCGGAGCCCAAGCTCAAGCGCGCGCTGATCGCCGAAGTCGCGCGCATGACCGGCATGATGCACCGCGCCGGGGTCAACCATCGCGACTGCTACATCTGCCACTTCCTGCTGCACACCGATAAGCCGGTGACCTGCGATGACCTCAAGTTGTCGGTGATCGACCTGCACCGCGCCCAGGCCCGTCCGACGATTACCCGGCGCTGGCGCAACAAGGACCTGGCGGCGCTGTATTTTTCGGCGCTGGAGATCGGCCTGACCCGTCGCGACAAACTGCGTTTCCTCAAGGGGTACTTCCAACAGCCTCTGCGCCAGATTCTGATTGAAGAAGCCGGGTTGCTGGCGTGGCTCGAAGGCAAGGCCAACAAGCTCTATGAGCGTAAACAGCGCTACGGGGATGCGCTCTGATGTCGGGTTGGACACTGGAGCCGGCTTACAGCGATCTGGCAGAAGATTTCGGTAGTCTTGATGCGGTGTTTGCCCTCGAGGGCGAGCAACTGACCCACGATCCGCTGTCTGAAGTTATTCGCGTACAGCGCAAAGGCGTCAACTATTACGTCAAACGCTACGTCAGTGCCGGCAAAGGCCTGCGGCGCTACCTGGGCAAACCTCGGGTCAAGGCCGAATGGCAGAACCTCAAGCGTTTCGCCAAGTGGGGCATTCCCACCGCAGAGGTTGTGGCCTGGGGGTTGGAGCGGCACGGTATGACGTACGCCCGTGGGGCAATGATCACCCGCGAACTGCCGCATACCGAAGACTTGTCGGTCCTGGCTAATCGGCATGATCCGAAACTGGCGGACCGCGCCTGGGTTGATACCGTCAGTCGCCAATTGGCCGGTTACACCCGGACGATGCACGACAACCGTTTCACTCATAATGATTTGAAGTGGCGCAACCTGTTGGTCGACGATGAGGCCCGGCTGTTCCTGATCGATTGCCCCAACGGCGATTTCTGGCGTGGCTTCTGGCTCAAGTACCGCATCACCAAAGACCTGGCCTGCCTCGACAAGGTCGCCAAGTATCACCTGTCGGCCACCCAGCGCCTGCGCTTTTACCTGCAATACCGCCAATGCGCCCGGCTCGATGCCGCGGACAAGAAACGCATTCGGCACGTGGTGAGATTTTTTGAGGGACGCGAATGACTGATTTTCTGGCTGCTGAAGACCGTGCGCTGTTCGAGCGTCATGGTCTCGGCACCTTCGACGCACTTTGGGCCAAACAGCTCGACGCGGTGGACGAGCCCAACACCGGCCGGGGTGGCTGGAGCAGTGTGTTTCGGCTGGATCTGGACGGTCATGGCTACTACCTCAAGCGCCAGAGCAACTACCTGACGCGCTCCCGGCATTCGCCCTTTGGCGAGCCGAGTTTTGCCCGTGAATTTCGCAACATCAGTCGTTATCGGACACTGGGTATTCCGGCGCTGCAGGCGGCGTTTTTTGGTGAGCGCAAGGTCGACGGCGAAGTTCGGGCGATTCTGCTGACTCACGCGCTGGACGGTTGGGATGATCTGGATTCGCTGTTGCAGCGCTGGTCGGAGCTGAGCGCGATACAGCACTCGGCCATTCTCAAGGCCTGTGGGCAACTGGCGCGACGCCTGCACGGCAGGCGCCAGGTCCATGGTTGCTTTTACCCCAAGCACATTTTTCTTCAGGCCGCCGGCGACGGCTATCAGGCGCAATTGATCGACCTGGAAAAAACCCGGCCGCTGTTTTTCGGCCGACGTGATCGGGTCAAGGACCTGGAGCCGTTGCTGCGTCGGGCGCCGGAATGGAGCGACAGCCAGCTGCGCGAATTGTTGGCGGTTTATCTGGATCAGCCGCTGAACAGTTCGCGGGTGGACCGTTGGGTATCGCGCCTGAGTGCGCGGCGCAGTAACAAGGAGACGCGTTGATGCGTTTGTCCGAACTGAAAAACGCCGGCCGCAGCCCGAGCCTGCCGCTGAGCATTCCACTGGCCGATGCCGCGGGGCCTGCCGATTTGCAGTTGCTGAGTCTGCTGCGGGTGTTGCCGGGGCAGCGTTATGTGGGTGCTGGCGTCTGGCGCGGCCGGCCGGTGCTGGCCAAGTTGTTGGTCGGTGGCAAAGCGGCGCGGCATTTTCAACGTGAGCTGGACGGCGTGCGTTTGCTGGCCGCTCAGGGGCTGACCACGCCGTTGTTATTGGCCGATGGCCTCAAGGACGGCGAGGGCGGTTGGCTGTTGTTCGATTTCCTTGAGGGTGCCGAGAGCCTGGGGGATGCCTGGAAGCAGGTCGAGCACTTGCCCGCATTGGCGGATGAACAATCCGCGGTGCTGGCTGAGGCGTTGGGCGCCATCGGCCAACTGCACAGCAAAGGCCTGTGGCAGGAAGACCTGCACCTGGACAACCTGCTGCGCCATGGCGGTCAGTTGTATTTGATCGATGGCGCCGGGATCTGCGTCGAAACGGCGGGCAAGCCGCTGTCGCAACAGAAAGTCCTGGAAAACCTCGGGGTGTTTTTCGCCCAGTTGCCCAAAGCACTGGAACCCTTCACCGAAGAGTTGCTGGTGTATTACCTGCTGAGTAACGGCGAACACGCGTTGCCGATGGAGGCATTGCAAAAACAGATCGACAAGGTCCGTCGCTGGCGTTTGAAGGACTTTCTGATCAAGGTCGGCCGCGAATGCACGTTGTTCAGTGTCCAGCGCGGTGCGTTCGGCTTGCGGGCGATTCGCCGTGAGGAAGAGGCTGCGATGCTGCCGGTACTGGCACAGGCCGATGCCTTGCTCGATCAGGGGCATCTGTACAAAACCGGCGGCGCGGCGAGTGTCGGCAAGGTCGAGGTGGCCGGGCGTACGTTGGTGGTCAAGCGTTACAACATCAAAGGCTTTACCCACTGGCTCAAGCGTTTCTGGCGCCCGAGCCGCGCCTGGCACTCATGGCGCGAAGGCAATCGCCTGGCGTTCCTCGGCATTGCCACGCCCAAACCATTGGCGTTGCTGGAGAAGCGTTTTTTCTGGCTGCGCAGCCGGGCGTACCTGGTGACCGAGTATTTGCCGGGGCCGGACATCATCGAGCGCTTCGCGCCGTACGTTGAGAGCGGGGACGCGCCGGAAGCCGAGTTGCGAGCACTGGATCACCTGTTCGCCGAGCTGATTGGCGAGCGGATCAGCCATGGCGATTTCAAGGGCCATAACCTGTTCTGGCAACAGGATCGCTGGGCGCTGATCGACCTGGATTCGATGTGTCAGCATGGTTCGCTCAGCAGCTTTGCCCCCGCGTATGCGCGGGATCGGGCGCGGTTCATGCGCAACTGGCCCGAGAGCAGTGCGCTGTACCAAGTGATTGATCAGCGTCTGCCCAAAGATATCTCTGGCGCTGCTTGAAGCGGGTCTTTGACCCCATCGCGGGCTTGCCCGCGATGGGGCCAGATCCGTCTCCCGAGATCTGGCGGACAAGTTCTTGTGAATTGTCCTACGTGATCTGCAGAGCGCATGAACTGTGCCCTGAATAGCCACGATGCTAGTTTGCCTGACGTTCTCGGAGGGCAGATTTTGACGATAAAAATGGCTGTGATGTTGAGCTCTTTTTCACTGGCGCTGTCTGGCTGCGGGACCGCTGTCACGGTGCTGCAGGATGACGAAGAGGCGGCCCGTGGCCTCAGAAAGCAAAAGACCTACTGTCAGTCCGTTCCTCGCATCTACAGCGGTCTGGCTCACGACTTTTGTCTCCTCCATGCGCCACCCGATCCCACGGGTATTCTGGTGCCGTTCGTATTGCTGGATTTGACCCTTTCGGGTGTATTCGACACGGTTTTCTTGCCCTATACGATTTACCGGCAGGCTGCCGACGGAAATATAAGGATTTACTGGCGGCCGGGCCGGGGGTAATTCTTTTATATACCGGCGTGTCAGTGCTACACCTAATGCACCTGGTTCGAAAAACAAAAGGGTAAATAGCTCGTGTCGGCCCCGATCTTGCCCTCTCAACAGTTTTTTCTTTTTGAAAACGCAACCTCAACTAATGTCGAGGCGAAAAAGCTTTTACCTCCGTTCGGGAGGTACAGCGATTTCATAATCTATGTGGATGAGAGTGGCGATCATGGGATGCAAACATTAGATCCAAACTATCCAATGTTTGTGCTGGCATTTTGTGTGTTTCATAAAAGACATTATTGCGAGAAGGTTATTCCTGCCCTTCAGAAGTTTAAATTCAATCATATGGGGCACGACCTGATCGGTCTGCATGAATTGGAAATTCGAAAAGAAAAAGGAGCGTTCTCTAGTCTATTCACGTCGAGGCAACACAAACATGCCTTTCTCGATGAGTTGACGGGCATCATTGAAGCCAGCAATTTCGTCCTGATCAGCTGTGTTATCGACAAAGCCGCCCTTCGCGAAAAACAAGGTCCTGTCCACAATCCTTATCACGTCGCGCTCGGCTTCTGTCTGGAAACTCTTTATGAGTATTTACAGGAAAAGAATCAACAGAGCGTTTTAACTCATGTGATTTTCGAGCGTCGAGGGAAGCGGGAGGATAACGAGCTTGAACTGGAGTTTCGTCGCATGTGCGATGGCGCGAACCGATTGGGCATTCAGTTGCCATTCGATATCGTCTTTGCAACCAAGCAAGTGAATTCTACGGGGTTACAGCTAGCGGATCTTGTTGCAAGACCCATTGGAATGAGCGTTTTGCGCTCAGGGCAAGAAAATCGTGCCTTTGACGTGCTCAAGCGCAAGTTCTACTGCAGTGGTGGGCGTAACAATGTGGGGGAGGGGTTCGAGAACTGGGGTTTAAAGATTTTCCCTCTCTCAGAAAGCGAAAAGCCCCGGTGAAACTCACCGAGGCCACAACGCCGACCGGGATCCCCCAGTCCATTTGCGCAGGAGTCTATGTCGAGGTCCTTCATCTGTCAACGCGCCAGCTTGCCACTTCCTGCTAGAGGCTTGCCGGCGCTTTTAAGCTATAATCCCGCCCTTTAGCTGTCTCTCGCCCTTTGCGAGGGCACATTAACTTTTGAGGCGCGTTGCGCCTGCATGCAGACTAAAGAGGCTAGACCCCTGTGGCATTGACGATTCTTGGCCTGTCCGGCGCCCTTAGCCATGATCCTTCCGCAGCCTTGTACATCGACGGCAAGCTGGTCGCGGCGGCTGAAGAAGAGCGTTTCGTGCGTGATAAACATGCAAAGAACCGCATGCCTTACGAATCGGCGAAATTCTGCCTCGAGCAGGCGGGTATCAAGCCATCCGACGTTGACGTGGTGGCGATTCCATTCGCGCCAATCAGCCTGTTCGGCAAGGCTCGCTGGCACTACGCCAAGCGCTACTGGTACGCCCCGGACCGCGCCCTCGACGCGATCCTGATGGGTAACCGTCGCTACAAGCGCTATCGCAACAAGATTGTCTGGTGCCTCGAGCAATTGGGTTTCGATCCGAAAAAGATCAAGATCGAGCCGGTCGAGCACCACTTGGCCCACGCCTCCAGCGCCTACCACTGCTCCGGTTTCAAAGAGAAAACCGCGATCCTGGGGATCGACGGCAAGGGCGAATACGCCACGACTTTCTTCGGTTATGGCGAAAACGGCAAGATCCACAAGATCAAGGAATTCTTCGATCCGGACTCCCTCGGCGGCCTGTACGGCGCGATCACCGAGTTCCTCGGCTTCGAAATGCTCGACGGTGAGTTCAAGGTCATGGGCATGGCGCCGTACGGCGACGCCAGCAAATACGATTTTTCCCGTTTGGCCTCGTTCGAAAACGGCGAACTGGTGATCAATACCGACTACGCCAACGTCATCGGCCTGCGTCGTTATAAAGAGAAGGGCAAGGGTTTCTACTTCTCGCCGAAGCTGATCGAGTGGCTGGGTCCAAAACGTGAAGGCGACATCGCCGACGAGCCGTACATTCACTACGCCGCCAGCATGCAAGCGCTGTTCGAGAAACTGGCGTTGCAGATGATCGACCATTACCTGGGCGATGTGCTCAAGGAAACCGGCAAGCTGGCCTTCGCCGGTGGCTGTGCGTTGAACGTCAAGCTGAACCAGAAAATCATCGCCCGCGATGACATCAAAGAACTGTTCGTCCAGCCTGCGTCCGGCGATGCCGGTACCGCGGTGGGTGCAGCGGCTTATGTGTCTCATGCCCGTGGTGTACCGGTCGAGAAGATGGAACACGTCTACCTCGGCCCGTCCTACAGCAACGAAGACGTTATCGCGGCCTGCGCCCGTCACGCCGACAAGCCAAAGTGGCGCAAGCTCGACAATATGCCGGAGCAGATCGCCAAAATCATGGTCGATGGCAACCCGGTGGCCTGGTTCCAGGGCCGCATGGAGTTCGGTCCGCGTGCCTTGGGCGGTCGTTCGATCATTGGCTGCCCGAGCGTGGCCGGCGTGGCGGACCGTATCAACCATCAGATCAAGTTCCGCGAGCGCTGGAGGCCTTTCTGCCCGTCGATGCTCGACACCGTTGCGCCGCAAATGATCAAGATCGATCACCCGGCACCGTTCATGACATTCACCTTCGAAGTGGCTGAAGAGTGGAAAACCCGCGTGCCGGAAGTCGTCCATGAAGACGGCACGTCCCGGGCCCAGGTGCTCAAGCGCGAATACAACCCGCGTTACTACGACATGATGAAGGCGCTGGAAGTGCTGACCGGAAACGGCGTGTCGCTAAACACCTCGCTCAACCGTCGTGGCGAGCCGATGATCTGCTCGCCGACCGACGCCTTGAATATGTTCTTCGGCTCCGACCTGCAGTACCTGATCATGGAAGACATTCTGGTGGTCAAAGAAGGTGCGGACGCTTATGACACGCTCGGCTGAACGCCATGTGCTGCAGTTCTGTCACGGCTATGACGGGCCGTTTCTGGACTGCGCGCGGCAGTACGCCAGCCTGTTCGCGGGGACCGGTTATCGAGTGACCACGGTGTTTCTGACCGGGGCTGCCGATGCCGAAGTCGCCGCGAGCTGCGCTTCCGATGAAGTGCTGTTCATGGAATACAGCTCCAAGGCCATTCGTGGCCTGAAGCTGGGCGCCATCGGCGATCTGCGCAAGATCGCCGCCTCGCGCAATTTCAGTTTCTGCATTGCTCACCGTTTCAAACCGATCTACATCGCCTTGCTCGGCACTTCGTTGCCGGTCATTGGCGTGCATCACGCATTTGGCGATTACCAGCGCGGCACCCGCAAACTGTTCGCGCACATATTCCGCAAGCGCCTGAGCCTGCTCGGGGTCTCCGATGCGGTGCGTGACGACATGCGTCGTTGCTTGCCGAAATGGCCAGTCGGGCGGATTCAGACACTCTATAACCGTATTGACGTATCTGCGTTGCAGACCAGTCAGGTATCAGTCCGCGAAGCTCGGGAATCCCTCGGTCTGTCGATGGATGCCTGGATTGTCGGCAACGTCGGGCGCCTGCATCCGGACAAGGATCAGACCACGCTGCTGCATGGTTTTGCCCAGGCATTGCCGGGGTTGCCGGCCAACAGTCAGTTGGTGATCCTGGGCAGTGGTCGCCTGGAACAGGACCTCAAGGCCCTGGCGCGTGAACTGGGTATTGGCGATCGCGTGCTGTTCCTCGGCCAGGTGCCCGAGGCGCGACGTTACTTCCGCGCTTTCGATGTGTTTGCCCTGAGTTCTGATAACGAGCCGTTCGGCATGGTGTTGCTGGAGGCCATGGCCGCCGGTGTGCCATTGCTCGCCAGCGCGTGCGGGGGTGCCAGGGAAGTGGTCGAAGGCGTGGGCATTCTGTTTCCGCAGGGAGATGCCGGGCACCTGGCGCAAGGGCTGCAGCATCTGGCCGCAATGGACGAGCAGCAACGTCGTCAGTGTGCCGAGCTGATGTTCGACCGCTTGCGCGAGCGCTTCTCCGATCGCGCGGTGCGCGAAGCTTTCTGGCATTTGCCGCACGTTACCGAACTGGCACCGAGGGGCTGATGCTCAACCGATTTCAAGGCTGGCGCGAGCGTGGCTGGGCGCAGGTCGACGCCTCGACTTATGCGCAAGCCTGGCAGCGTTTTGGCGGCAGCGTCGCGACGCATCCTCTGGTGGTCGAACGTCTGGCACAGTTGGCCGACATCCCGGTGCGTTACCTGGCTTGGGAGCAGGACGGCGAAGTGAAAGCCGCCATCCCGACCTGGGGACGCGACCTGGCGCTGTCCAAGGACGTGCTCAAGCGCACGGGTAAAAAGGGCCTGTTCGACCTCGGCAATGCCGAGCTGATCCTGCCGGCCGCCGCTGATGCCCAGGCACCGCTGCGCCATCGCGGGCGTTACCTGTCGGCGCTGAGCGAAGGTCGTTTTACCGGTATCAAGCTGCAGGCCGAACAACTGGCGCTGGCCCGGACACCTGAAGAACTGTCGAAAAAGTTTCGCTACAACCAGCGCCGCGAGTTGCGCCTGCTGGAAGAAGCGGGCGGCGTGGTGCGGCCGGTTACCGAGTTTTCCAGCAGTGAACTGGCGGCGATCTATTGCGACCTGTTCCAGCGTCGCTGGGGCTTTCCGGCCACCGGTGCCGAGCGCATGGGCGAGGTGATCGAGTTGTTGCGCGAGTTGCTGATTGGCTCGGTGATTTTCCTCAACGACGCACCGATTGCGACTCAACTGGTGTACCGAGTCGAGGCGCCGGAGTGGATCAGTGTCGAATACGTCAACGGTGGTGTCGATCCCGAGACCCGCGAATTCAGCCCGGGTAGCGTGCTGAGCTTCCTCAACACCCAAAGCGCCTGGGAACATGCACGCGCGTTGGATAAACCCCTACGGTTTTCCTTTGGTCGAACCGACCGTGAGTACAAGGACCGTTGGTGCAATTCTGTGCCGGTCTTCACGGTATGAGCCAACCCATGAGCCGCAAACAGCAACTGCTCAAGCGCCATCGGCGCAACAAACGCATCGGCCTGTTGATTGCGTTGATGCTGCTGATCGCGATCGGCGTGCTGGTGGCCTGGTGGCTGCCGCTGGTGCTTGCGGTGCTGGGCTGGATCGCCCATGAGGCGTGGTTTGCCGACCATCTGTTTTATTCTCCCCAAGACGATTACCAATACAGCTTCCCGCTGTATACCCCGCAACCCAAGATTCATCTGGACGGTGAACGGCTACGGCTGGATGAGGGCGTCATACTGGTCGATGACGCCACGCTGATACTGGCGTTGCGGGTGAAAAGTACTTGGCTGGGGCGCTTTATCGATCCGATGGTCGAGTTGCTGGGGGGGGATAATCCCGACCGGCAAACTTTCGAACGCGGTGTAAACGGGCTGCGCTATCTCAATCTCAGTGGTCAGTCACGGGTGCTGTCACAGGGTGAATTACGTTTGCGCGGGCGTTTCTGCCGATTGCTTGGTGAGCCAGTGCTTTGGGTGTTTGAGCAGCCGGACTACCGCCGTCAGCGAGTGATGGTGATTGCTCCCCATGCCGACGACGCAGAGTTGGCCGCCTACGGTCTGTACAGCCAGGCCGACGAAGCCTGGATCGTCACCCTGACCGCCGGTGAAATCGAAGCCGAACATTATCGACAGATGGGTTTGAGCACGGTCGAGGCGGCTCGTCTCAAAGGCCGTTTGCGGGCCTGGGATAGCATCGCCGTACCGCGTTGGGCCGGGGTGCCTGAAGCCCATTGCGTGCAGTTGGGGTATTTTTGCCTGCAACTGGCGGCGATGCAGGCGGCGCCGGCCACGCCGGTGGGTTCGCGCGAAGCGGATTTGAGTGACACCCGGTTGTTTCGTCAGTTGAATCCATTTGCCCTGCCGGGCGATGTCGACGGCGCGCCGACCTGGAACAATTTGCTGGCCGATCTGCGTGAACTGTTGCTGAGGGCGCGTCCGCAAGTGATCGTATTGCCGCACCCGACCCTTGACCCGCACCCGGATCACATCTGTGCCCAGGCAGCGGTTCTCGAAGCGTTGAGCGGGCTGGAGTGGCAGCCGACCACCGTGCTTGGCTATGCCAACCATCTGCATGACAATGATCGTTGGCCGATGGGTGATGCGGGTCATGGCATCGCCCTGCCGCCGACGTTCGATTCGGCAACGCCGATGCAGCCCTGCTGCCTGCCGATGCCTTTGGCGCGTCAGCGTGATAAAGCGATGGCGTTGGGCATGATGCACGACCTGCAACCGCCCATGCCGTTCAAGCGACGTTTGCGGCGGTTGATACAGTGGCTGCTGGCCAGTAGAGTGCCACCCGTCTATGGCGAGAACGAGTTCTTTCGCAAGGCGGTCAGGCGGCATGAGTTGTTCTGGGTTCTGAAGCATGGTGAAACATCTGTGAGGCAGAAATGAAGTATCGCGCCCCCTAGCATGGCGGCGTATCCAAGCAGTAGTGAGTATTTCTGTGATCAATCCATGCCCGCGTATCCTGTTCCTGATTCCGTATTTCGGTCATTGGCCGTTCTGGATGCCGTTTTTCCTCGAGAGTTGCCGACGCAACGCCGATATCGACTGGCTGCTGTTCAGTGATTGCGGCACTCCCGAGAACCTGCCGCCCAACGTGACTGTTGAAGCCATGAGTTTCAGCGAGTACTGCGCGTTGGTGTCTCGGCGGCTGAACATCGACTTTGTGCCGGATGCGCCTTACAAGCTCTGCGACATCAAGCCGGCTCTGGGGCATATTCATGTCGACCGCCTGCAAGGCTATGATTTCTGGGCGTTCGGCGATATTGATCTGGTATTTGGTGACCTGCGAAGTTATTTCACCGCTGATCGGTTGGCCAGTTATGACCTGTTCTCTACCCACGAGCGGCGGGTGGCAGGTCATCTCTGTCTGATGCGCAACACTGCCCGCAAACGTGAGTTGTTCATGCAGATCAAGGACTGGCAAACACGCTTTACCGATCAGGCGCATCACGCGCTGGATGAAGGCGCATTCAGTCGGATCTTCCTCTGGCGCAAGAATTTCCCCGAGCCACTGTTCTCCCTGGTGGGCAAGCTCAATCCGTGGCGTCGCCGCAGCGAATTCACCGAGGCGTTCAGTACCCCGGGCGGTTGCATCAAGTGGCACGACGGCACGGATGATTTTCCGCAGCACTGGTATTGGCGCAATGGCTGTTTGAGTAACGATCGCGATGGCGACCGCCGGTTTCCGTATTTCCACTTCGTCTGCTGGAAACGCAACGAATGGTCACGGTTGCCCCCACCCGATCCAGCCGAGATCAGGCGCCTCGCCGCCGAGCCGGCCTGGGTCATCGATGCGACTGGTTTTCACCGGGGAGAGTTATGAGTCAACGGTCAAAGGTTCTGCAGTTGCAGCCTGACTACAACGTCAAAGCCCATGATTTTGCCGACCTCGCGGAGCAGATCGTCAAGGCCCTGCCGAGCGATCGCTATGAAGTGACCGCGGCGTTCCTGCGCGGCAAGCCGGGGCCTGGCGAGGCAGTGAGTCGCGCCGACCGTTCGGTGTATTTCGAGTTTTCCGACAAGTCCCTCAAGGGCATGCGCCTGCGCGCCATGTGGCAGCTGTACAAGTTCTGCCGCGCAGAAAAATTCGACGTGGTGATTTGCAACCGCTTCAAACCGGTGAACATGATGCTGGCGCTCAACCGTTGGTTGAAAGTACCGCTGTGCATCGGCATCTCCCACGGTTTTGGCGAGTACGACCGGTTTTACCGGCGCCGCCAGACTCAACGTCTGATCGATCGCCATTGGCGCTTTGTCGGCGTGTCGCCAGCGGTCAAACAGTACCTGCTCGATTGCGACTGCGGCTTTACCGACCAGAATACCTACGCGATCACCAACGCCATCGACATCGAGCAGGCTGAAGGTTTGCAGTACAGCCGCGAGCGTGCCCGCGAGTTGTTGGGCATCGATCCGTCGGTGCGCTTGATCGGCGCATTGGGCCGACTGGTGCCGGTCAAGGGCCACACCTATCTGCTGCAGGCCTTTGCCACCCTCAAGGACAAATACCCGAACACCCAGCTGGCAATCATTGGTGCGGGGCGTGAAGAGTCGCGCCTGGCCGCCGAGATCGAGCGCCTGGGGCTGACCGGTCGCGCGCACTTGCTGGGTTTCAAGGAAAACGCCTTGCAGTATGTTCGGGCGTTCGACATCTGGACCATGCCGTCCTTGGCTGAAGGCCTGGGGCTGGCATTGCTCGAGGGCATGAGCGGGCATCTGCCGGTAATCGCCTCGAATGTACCGGCGATGTTGCCGCTGATTCAGGGCGCAGGTGGTCTTGCGATTACCCCGGCAGACGTGCCGACGCTGGTCGCTGCGCTGGACAATTACCTGGGGCTGTCGGATGACGATCTCAAGACCAAGGGCGAACAGGCCTATCGTTATCTCCAGGAGCAACACGACATCGAGGTGTTCCGTCAGGAGTACCTGAACCTGATCGATTCCGGCTTGAGCCAAGCCCGCAAGGAACAACCATGAGCGACGCGCAACCTCTCGTCACAGTCATCGTCGCGTCGTACAACCATGGTCGTTATATCGAGGAAAGCATTCTCAGCGTCCTCAACCAGACCTACAAAAATATCGAGTTGCTGGTCATCGATGATGGCTCCAGCGATGACAGCGTCGAGCGGATCAATGCCTTGCAGGCGCAGCACGGTTTCGATTTCCGGGTCCAGCAGAACCAGGGGCTGACTAACACCCTCAACGGCGCCATTGCGCGCTCAAAGGGCAGTTTGATCGTGCCGTTCGGGTCCGATGACATCATGTTGCCGGAGCGCATCGCCACCCAGGTGGCGTATATGGACGGCAAGCCCGAAGTCGGGATCTGCGCCGGTAACATCGAACTGATCGACGCCGACGGCAATCTCTATCCGGAGAAACGTCAGCGTCGAGATGTGCCGTTCCGTCGTCTGGATTTCGATGACATGTTCCTGGAGCGCAAGCCCTATCCGCCGGCACCGACCCTGATGATCCGCCGCGAAGCTCTGGACAAGGTGGGCGGCTTCGATCCGAACATTCGGCTGGAGGACTTGCTGATCGAGTTGAAGGTGACCCGCGCCGGTTACTTCATTGATGGCCTGAATGTGCTGATGGCGCGCTATCGCAAGCACGCCACCAACTCCTACAAGAATAACCGCTTCATGATCGACAACATCCTGCGCTCCTACGCGCTGTTCAGCGATCATCCGCTGTACGACGAGGTGCGCTACAAATTCCTCAGCTCGATGTTCCTGAAAACCTCCAATCGCGACCGCAAGCTGGCGCGGGAGCTGCTGGCGCAGATACCGTTCAAGGCCTGGAACAAGAAGACCTGGCGAGGGCTGGGGCGGTTGTTTTTCTCACCCTTGGAAAAAGACTGAGACATGGGCTGGATACAACTCTATCGAGAAAAACGCGCGAAGCGGGCGATTCGCAAGTTGCCGAAGATCGAGCGGGGTATGGCGCGTTTCAAGCTGAGATACCCGGAGTACACTTTCGGTCGTGGCAGTTACGGCTTGCCGCACGTTTATGACTGGAAGGAAGGCTCGACACTGAGCATTGGCGCGTATTGCTCGATCGCTGAAGGCGTGCAGATTTTTCTCGGTGGGCATCACCGTACGGACTGGGTCACCACGTTTCCGTTCCCGGCAATGGTTGAACAGGCCTCGCATATCAGCGGTTACAGTGGCACCAACGGTGATGTGAACATCGGCAACGATGTGTGGCTGTGTTCCAACAGCACAATACTCTCGGGAGTAACGGTGGGAGATGGCGCAATCGTCGCGGCGGGTGCACTGGTGACTCGCGATGTCGAGCCCTACGCGGTGGTCGGTGGTAATCCGGCGCGCTTCCTGCGTTGGCGTTTCCCCGAGGAACAGCGTTTGCTGCTCCTCCAGAGTGCCTGGTGGGACTGGCCGGAGGCCGAGTTGCACGGCCTGGCCGACAAGCTCTGCAGCGATGATATCGAAGGCTTTCTTGCGTATGCCCGTCAGCGACAGCCCCGGTGATTGCTCAACGTTGTGGAGCGACCTTCTGTAGGAGTTTTTTCTGACCTTCCCTGTGCTGGCACAGCCACTGCAGGGTTTTCTTGCCTGCATCGATGCCTGGTTTCTCGATGTACAGGAATGTCAGGCTGCTGATGATGATCAGCAGGCCCGCAGTCACGATGGCCAGCAGGTAGGCCGCCAGCGCAATGAACGGGTTGGTTTCAACCATTAATGAGCCCGGGCGGGATGACTCCAGGTCAGCACTTGCCTGTGTAGGTTATCCACTGCAGATTTCGACGCCATCACGGCGTATCCCTGAAGTAGCGCGTCAAAGTGATCTTCGAACAGCCAGCGTCGATCCACGGAGTAACGCTGCATATGGCGCAGATTGCGCTTGCGCAGGGACAGGCTCAGCGATGACGGATAGATGCGCATGTCCGCCAGATCGATCAGGCCGAACTCACCGTCATCCAGTACCAGTACATTGCCCAGGTGCAGTGACCGGAAATAGACACCTTGTTCATGCAGTTGCGCCATGAACTTGCCGAAACGCTCAACCAGCGCCTGACGCACCGCGGGCGCGGTGATGCCTTGAAGAACCTGACGCAAAGTGCTGCCCGGCAGCGGCGAATAGTGTACGGCACTGCTACCGTCCTCGAGTCGATACAGGTCCAGAATTTGCGGGGTCGGGATACCCAGGTTGCGCAATTGCTCGCTGTTGGCGGCAAACCGTTCGGAATAGGGGTTGAAGCTGCCCGAGGTGTACCAGCGGCGGCGGCGGAACAGCTTGAGGAAGCTGCCATCGACCAGGCGCAGGACTTTTGGCCCCAGCCCGTCTTCCTCGATCACCTGGGCACTGGCGGTCAACTGTTGCAGGGCGGTGGGTGTCAAGGTTCTGATCGGCATTGCCAATAGGCGCCTGGCCCGTTGGTTGATGCTTAATGCGGCGATCAGCGCCAGCGGAATCCACAGCAAAAACCAGTGCTCCTTGGGCCGGGAAATGATGCCACCGCCTTCGGTCAAGCCGGCGCCGATGCCGAATACCAGCCAGGTCGAGGCGATGATGAACAACGGTTGCAGGCGATACCGCCAGCTATTCAGCAAGCTCCGGACCTGGAAAAACAGCCACGGCAGCAAGCCGAAAATACCAACGTAATAGAGCACCCCCAAGGCGAAACTATGAGGCTCCTGCAAGGTGTAGCCGATACCGGGGTCGAGAGTCAGGGTGGCGTTGTAGCCATGACCGATCCACGGGTGCTCGGCAATTTTTTGCAGGGCCAGCTGCCAGATTTCAAAGCGATAGGAGTCGCCGCGCTCGACGATCATCTGCGAAAACAGTACGGCAACCGCTGCGCCACTGATCAACAGGGCACCCAGCAATACGAAAGAGCGACGGTTCCAGCTGATGAAACTCAGCCATAACGCAGCCAGTGTCAAAGCAACCAGCGGGGTTCTGGAGCCAGTGGCAATCACCGCGGCGAACATGATCGTCATCGCCGGGATGCTCAGCCAGAGCATCTGGCGACGCTTGCAGCTCATGCTCACGCTCAGCCAGTAGGCACAAAAAAAGCCGAATACGTGGGAGCTGAGCAGTGGGTTGTCGAATGCGCCACTCCCGATCAGGCGCATGCCCGGCTCGTAGAGGCGGGTAAACATGAACAGGTTGTAGGCCGACGCGATCAGCCCGACCATTGCGGCACTGAACAGCAGGGGCTGGATGATCTCGCTTCGGTAGCGCACCAGCAGGTGGCAGCCAACGAACAACAGCAGGGTGTGCAAAGAGGGTTTGAACTGACCGATGACGCTTTTCTCCATCGGCGGCCCCCAGCTCAGGCTGAGCAAGGCCCAGGCGGCGAACAACAGCGCCGCGACGAAGATCGGTTCGCGCAGCAACTCTTTGAGTTCGCGGGGGCGCAGGCAAAGGACAATAAGCGATGGAATGCTGAACAGGCCATAAAAAATCTTGTGATGCAGGCTGCGACCAGGCAGAAAGAACATTGCGCACAGCAGCAGGAAGTAGCCAAGTGGAAGAATCCAGAGGCAAATGAAATCGAAGACTCGATTGGATGTGTTGTTGAAGCCACTGAGTTGCATGCTGAGAGATTCAATCCTGAAGTTGATCGGCCATTCGGGGTGATGGCTATTTGATGCTGAATATGACGCTTAACAATAACAGCCTTTATGCGATTGCCAGAACCCAGAAGAAGCTGTGCTAAAGTCAGCGTCCTTTTTATCGACATTCGCGTGATATGACCGACTCCAGTCTCTCCGCAAGCCCATCGAGCTTGAAAATCTACTTCCGCCTGCTCAGCTATGTCCGGCCGTACATCAGCCTGTTCCTGATCAGCATTGTCGGTTTTCTGATTTTCGCTTCGACTCAGCCAATGCTCGGGTACATCCTCAAGTATTTCGTCGACGGCCTGTCCAACCCCGAAGCGGCGCTGTTTCCAACCGTACCGTACCTGCGTGATCTGCAACTGCTGCAGGCCGTGCCTTTGCTGATCATCCTGATTGCAGCGTGGCAGGGGCTCGGATCTTATCTGGGCAACTACTTTCTGGCCAAAGTTTCCCTCGGGCTGGTCCACGACTTGCGTGTGCAGTTGTTCAACAACCTGCTGGTCTTGCCCAACCGTTATTTCGACAAGCATAACTCGGGTCATCTGATTTCGCGCATCACCTTCAACGTAACCATGGTCACGGGGGCGGCTACAGATGCGATCAAGGTCGTAATCCGTGAAGGCATGACGGTGGTGTTCCTGTTCGTCTCGCTGCTGTTCATGAACTGGCGCCTGACGTTGGTCATGGTTGCGATCCTGCCGTTGATCGCCTTGATGGTGCGCACCGCCAGCAAGAAATTCCGTAAACAGAGCAAGAAGATCCAGGCTGCAATGGGGGACGTGACCCACGTGGCCTCGGAAACGATCCAGGGCTATCGCGTGGTGCGCAGTTTCGGCGGCGAAGTCTATGAAGAAAGGCGTTTCTTCAATGCCAGCCAAGGCAACACCGACAAGCAATTGCGCATGACTCGCACTGGCGCCATCTATACGCCGCTGCTGCAACTGGTGATCTACACCGCCATGGCGGTGCTGATGTTCCTGGTGTTGTTCCTGCGCGGAGATGCGTCCGCCGGTGACATGGTGGCCTACATCACTCTGGCGGGCCTGCTGCCGAAGCCGATCCGCCAATTGTCCGAAGTCAGCTCGACCATCCAGAAAGGTGTGGCCGGCGCCGAGAGTATTTTCGAGCAACTGGACGTCGAACCCGAAGTCGATACCGGCACCATCGAGCGCGATGTCGTCAGCGGTCGTCTGGACGTGCGTCACTTGAGCTTCACTTACCCAGGCACCGATCGCCAGGTACTCGATGACATCAGTTTCTCGGTCGAGCCGGGGCAAATGGTGGCATTGGTGGGGCGTTCGGGCAGCGGCAAGTCGACATTGGCGAACCTGATTCCGCGCTTCTATCATCACGACAAGGGCGAGATCCTGATCGATGGCGTTGAAGTGGAACAGTACAAACTGCTGAACCTGCGCAGGCACATCGCCCAGGTGACCCAGCATGTGACGCTGTTCAGCGACACCGTGGCCAACAACATTGCGTATGGCGATCTGGCTGGGGCTCCCCGCGAAGACATCGAGAAAGCGGCAAGAGACGCCTACGCGATGGACTTCATTGCGCAGTTGCCCGAAGGCCTGGACACCCAGGTCGGCGAGAACGGCGTGTTGCTGTCCGGCGGTCAACGTCAGCGTCTGGCAATTGCCCGGGCCCTGCTGAAGAATGCACCGTTGCTGATTCTCGACGAAGCCACTTCGGCCCTCGATACCGAATCCGAGCGGCATATTCAGGCTGCGCTGGATCAGGTCATGAAAGGTCGCACGACGCTGGTCATCGCTCACCGGTTGTCGACCATTGAGAAGGCTGACCTGATTCTGGTGATGGATCAGGGCCGGATCGTCGAGCGCGGCACCCATGCCGAGCTTCTGGCGCAGAATGGCTACTACGCCCGCCTGAACGCCATGGGCCTCGACGCCCCGGCTGAAGACATCGCCTGACTCGATGCAAGGGTGAGCCCTGCTCACCCTTGCGTTCACCGGCGTGCAACGCGTCCGGTGGATTGTATCCAGACCTTTACGCTTCTTGACCAAACCGGAATAAATCTCGGCAACGCGCTTGTTAAGGTTCCTGAACGAACTTTGCCTTCAATCGAGGGGGGCCAACCCTTTCGCGCGGGTACTGCCATGTTGCAACGTTATCTCTGGAAGCTCTTGCCGAAGCCGCAGCGGGATTTTCGCCTGATATGCGAACAGGTAGGCCACTCGGCAGTGTTACCCCCCGTCAACGGCTCGCAACAGCGGCGTCCGATACTTGCCCGTGACTTCTGCTCGGTGTGTACCCGTCGGCTGGTGCGACGGGTGTACCAGCGCGATTACGAAATGCTCGGTTATGAATGAGGCCCTGTCGATGCCGATTCCCGAGATCAGGCGTTGCAACTCAACCAGCACGGGCTGCACACGTTCCAGCTCGATGGCGACAACCTGCGCAATGGCCGTTGACGGCGGAATGCGAGATCGACACCCAGGCGCTGCAACTTGAGGACGCTTGCCGTCGTTTATCGCAATTTCTGCTCAATAAATGAACAGAACCCCCTGCTGATTCATCAGGTTGCAGCCGTCCCACAAGCCAGCGCCAACCCTGTGTTAATATCGCGCCCCTGTTCATTTTGTATGTGGGTTGCTCCATGAAGTTGTCCATGCCGCGATTCAATCAAGCCCCTGTCTTGGTGGTCGGCGATGTCATGCTCGACCGTTACTGGCATGGTGGTACCTCACGGATCTCTCCTGAGGCGCCGGTACCGGTCGTCAAGGTCGAGCACATCGAGGACCGTCCGGGCGGTGCTGCCAACGTTGCCTTGAACATTGCCGCGCTCGGTGCACCGGCCTCGCTGGTCGGCGTGACTGGCGACGACGAAGCCGCCGACAGCCTGGTCAATAGCCTCAAGGGCGCCGGCGTGCGGGCGTTGTTCCAGCGCATTGCGCACCAGCCGACCATCGTCAAGCTGCGGGTCATGAGCCGTCACCAGCAATTGCTGCGTATCGACTTCGAAGAACCTTTCGCAACTGACGCCCTGGCGCTGGGCGAGCAAGTCGACGAATTGCTCGAAGGCATCAAGGTGCTGGTGTTGTCCGACTACGGCAAAGGCGCGCTGAAAAACCATCAGGTGCTGATCCAGGCCGCCCGTGCCCGTGGCATTCCGGTGCTGGCCGATCCCAAGGGCAAGGATTTCTCGATCTACCGTGGCGCGAGCCTGATCACCCCGAACCTCAGCGAGTTCGAAACCATCGTCGGCGGTTGCGCCGATGAGCACGAACTGGTGAGCAAGGGCGCGCAGTTGATGCACGACCTCGACCTCGGCGCCTTGCTGGTAACCCGTGGCGAGCACGGCATGACCTTGCTGCGCCCGGATCATCCGGCGCTGCACCTGCCGGCCCGTGCCCGTGAAGTGTTCGACGTGACTGGCGCCGGCGACACGGTGATTTCTACCCTGGCGGCGGCGATCGCCGCTGGCGAAGAGCTGCCCCACGCGGTGGCCCTGGCCAACCTGGCGGCGGGCATCGTGGTCGGCAAGCTCGGTACCGCGGCCATCAGCGCACCGGAACTGCGTCGCGCGATTCAGCGCGAGGAAGGCTCCGAGCGCGGTGTGCTGGGCCTCGAGCAGTTGCTGCTGGCGGTCGATGACGCGCGGGCACACAAAGAGAAGATCGTGTTCACCAACGGCTGCTTCGACATCCTGCATGCCGGCCACGTGACTTACCTCGAACAGGCGCGCGCCCAAGGTGATCGCCTGATCGTGGCGGTCAATGACGATGCGTCGGTGAGCCGCTTGAAGGGGCCGGGTCGTCCGATCAACAGCGTCGATCGTCGCATGGCGGTGTTGGCGGGTCTTGGCGCAGTGGATTGGGTGATCAGCTTCGCTGAAGGCACCCCGGAAAACCTGCTGCGCGAGGTCAAGCCCGACGTACTGGTCAAGGGCGGTGATTATGGGATCGACCAAGTGGTTGGCGCGGACATCGTCAACGCTTACGGCGGGACGGTGAAAGTACTGGGGCTGGTGGAAAATAGCTCGACCACCGCAATCGTCGAGAAGATACGCAGCCGTTGAGGTGGACGTCTCTCGTTTTGTAATGTACGTGAACGGTCTTACCGTGGAGGTATAACCGTTTCCGTCGACGTTGGCCGGTACGAATCCGCGCTTACCTGCTGTTGTCTTGTGGTAATTATTTTATGAAAGTCATGCTCCTGGTGATGGACGAGCAGCGCGTCATATTGGACCGTCTGTATGAAATCGTGCAGCAGAACTGCACCGATTGCGTTGTCTATCGCCTAAGCAAGCTGCAACAGATGAATCTCGGTTCGTTTCTCGCTTCGGTCAATTATCAGAACTTTCACCGGGTCGTGATTTTCTCCAGAGTCAAGCGCCTCGCGCCACAGGTCAGTGTTCTAAAGTGTATTCCCGGGCTGATTTTTCTCGAGCATGACGCCTATCAGAACTACATGCCCGACAGTAAGTACCGGAGGGTTTATTCGCGCCTGTATCGCCGTCTCCCAAGCTCTCGTGTGCTGGTATCTGGCGCTGTTGTTGCGCGTAGGATGCAAGCTGAAAATATTGATGCAGTGTTCGTTTCAAAAGGATATGACGAACAGATGCTGCATAACATGGACGGTGTTCGAGACATTCCGATCGGTTTTCTGGGCAGTCTGAAAAGTACCGAATATGCGCAGCGCAAGGCAGTCCTTGAATCGCTGGCTCGGCGTACCGGCATGTTGGTAACCCGGACCCAGTCAGGCGCTGAATATCTGGAAACACTCAATCGCATCAAGATTTTTGTCAGTGCCGATATAGGCATGGGCGAATTCATGATCAAGAACTTTGAAGCCATGGCCTGTGGCTGCGTATTGCTGGCCTGGAGTCAGGGTGAAGAAGATCGGTTGTTGGGTTTTCAGGATATGCACAACACCGTGTTCTATCGCTCCGAAGAGGAGGCACTGGAAAAACTCAAGCTGTTGGAGAGTGACCCTGCGTTAGCGGCTCGTATCGCCAGTAACGGGCAGGCGTTCGCTGAGAGTCAGTATTCCTTTGCACGCGTAGGACGTACCCTCGCTGTTGAAATCCAGCGTGAAATGCGTCCTTGGCGACCGCCATCGGCATTCACTCGCCTGTGGGTCAAGTTACGTCATGGGATGAAGGTTCCGGAGTAGCTCATGGAATGTCAAAAGCCTCAAACCGGTGAAAAAGTAGCGCTGGATGCGATGCCTGGGGGCCACCAGTCCGTTATGAATGGACTGCCGGAGGAGCTGAAGGAGTGCTTGCGCATGGCTTCTCGTGTTGTGCTTATAGCCAATAATCCGGCTATTACGCCGGCCGACTTCCAGGCGCTGAATATTGGCATTGATGACGTCGTGGTCAGCTTCAACACCTGTGTTAAATCGGTATTGCTTTGCCCGCAGAGCGTCAATGTATTCGTGCATGGCTTCAATGCGCCAGACGCTTACTTCTTCGGTCTTCCCTATGGATCTGAAGTGCAGCGACTTTTCGAACACGCTGGCGAGCGTTGTTTCACAATGCTGGTGGGATGTACGGAGCCAATGTGCCCTTTGCCGCGAGTGGCGCTTTTTTGGGAGCGTATTCCGTTACCGGCACTGTGGAACTATCCGGTCGACCGACCAGGAGGCAAGCGTTATGTTGGACCTTCCACCGGCTTTAATGCGCTAGTGTTGTTCGATTGGCTGCGCAGTCACACTGGTTATACCTACCAACTGATGACATTGGGTTTTTCCAACGAGGCAGGAAAGCTCTGGGGCGGGCATGCCTGGGACTATGAGCGAGACTGGTTGCAAAAGTCGGACGTCATCGTCGTGCCTCTGCAGCGTCGTAGTTGGTGGCAAGTATTGCTTCGTCGCAAATGAATGATTGTTGGTAACCGGTCACCAGCAGGGCGCCGAAAAGCGGGCTCGTTTTCTTTCAGGGGTGTTGTCGAGTGTTAAATGTTGCGGTGGCTTTTTTTGGTATTCCAAGAAATTCGGAAATCTGCTTTCCCTCCATTCAAGAAAACGTTCTTGCGCAGTTGCCCCCGAACAGCAACGTAAAATGCTTTTATCATCTGTATAAAGTCGACGAAGTCCAGAACGCGCGCTCAGGCGAAAGGGGGGAGCTGAAGGCGGATAACTATAAGGCCTTCGAGGTTATGACGGGCCAGCTCACTTCAACGGAAGGTGTTCTTGAGCGTTGGAACTTTGAACAAGTCAAGGCACTCGGCGATACCTGGGCTGACGAGTACGCTTCACTTCGGAACCTGATCTATCAGCTGAATTCGCTGCACACAGTCACCGCCATGATGGAGTCCTTCAATCCTGATTTCGTTGTATTCGTTCGGCCGGATAATTTCTATCACACACCGCTTCCCGCCTATGTGTTCGATCACCCTGAAGCCAGGCGACTGAATAGCTATATCCCTGATTGGCAGTGGTGGGGGGGGCTGAACGATCGTTTTGCCATTTGTGGGCGTGATACCTATATGGCTTATGGGAAAAGGATTGAGCACATCTTCGACTTCTGCAAGGCGACAGGAAGGAAGTTACATTCCGAACGACTGCTCAAATACGTACTGCAACAGGCAGGAGCCCGGATCTGCACCATGGATACCAAGGCTTCCCGTGTTCGTATCACCGGTGCATTTGCTGATGAATCGTTCTCCCCCAAGCGCGGCATGGGCAAGCGGGAGAATCGCTACTTTCATTTGTTTGCGCAGTTCCGCACGTTCATGGACAAGCAACGATCAAGCTAGGGGCAAGCAATTATTTACTCAGTGTTCCCCGCACCAGCTTCACCAGTCGGAGAGCCTTCACGCTAAGTTGCTTCAACCCTTGTCGCTGAGCTTTCGGTACCCCCAGCCCTTGTTGTGCTATCCAGTCCTTCCAGCGAATACGTTCTTCACGGACCACCCAACCTTGTTGGATAGCGAAGCTCTCCGCCAGGTACAGTCCACGGGTACTGGCCGGTAACAGCTTATCGCGCTTGAGCGTATACAACTCGGGGAGGGGCACCCCATCTTCAAGTGGCATCAGGTACAAATCGGGACGTTTGCGATCGAGCCGGGCCACCAGTTGATCGCCCTCCAGACGCTCGTCGACATGGAACAGGCTCAGGGATTTGGCTTCCTTGGGCACGTCCAGGCGCAAATCGTAGATCAATTGCAGCGAGGCTGTCGGCAAGTGCACGTAGGCCCGGGGACGTTCGATCAGCGGCATGTTCGCGCAGCGCACCGGCCGCGCCGAACCGGAGAGTGGTGTCAGGCGAAACGGCAGGGCTTCGCGGTAATGCAGGGCTGCCGAGTAGGGCGCTGGCAGCCAGGTTTCGTTGAAGCGCCCGCTGAGCCAGCCCTCCGGGGTTTCCAGCAGGCACTCTTCGGCAATTTCCTGGGTCGCCGTGTGCAGCGGCAGGTTCAGCTCATGGGCCGGCACGTAGCCGGAGATCAGCTTGAGCACCACGTCGCCGCGATCCTGCCGACGCTGACGCACCAACACCCAGTAGTCGCGATTCTGCCAATGCAGGGTCAGGCGCACCGAAACCCCGAGGTTCGCCAGCTCCAGGGCAAACCGCTCGCTGTCGGCCACCGTCACCGGACGGCGGCGTTGCAGGGTCTGGGAAAAATTCAACGGCATCCCGACGCTCTGGTAACTCAAACCTTCAGGCGTGGCTTCGACGAACAGCGGCAGGGTCTTGAAGTTGCTCGGGTTCTTTCTGATCAGCGTACGCGGCATGTCGGCTCCTGCTTAAGGCCGCGTGGGCGGCATCAATGGCTACGAAGGACCTGGACAACGGTCGCGACGTTATGGGCGAGGTGCAGCGGATTGATGGTCCCGACAATAGCACTGGCCACCCCCGGGTGTTCAAACAACAATTCGAAGCTGGCACGCACCGGATCAACGCCCGGGCTCAGGCACACATGGCCGCTGGCCAGGGCCTTTTTGACCAGGATCGCTTTGCTGTGAGCAGCAGCATAGTCAATGACTGGCTTCTCGTTCTGTTCGTTCAGATTGTAGGTGACCATTGCGCAATCACCTTGTTCCAGAGCCTTCAAACCGCCTTCGACGGTTTTGCCGGAAAAACCGAAACCGCGAATCTTGCCTTCGCGCTTGAGTTCGGCAAGGGTCGCATAGACCTCGCTGTCGTTGAGGATCGCCAGGTCGTTGCCGTCGGAATGCACCAGCACCAGATCGATAAAGTCCGTTTCCAGACGTTGCAGGCTGCGTTCCACCGAGAACCGGGTATGCGCGGCGCTGAAATCATGGCGGGACTGCCCGTCGGCGAACTCTTCACCGACCTTGCTGACGATTACCCAGTCCTGACGCTGCCCACGCAGCAACGGGCCGAGACGCTCTTCGCTGCGGCCATAGGCCGGGGCGGTGTCGATCAGGTTGATGCCCAGGTCGCGCGCGAGTTTGAGCAGCATGCGGGCTTCGTCGTCGCCGGGGATCTGAAAGCCGTTGGGGTATTTCACCCCTTGATCGCGGCCAAGTTTCACTGTGCCCAGGCCCAGGGGCGATACCAGCAGGCCGGTGCTGCCCAGCGGTCGATGCAGGTCATGCAGGGTCGGTTGGCTCATGGCAGCAGTTGCTCCCAGGCAGGGGCGCCTATCGGCGGTTTCGGCAGTTCCGGCAGCGGGGCCGGATGGCTCGGCTGAATACCGTCGCGTTGCAGTGTGGCGAAGACGCGGTCGGCGAAGTCCGGTGCCAGGGCCAGTTTTGTCGGCCAGCCCACCAGCAGACGATTCTGCTCGGCGAGGAAGGCGTTGTCCGGGCGGGTCAGGCCCGATTGCAGTGGCTCGGCGCGTTCGACCCGCAAGGTCGCCCACTGTGCGGTGCTCAGGTCGATCCACGGCAGAAGTTGGCCAAGTTCTTTCTGGGCGGCGGCAATTTGCGCGGCTGGCTCGCGGGCCACGCCTTCGGCTTCGGCGATGTCGCCTCCCACGTACCAGACCCACTGACCATCGGCGGCCGGGTGAGTGGTCACGGTGACGCGCGGCTTCGGCCCGCCGCCCAGGCAGTGGGCGTACAGCGGTTTGAGGCTCGGGCCTTTGACGATGATCATGTGCAGGGGGCGGCGCTGCATGGCTGGTTGGCTCAGGCCCAGCGCGGTCAGCAGGTCAGCGGTGCCGGCACCGGCACTGAGAACGATGCGCTGGGCGCGGATTTCGCGTTCGTCGACTTTCAAACCGACCAGTTCGCCATTCTCCAGCAGCGGTTCGATGTGTTGACCGGCCAGCAGACCGTCGCCAGCCAGGTCGGCCAGGCGCTGGATCAGGCTTGGCACGTCGACCACCAGTTCCGTCAGGCGATAGACCTTGCCCTTGAAGCGCTTGTCTTGCAGCGCCGGCGGCAATTGATCACCTTTGACCTGATCGACCCGCCCGCGCACGGCTTTGCTGGCGAAAAAGCTGGTGAGGTTGCCAGCGAGGGTGCCGGGGGACCAGAGGTAATGGGCATCGGACAATACGCGCACGCCGGACAGGTCCAGTTCGCCGTCACCGGCCAGTGCTTCACGCCAGCGACGCGGCATGTCGGCAATGGCTTCCGAGGCGCCGGTCAGGGCACCGTGCAACGCGTACTTGGCACCGCCGTGGATGATGCCCTGGGACTTCAGGCTTTGCCCGCCACCGAGACTGGCGCTTTCCACCAGCACGGTCGAGAAACCCTGGCGGCGCAGGCGTGCATTCAGCCAGAGGCCGGCGACACCAGCGCCGACAATCAGAACGTCGGTGGAAATAACGGATGGCATGCAGCGACCTCAGTGTTCAAGACGAGGGCGCAGTATACAGACTCGATGCGCAGGAGATTTGTTGGTGATCAATAGAGCGGATGCAAAACCTGTGGGAGCGGCGGTGCGGTGCTCCCACAGTAAATGGTGCTTCGGGTTTTAATGTCCCGCGGTCTTGGAGAACAGCTGAATAACCACGACGCCCAGCACAATCAACGCCATCCCCAGCATTGCCGGCACATCCAGTTTCTGCCCGTAGATAAACAGCGCCGCGACGCTGACCATCACGATGCCCATGCCGGCCCACACCGCGTAGGCCACGCCGACCGGAACGCTGCGCACCACCAGGGTCAGCATCCCGAAAGCAATGCCGTAACCGATGATGACCAGCAGCAGCGGCAGTGGCGTGCTGATACCCTTGACCGCTTTCATCGAAACGGTGGCGATCACTTCGGCGCAGATGGCGATGGCCAGGTAGTAGTAAGCGGTCATGGGTCAATCCTCGTATGAAGTGTTGCTTCTGAGGTCGGCATTCTAGAGATCCGCCAGATGCGGTAAAGTCATTACCTATCTGTTCTGAAGATGGGTTGAGCCATGAACATGCAATGGAGTCTGGAACAGCTGCACTTGTTTGTCAGTGTCGCGGAACAGCGTTCCTTTTCCGCGGTGGCGCGGGATCAGCGCAAGGCGCAGTCGGCGGTCAGCAGTTCGATTGCGCTGCTGGAAGAAGACCTGGGCGTCAGCCTGTTCGATCGCAGCAGTGGTCGCCAGCCGAAACTCACTGAAGCCGGCACCGCGCTGCTTGAAGAGGCGCGGGAAGTGCTGCGCCAATGTGAGCGCCTCAACGGCCGGGCACTAGCGATGATGCGCGGCCAGGAAGCGAGTTTGCGGGTGGCCCAGGACGAGGCAATGCCTTATCAGGCAGTGGTTGAAAGCTTCGAAGCCCTGGCCGAACAGTTTCCCAGCCTCGAAGTGCAACTGACCAGCGCTGCCCAGGGTGATGTCGCGCGCAAACTGGTGGAGCGTCGGGCCGACCTGGGCTTGCTGTTTTATCACGAGCAGATTCCCGAAGCCCTTGAGCGCCGAGTGCTGGGCAGCGTTGAAATGGTCACGGTGTGCGGCGTGGGGCATCCATTGGCGCAGCAGACGCAGGTCAATTGCCAGCAACTGGCGCAGCATCGACAGCTGCTGATGTCCACGCAATCCAGCGTCTATCCCGGCAGTGAGCCGGCCAGCCCGCAGGTCTGGCGTGCCGACAGCTTCTACGTGATGGCCGAATGGGTGATGCGCGGCCTCGGCTGGGCCTGGTTGCCGCGCCATGTGGTGCAGTACCCGGCGTATCAGAATCTGATGGTCGAACTGACCAGCGAATGGACACCGCCGGCATTGATTGTGGAGCTGGTCTGGCGCCGCGACGAGCCCCTCGGCCCGGCAGCCCGTTGGCTGGCGGAACGTTTTGCCGTGCACTTGCAGGCGATCGGCTAAAAAACCGATAAACTCCGCCGCCATGAATAGAACTCTCTACACCGCGCTGTTTTACCTGGGGCTGCCATTGGTAGCGATTCGGCTCTGGCTGCGGGCGCGCAAGGCGCCGGCGTATGCCAAACGCATTGGCGAGCGTTTCTCCCTCGCGCTACCGGCGATGAAACCGGACGGCCTCTGGGTGCACGCGGTGTCGGTGGGCGAAAGCATCGCCGCGGCGCCGATGATCCGTGCCTTGCTGCAGCGATATCCGACGCTGCCGATCACCGTCACCTGCATGACCCCGACCGGGTCTGAGCGGATCCAGGCGCTGTTTGCCAACGAGCCGCGCATTCAGCACTGCTATTTGCCTTATGACTTGCCTTGCGCTGCGGCGCGATTCCTTGATCGGGCCCGGCCGAAACTGGCAGTGATCATGGAAACCGAGCTCTGGCCCAACCATATCCATCAGTGCGCCAAACGTGGAATTCCCGTGGCCCTGGCCAATGCGCGACTGTCTGAGCGCTCGGCCAAAGGCTATGGCCGCTTCCATAAACTGACCCGGCCGATGCTCGCCGAGATGAGCCTGTTCGCGGTGCAGACCGAAGCCGAAGCGCAGCGTTTCCGCGATTTGGGCGCGCGCCCGGAAACGGTCGAAGTGACCGGTTCGATCAAGTTCGACCTGACCATCGACCCGCAATTGCTGCAGCGTGCTGCCGAATTGCGTGGACAATGGCAGGCGCAGGAGCGCCCGGTGTGGATCGCCGCGAGTACCCATGAAGGTGAAGACGAAGTGGTGCTCGATGCCCATCGTCGGCTGCTGGTCAATCATCCCGATGCCTTGCTGATTCTGGTACCGCGTCATCCGGAGCGCTTCAACCCGGTGTTTGAGTTGTGCCGGCAAAAAGGTTTCGCCACGGTGCGGCGTTCGACGGGCGAGCCGGTGACCGCGGACACTTCGGTGCTGCTGGGCGACACCATGGGCGAGTTGCTGTTTCTCTACGCCTTGGCCGACAGCGCTTTCGTCGGCGGCAGCCTGGTGCCCAATGGCGGCCATAACCTGCTGGAACCGGCGGCCCTGGCCAAACCGGTGCTCAGCGGGCCGCACCTGTTCAACTTCCTCGAAATCGCCGCGCAGTTGCGCAGCGCCGGCGCGTTGGTCGAGGTCGATGATGCCGAAGGTCTGGCGCTGGCGGTGCAGCGATTGTTCGAACTGCCGAGCGATGCACAGCGGATGGCGGAGGCGGGGCTGAAGGTGATGCGCACCAATCAGGGGGCGTTGCAGCGGTTGCTGGATGGATTGGGGCGGTTGATCGAGCGTTAGGGCGAGTTGCCTGAAACAAAAAGATCGTCCGAACGCGGCCCGAGCCTTCGGTAGCTCCTACAGGGTGTACATCAATCCCAATGTAGGAGCTGTCGAAGGCTCGGGCCGCGTTCGGACGATCTTTTGCTTTTTAAGGCCTGGCTTTCAACTGCTCCGCCGCAGCCTTCGCCAGATCCGGCGGCAGGAAGTCCTTGTCCGGGTTGTAGTCGGCTTTGAGATAACGCGTCAGGTCCTGCAAATCCCCCGGGTTCAAGGTGCCGGCGGCCTGCTTCAGGCGCAGGTTGTCGAGGATGTAGTCGTAGCGCGTGTTGTTGTAGTTGCGCACCGAGGTGTACAGCTGACGCTGGGCATCGAGCACGTCAACGATGTTGCGCGTTCCCACCTGATAACCGATTTCGGTCGCTTCCACCGCGCTCTGGTTGGAAATGATCGACTGCCGACGCGCCTGCACCTGCTCGACGTCGGTGTTGACGGCGCGGTGCAGGTTGCGGGTGTTTTCCACGACCTGGCGACGCAGCGATTCGCGTTGTTGCTCGGTCTGGTCCAGTCGAGAGTAAGACTCGCGCACCTGGGAGCTGGTGAGCCCGCCGCTGTAGATCGGGATGCTCAATTGCAGGCCGACGGTGCGTTGTTCCACATCGCCGCCGTAACGCACACCGGTCGCGCTCGGGTTGGTAAAGCCGAGGGCGTCGTTGTCACCTTTCTTGTATTGCGCGACCGCATCCAGGGTGGGTGCATGCCCGGCCTTGCGCTGCTTGAGGGTTTCTTCGGCGGCGCTCACCGCGTAGTTGCTGGCCAGCAGATTGAGGTTCTGCTTGGCGGCGGTGTCGACCCAGGCTTTGGCGTCGTTCGGCGCCGGCGGCAGGATCGGCAAGGTGTGGACGATGCCCTGAATCGAGTTGTACTGACGGTTAGTCAGGGTGATCAGTGCTTCGAACGCGTCATCCACCTGACGTTGAGCAAGAATCCGGTTGGCCCGCGCCGTGTCGTAACTGGCCTGGGATTGCAGCACATCGGTCTTGTCCGACAGGCCGACGTCGAAGCGCTCGTTGGACTGGTCGAGCTGGCGTTTGAACGCTGCTTCTTCGGCCTTGGTCGAGGCCAGATTGTCCTGGCTGCGCAGCACGTTGAAGTAGCTTTCGGCGCTTTGCAGGATCAGGTTCTGTTCGGTAGCCGAGAGTTGCAGGGCGGCTTGTTCATTGACGTCCTTGGCGGCCTGGAACTGGAACCAGCGGTCGGCGCGGAAAATCGGTTGCGACAGGGTCGCCTGATACACCGTGCCGCTTCGGGTCGAGGTCACCGATGGCTGATCGAGCGCGGTGCGGGTGTTGTTCATGTCGGCACCGGCCGACAAGTTAGGCAGCAGCCCGGCGCGGGCCTGGGGCACGACTTCCTTCTGGGCGCCATATTGGGCACGGGCGGCGGCGATATCGGCGTTGTTATCTACCGCTTCCTGATAGACGCTGACCAGGTCGGTCTTGGTCGATAAGGGCGCTTCTGCTGCCCAGGCCATTCCATTGGACGCACAAGACACGGCAAGGGCCAGTGAGAGTTTGCGCAGCATGAGGCCATCCCTAAAAATTACGCTGATAATTTGAACGCCAAGGCTACGGCGCGGCGCACTGCAGCGTCAAGGCAGAGCGTCAAGGCGCGGCACGGCGTAGCGAGTGTAGTTGCCCGCAGGCACGGCAACAATCCGCTGATTGCGCCATTCATCATGGTGTTTACCGTGGTGTTGGCGTTCTTTGCCGGTTATGTCTAGACTGGCCGGGTTCTTGTCGGGGTGCCTTGCTATGAGGCTGAGATCGAATAATTTCGGATCCCGTTGAACCTGATCAGGTTAGCGCCTGCGTAGGGAACAAGATTTCTCGTCACCCGGCGAGTCCTCTTGTGCTTCGTCCGGGATGTTGTTCGACAATCGAACACCCGAGCTCCGAGCACAGCACCAGCTGGATTTTCCAGCGTCCGTGCGTCCATTCGTTTACAGGTTCGCTCCGACAAAAATCCACTGCCTGGATGTGTGTCTGGAGAGCCCGTGATGACGACAAAATCAAAAATCGCAACCAACCTGAGTGATTCGGCCAAGGTCGATCAGCAATCGGTTCAGCCGTTTACCCGCTCGCAAAAAATCTATGTTCAGGGCACACGCCCCGACATCCTCGTGCCGATGCGCGAAATCAGCCTGGATGTGACCCCGACCGACTTCGGCGGCGAAATCAACGCGCCGGTGGTGGTGTATGACACCTCGGGCCCGTACACCGACCCCAACGTCACCATCGATGTGCGCAAAGGCCTGGCCGATGTGCGGTCGCCGTGGATCGAATCCCGTGGCGACACCGAGCGCCTGTCCGGCCTGAGCTCCAATTTCGGCCAGGAACGCCTCGCCGATCCGGAACTGACCAAGCTGCGTTTCGCCCACGTCAACAACCCGCGCCGCGCCAAGCCGGGTGCCAACGTCAGCCAGATGCACTACGCCCGTAAAGGCATCATCACCGCCGAGATGGAATACGTCGCCATCCGCGAAAACATGAAGCTCGAAGTGGCCCGCGCCGCCGGCCTGCTGGACCAGCAACACGCCGGCCACAGCTTCGGCGCCAGCGTACCGAAAATCATCACCCCGGAATTCGTCCGTGAAGAGATCGCCCGCGGTCGCGCGATCATTCCGGCCAACATCAACCACACCGAACTGGAACCGATGATCATCGGCCGTAACTTCCTGGTGAAGATCAACGGCAACATCGGCAACAGCGCGCTGGGTTCGTCCATCGAAGAAGAAGTGGCGAAACTGACCTGGGGCATTCGCTGGGGTTCGGACACGGTCATGGACTTGTCCACCGGCAAACACATTCACGAAACCCGCGAATGGATCATCCGTAACTCGCCGGTGCCGATCGGTACCGTGCCGATCTATCAGGCACTGGAGAAGGTCAATGGCGTCGCCGAAGACCTGACCTGGGAGCTGTTCCGCGACACACTGATCGAACAGGCCGAGCAGGGCGTCGACTACTTCACCATCCACGCCGGCGTGTTGCTGCGCTACGTACCGCTGACTGCCAAGCGCGTGACCGGCATCGTCTCCCGTGGCGGTTCGATCATGGCCAAGTGGTGCCTGGCGCACCACAAGGAAAACTTCCTCTACACCCATTTCGAAGACATCTGCGAAATCATGAAGGCCTACGACGTCAGCTTCTCGCTGGGCGATGGCCTGCGTCCGGGCTCGATTGCCGACGCCAACGATGAAGCGCAATTCGGTGAGCTGGAAACCCTGGGCGAGCTGACCAAAATCGCCTGGAAGCATGACGTGCAGTGCATGATCGAAGGCCCGGGCCACGTGCCGATGCAGTTGATCAAAGAGAACATGGACAAGCAGCTGGAGTGCTGCGACGAGGCGCCGTTCTACACCCTCGGCCCTCTGACCACCGACATCGCTCCAGGCTACGACCACATCACCTCCGGTATCGGCGCGGCGATGATCGGCTGGTTCGGTTGCGCCATGCTCTGCTACGTGACACCGAAAGAGCACTTGGGCCTGCCGAACAAGGATGACGTGAAGACCGGGATCATCACCTACAAGATCGCCGCTCACGCCGCCGACCTGGCCAAAGGGCATCCGGGTGCACAGATTCGCGACAATGCCTTGAGCAAGGCGCGCTTCGAATTCCGCTGGGAAGACCAGTTCAACCTGGGTCTCGATCCGGATACCGCACGCTCGTACCACGATGAAACCCTGCCGAAGGATTCGGCCAAGGTCGCGCACTTCTGCTCCATGTGCGGGCCGAAATTCTGCTCGATGAAGATCACCCAGGAAGTCCGTGAGTACGCGGCCAACCAGCGGATCGAAACCGTCGATGCCGAAGTCGCCAAGGGACTGGCGGAACAGGCTGAGCGGTTCAAGCAGGAAGGCAGTCAGCTGTACAAGAAGGTTTGATCCAGCATTGATAACCCTGTGGCGAGGGGGCAAGCCCTCTCGCCACAGGGGATCGGGCAGATCAACAACAAATGTTCCTCTGAGATAACACCCTTGAGCATTCAACCCAGCACTTACTCCCCGGACATCGCCGTGCCGACCGACAAACGCGTCTTCGGCGGTCGGGATCTGTTTTCCCTGTGGTTCTCCCTCGGCATCGGCCTGATGGTATTGCAGACCGGCGCTTTGCTCGCACCGGGTCTGGGCCTGTCCGGTTCATTGCTGGCGATTTTTCTCGGCACACTGGTCGGCGTGCTGTTGCTGGCCGCTGTCGGCGTGATCGGCAGTGACACCGGCCTGTCATCGATGGCCGCGCTCAAACTCAGCCTCGGTGCAAAAGGCGCGAGCCTTCCGGCGGTGCTGAACCTGCTGCAACTGATCGGTTGGGGTTCGTTCGAAATCATCGTGATGCGCGACGCCGCCAGCCTGCTCGGCGCCCGTGCATTCAGTGAAGGCAGCCTGTGGTCGAACCCGCTGCTGTGGACGCTGTTCTTCGGTGCACTGGCCACCTTGCTGGCGGTCAGCGGTCCGTTGACTTTCGTGCGCAAGATCCTGCGCAAGTGGGGTATCTGGCTGTTGCTGGCCGCGTGCGTCTGGCTGACCTGGAACCTGTTCGCCAAGGCTGATCTGGCGGCGTTGTGGGCACAGGCCGGTGATGGTTCGATGCCGTTCGCCGTGGGCTTCGACATTGCGATCGCGATGCCGCTGTCCTGGCTGCCGCTGATTGCCGACTACTCGCGCTTCGGTAAGCGTGCGAAGAATGTGTTCGGCGGTACGGCGTTGGGTTTCTTTATCGGTAACTTCTGGCTGATGAGCCTGGGCGTGGCGTACACCCTGGCGTTCGCGCCGAGCGGTGAAGTGAATGCCTTGCTGCTGGCGCTGGCCGGAGCGGGCCTGGGGATTCCGTTGTTGCTGATTCTGTTGGATGAATCAGAAAATGCCTTTGCCGATATTCATTCGGCGGCGGTGTCCAGCGGGATTCTGTTGCGCTTGAAAGTCGAGCATCTGGCCTTGGCCATCGGCGTGATCTGCACGCTGATCGCTTGCCTGGCGCCATTGGCCCAGTACCAGAATTTCCTGCTGTTGATCGGTTCGGTGTTTGCGCCGCTGTTCGGCGTGGTGCTGGTGGATCACTTCATCCTGCGCAAACGCAGTGCTCGTGTGGCATCGGCTGCCTTGCGCTGGCCGGCGTTGCTCGCCTGGCTGGGCGGGGTGAGCACTTATCACTTGCTGGCCAATCTCTATCCGGACATCGGCGCAACCCTGCCGTCGCTGGTACTGGCAGGGCTGCTGCAACTGGTGCTTGGTCGAGCCTTCAGCTACGGCCGGGAAACAGCTCAGGCTTGAGAATGCCGTTCAGGCGTGGGTAGGGGATCTTCAGTTCGACGTGGCCCAATGCGTAAGGCGCGAGGGTGCTCACTTCGTACTTGAGGATCACCCCGCCGTACGTCAACGCCACGTTCTGGGTTTTCACGAAGGGCCAGCTCTTGACGAACTCTGGCTCCTGATCGAGTTTGGTGCTGATCAGCCAGCTGTTGTGCGCCACCTGGGCCGCTTTCCAGAACGCTTCTTCCTGCCCCGGGATCACCATGTCCGACAGCGTCAGCACTTTATGCTGCTGACGTGAATAGTTGATGAAACCGCGACCCGGCGTGCCATGGTCACCACCGGTGTCCAGGTAGCTGGACAATTCAATGATCACCAAGCCGTCATGCTGCTCACGTACCTTGGCTTGCAGGTAGCTGCTGTAGCGCGGCCCGGCGCTGCTTAAAAACTGCTCGCGATACGTCGTCAGTGTCGGCGCTACAGGGGCGTCGGGCGCGGTGCGGGTCATTTGCAGCAGGCGTTTTTCGATGATGCTGTCAAGCGCAGGCTCAGCCGGGAAGTGCAGCGTATCGATGTTCACCAGCGGGCAGTCAGGGTTGGCGCAACCCGGTTTCAGCTGTTCGGAAGCGTCGCGGGTGGTTTCCAGCGGCGCCCGGTAATTGGGCTGGAAAAGACTCTGGCACGCACCCAGGGTCAGGGCGATGGCGGCCACGGAGGCGATCTTGAAAAGCGACATGGGCGTCCTTAATGAAACAGGGGAAGGCGAAAAGTTAACCGCTTCGACTCTCAACGAGGCAGTCAGTTCGCCACTAAGCTAATTAGAGTTGGTTTCGCCCTCACCGTCTATCCCGCTGACTGTAAAGGGGCTGCATCAAACATCGCGGGCGCGTTAGGATGGCGCGAAGTCGAGGTTGCAAGTAACAAAAAGGAGCCTCGTAACGGATTTGCAGTAAACGAGGATTGTCATGACTGATTTTGCCAACACCATTCCGACCGCCGTTGATATCGTTCGGCGCGAAAAGTGCTACGAGGGCTTCTACAAGCTCGACCGCGTGCACTTGCGCCACGAATTGTTCGACGGTGGCATGAGTCGCGAGATCAATCGTGAAGTGTTCTTGCGCCACGATGCGGTGTGTGTGCTGCCTTATGATCCACAGCGCGACGAAGTGGTGCTGATCGAGCAATTTCGCGTCGGCGCCATGGGCAAGACCGACAATCCGTGGCTGATCGAACTGGTCGCCGGTCTGATCGACAAGGATGAAATACCGGAAGAAGTTGCTCACCGCGAAGCGCAGGAGGAAGCTGGACTTGTATTCGGGGCGCTCTGGCCGATGACCAAATATTTTCCATCGCCGGGCGGCAGTAACGAGTTTGTGCATTTGTACCTGGGGCGTTGTGACAGTGCCGGGGTTGGCGGCCTGCATGGGCTGGAGGAAGAGGCAGAAGATATTCGCGTCACGGTCTGGGCTTTCGAAGATGCCCTGCAAGCCGTGCGCGACGGACGTATTGCCAACGCGGCGAGCATCATTGCCTTGCAGTGGCTGGCTTTGAACCGCGTGGAAGTGAGGGGGTTATGGTCGTAAACAAGCTGCGCGATCGCTATCGGGTCGACCTCGTGGGGCTGCAAGCCTCTTGCGAGGCCAACTACGCGCGCCTGATGCGACTGTTGCCGGACATGCGCAACGATCCGGCGGCCCGGCGCATTGCCGTGACCCAGGGTGACCAGATGCTTGGCGTGCTGGCCCTGGAAGTGCTGCAAGCCTGTCCATACACCACCACCCTGCAAGTGCGTCAGGAACACAGCCTGCCCTGGTTGCCGGTGCCGCAACTGGAAGTGCAGGTGTATCACGACGCACGCATGGCTGAAGTTATCAGCGCCGAACATGCACGACGCTTTCGCGGCATCTATCCTTACCCGAACGCCGCGATGCATCAGCCGGACGAAAAGGCTCAACTCAATCTGTTCCTGGGGGAATGGCTGAGTCATTGCCTGGCTTGCGGACACGAGTACGCCGTTGTGCGCTAAGAGTGCTGTGTAGTTGTGAACTGCTTCCGGTTCACAGGTTTCCTCTTTTGATCGTCCCCCAGCATAATTGCGGCACTTTCCAATCCCGTGATCACGCCCTGGGAGAACGCCTTGCCGAGCGTATCCACATTGACCACCGCCGATCCGGCGTTACTGGTGCAACTCTCCGACAGTCATCTGTTTGCCGAGGCGGACGCGACGTTGCTGGGCATGAATACCCGTGACAGCCTGCAACAGGTGATCGAGCTGGTATTGAAGCAGCAACCGCAGATCGATCTGATGATTGCCACTGGCGATCTGTCCCAGGACGGGACGCTGGAGTCGTACCAGCTGTTTCGCGACCTGACCCGGCAGATCGATGCCCCGGCGCGCTGGATTCCAGGTAATCACGACGAGCCGCGGATCATGGCCGAGGCGGCGGTGCACAGTGCATTGCTGGAGCCGGTGGTGGATATCGGCAACTGGCGGGTGACGTTGCTCGATTCGGCGGTGCCGGGTTCAGTGCCGGGGTATTTGCAGGATGAGCAGTTGCAATTGCTCGTGCGCTCGTTGAGCGAGGCGCCGCAGCGGCATCATCTGGTGTGTTTCCATCATCATCCGGTGTCGATCGGGTGCGCGTGGATGGAGCCGATAGGATTGCGCAATCCAGAAGCGTTATTTGCGGTGCTGGACAGATTTCCGCAGGTGCGTGCGGTGCTTTGGGGGCATGTTCATCAGGAGATTGATCAAGTGCGCAACGGTGTTCGCCTGATCGCATCGCCCTCGACCTGCATCCAGTTCGAGCCGGGCAGCGACGATTTCAAGGTGAGTGAGCAGGCGCCGGGGTATCGGTGGCTGCGGCTGTTGCCCGATGGTCAGCTTGAAACTGGCGTTGAGCGCGTGAGCGGGTTCGATTTCCAGATCGATTACGGCTCCAACGGCTACTGACACTTTTCCCTGTAGGCGCCAAGGCCCCCGTAGGAGTTGTCGAGTGCAACGAGGCTGCGATCTTTTGACTTTGTTTTTAAAAAGCAAGATCGCGGCCTCGTTGCACTCGCCAGCTCCTACAGTAAACTCCGCCTTCTTTACCTGACGCACAGGGAGCTCAAATGTCTGGTTCGATCCTTTATATCCACGGTTTCAACAGCGCGCCAGCGTCGAAAAAGGCCTGTCAGTTGATGAATGTGATGGAACGGCTGGGCTTGAGCGATCAGTTGCGTGTACCGGCCCTGCATCACCATCCCCGTGAGGCCATCGCTCAGCTGGAACAGGCGATTGTGGAGCTGGGGCGGCCACTGCTGGTCGGCAGCTCACTCGGCGGCTACTATGCGACTCACCTGGCCGAGCACCATGGCTTGAAAGCCCTGTTGATCAACCCTGCCGTCAGCCCGCACCGGATGTTCGACGGATTTCTGGGGACGCAGAAAAACCTGTATACCGATGAGACCTGGGAAATGACCCACGACCACGTGACGGCCCTGGCCGAGCTGGAAGTGCCGGCGCCCCAGGATCCGCAGCGGTTTCAGGTATGGTTGCAAACTGGCGATGAAACACTGGACTATCGCCTCGCCCAGCAATATTACCGGGCCTGTGCCTTGCGCATTCAGGCCGGCGGCGACCATAGTTTCCAGGGTTTTGCCGCGCAACTGCCGGCCATATTGAGTTTTGCCGGCATCGGCGCAGATTTGTATCAGGCGATCGATTTCACTGCATTGTGATTGTTCGCCTCTTTTTTTACTGACACTGACGACGAGACCCCATGGCCACTCCCAGCGCTAGCTCTTATAACGCAGACGCCATCGAAGTCCTCTCGGGCCTCGACCCGGTGCGCAAACGCCCCGGCATGTACACCGACACCAGTCGGCCGAACCACCTCGCCCAGGAAGTCATCGACAACAGCGTCGACGAAGCCTTGGCCGGGCACGCGACGTCGGTGCAGGTCATCCTGCACGCCGATCACTCCCTGGAAGTCAGTGATGATGGCCGTGGCATGCCGGTGGACATTCACCCGGAAGAGGGTGTGTCGGGCGTCGAGCTGATCCTCACCAAACTCCATGCGGGTGGCAAGTTTTCCAACAAGAACTACCAGTTCTCCGGCGGTCTGCACGGGGTGGGTATTTCCGTGGTCAACGCCTTGTCGACCGAAGTCCGGGTGCGTGTAAAACGTGACGGCAACGAATACCAGATGACTTTCGCCGACGGTTACAAAAAAACCGAACTGGAAGTGGTCGGTACGGTCGGCAAGCGCAATACCGGCACCAGCGTGTTTTTCGCACCAGACCCGAAGTATTTCGATTCGCCGAAATTCTCCATCAGCCGCCTCAAGCACGTGCTCAAGGCCAAGGCCGTTCTGTGTCCGGGGCTGCTGGTCAGTTTTGAAGACAAGGCCACCGGCGAGAAAGTCGAATGGCATTACGAAGACGGCTTGCGCTCCTACCTGGTAGATGCGGTCAGCGAATTCGAACGCCTGCCCGACGAGCCGTTCTGCGGCAGCCTGGCCGGTAACAAGGAAGCGGTCGATTGGGCATTGCTGTGGTTGCCCGAGGGTGGCGACAGCGTTCAGGAAAGCTACGTCAACCTGATCCCGACAGCCCAGGGCGGTACTCACGTCAACGGTCTGCGTCAGGGCTTGCTCGATGCCATGCGCGAGTTCTGCGAGTTCCGCAGCCTGTTGCCGCGAGGTGTGAAGCTGGCGCCGGAAGACGTCTGGGAGCGCATCGCGTTCGTGCTATCGATGAAGATGCAGGAACCGCAATTCTCCGGCCAGACCAAAGAGCGCCTGTCATCCCGTGAAGCGGCCGCCTTCGTTTCCGGTGTGGTCAAGGATGCTTTCAGCCTGTGGCTCAACGCCAACCCGGAGACCGGCATGTTGCTGGCCGAACTGGCGATCAACAACGCCGGTCGTCGTCTGAAGGCCAGCAAGAAGGTCGAGCGCAAACGCATTACCCAAGGGCCGGCATTGCCGGGCAAGCTCGCCGACTGCGCCGGGCAGGACCCGATGCGTTCCGAGCTGTTCCTGGTGGAAGGTGATTCCGCCGGCGGTTCGGCCAAGCAAGCGCGAGACAAAGAATTTCAGGCGATCCTGCCATTGCGCGGCAAGATCCTGAACACCTGGGAAGTCGATGGCAGCGAAGTGCTGGCCAGCCAGGAAGTGCACAACATCGCCGTGGCGATTGGTGTCGACCCGGGCGCGGCGGACATGAGCCAGTTGCGTTACGGCAAGATCTGCATCCTCGCCGACGCCGACTCCGACGGTCTGCACATCGCCACCTTGCTCTGCGCCTTGTTCGTCCAGCATTTCCGTCCACTGGTGGACGCCGGTCACGTCTACGTCGCCATGCCGCCGCTGTACCGTATCGACTTGGGCAAAGAGATCTACTACGCCCTCGACGAGGCCGAGCGCGACGGCATCCTCGATCGCCTGGTGGCCGAGAAGAAGCGCGGCAAGCCGCAGGTCACCCGATTCAAAGGCCTGGGTGAAATGAACCCGCCGCAGTTGCGCGAAACCACCATGGACCCGAACACGCGGCGTCTGGTGCAACTGACGCTGGGTGAAGATTTCGCCGAAACCTCGGAAATGATGGACATGCTGCTGGCGAAAAAACGCGCGGGCGATCGCAAGACCTGGCTGGAATCCAAAGGCAACCTGGCCGAGGTTCTGGGCTGATGCGCTTTGGCTGGGCCCTGGCGTGTGCGTTGCTGCTGACTTCGGTGACGATTTGCGCGCAACCCGCGCCAGAGCTGCGGCTGTTGTCCGAACATGCCGTCGACGGCATGCGCGGCGGCAATCTGTCGGGGCTGGCCCAGTGTGGCAAGGAGCTGTGGACCGTTTCGGATCGCGACGATGATCAAATCTATCGCCTCGACACCCGCAACCCCACCTGGCAAGCCGAAACCGTGCACATTGACGTACCCCTGGTGCCCGACAGCGGTTTGCCCTGGGGCTTGCGTTCGCGGACCTGGGCCGCATCGTTCGTGCGGGGCGGGGATCTGGATTTCGAAGGCATCACCTGTGATAGCGCGGGCAATCGTTACATCGTCAGCGAAGGCCACGCCGCAGTGTTGCAAGTACCGCCAACCGGGCCTGCGTCCTGGCTGAAAATCTCGCCGATGCTGGTTCGCGAAGCGCGGGCCAGCGGCATGTTGTTGCACTTCAATGCGTTATTTGAAGGCCTGGCGATCAATCCGGCCGGTGACACGCTGTGGCTGGCCGCCGAACGTGAGCGCCGCGGTTTGCTGCTGATCAAGCGCCAGCAAACAGTGTGGGACTGCGACGGTAGCTGTGTGCTGCTGAGTGAAGGCGGAATGGAAATGCAGCCGAAGCAATTTCCCCACGCCAGAGCGCGCCCTCGGGATTTTGCCGATCTGTCATTGTTCGACGGCAAGCTGTTTACCCTTGAGCGCAACGCCTTTCAGATCTGTCGCCGTGATGCGGTGACGACCAAGGTCGAGCGTTGCTGGTCATTTGCCGCCGAGGCCTTGCAGGAAAACCGTCGTTATTCACAGCCCTTTGGGCTGGCGGAAGCGCTGATCGTGGACGTCGACGGTGCCTGGATCGGTATCGACAACAACAACGGTGCGCGCGCCGACGGTGAAGCACGGCCGATTGTGTGGCGCTTTGCCGCGCCGGAAGGTGGCTGGAGTGCCAAGCCATGAGTCAACAGCCGCCGGGCAAACGCGCCGGTCGGGTGTTGATGGTGCTGGCCTGGGGCGCCGCGCTGTTTCTGGCGACGCGGTTCTTCGGTCAATGGGAGGAGCGTCAACAGAATCCCAACACCGTCGTCAGCTCTGAGCGGGGCCAGGGTTTTATCGAGGTGAAGCTGATCGGCAACAGCCAGGGGCATTTTGTCGCCACCGGCCAGATCAACGGCCAGCCCGTGGAGTTCATGCTCGATACCGGCGCAACCGATGTGTCGATCCCGGCCGAAATGGCTGAACGATTGAAACTGGAAAAAGGCTTCGGGGTGACCCTGAGCACGGCCAATGGCTTGAGTGAGGGCTATCGAACCCGCCTCGACCGGCTGCAATTGGGCGCCATCGTGCTGCGTGACGTACGCGCGCTGGTGGCGCCCGGTTTGCACGGCAATCAAGTGCTGCTCGGCATGAGCGCACTGAACAAACTTGAATTTACCCAGCGCGGTGGCACCATGCTGCTGCGCCAGACCACGAAATAATGAGGCCCGCATGAGCGACTCCCTTGATCTCAGCCTGGACGGTGTAGAGCGCCGGTCACTGGCTGACTTCACCGAAAATGCCTACCTCAACTACTCCATGTACGTGATCATGGACCGTGCCTTGCCGCATATCGGCGACGGCCTGAAACCGGTACAGCGACGCATCGTCTATGCGATGAGCGAGTTGGGGCTGGACGCCGATTCCAAGCACAAGAAGTCGGCGCGTACCGTCGGTGACGTGCTCGGTAAATTCCACCCACACGGCGACTCGGCGTGCTACGAAGCCATGGTCCTGATGGCCCAGCCGTTCAGCTACCGCTACACGCTGGTCGACGGCCAGGGTAACTGGGGTGCGCCGGATGATCCCAAGTCCTTCGCGGCCATGCGTTACACCGAAGCGCGGCTGTCGCGTTATTCCGAAGTGCTGCTCAGCGAACTGGGCCAGGGCACGGCGGATTGGGGCCCGAACTTCGACGGCACCCTGGAAGAACCTCTGGTGTTGCCGGCCCGTTTGCCGAACATCCTGCTCAACGGCACCACCGGTATCGCCGTGGGCATGGCCACCGACGTCCCGCCGCATAACCTGCGCGAAGTCGCGACCGCTTGCGTGCGCTTGCTGGATGAACCGAAAGCCACGGTCGAGCAGCTCTGCGAACACATTCAGGGCCCGGATTATCCGACCGAAGCGGAAATCATCACGCCGCGCGCCGACCTGCTGAAAATCTACGAAACCGGTCGCGGTTCGGTGCGCATGCGCGCGGTGTACCACGTCGAGGACGGCGATATCATCGTGACGGCGCTGCCGCACCAGGTCTCTGGCGCCAAAGTGCTCGAGCAGATTGCCGCGATGATGCAGGCCAAACCGTCGAAAGCGCCGCAGATTGCGGACTTGCGCGACGAGTCGGACCACGAGAACCCATGCCGCATCGTGATTATCCCGGTCAACAGCCGGGTCGATCACGAAGCGCTGATGCAACACCTGTTCGCGACCACCGAGCTGGAATCCAGCTACCGGGTCAACATCAACATCATTGGTCTCGACGGCAAGCCGCAGCTCAAGAACCTGCGCGCATTGCTGGTGGAATGGCTGGAATTCCGCGTGCGGACCGTGCGTCGACGCCTGCAATTCCGCCTCGACAAGGTCGAGCGTCGCCTGCACCTGTTGGACGGCTTGCTGATTGCCTACCTCAACCTGGATGAAGTGATCCACATCATCCGTACCGAGGAGCACCCGAAGGCCAGTCTGATCGAGCGTTTCGCCCTGAGCGAGATCCAGGCCGATTACATTCTCGACACCCGTTTGCGTCAGTTGGCGCGACTGGAAGAAATGAAGCTGCGTGCCGAGCAGGACGAACTGCTCAAGGAGCAGGCCAAGCTGCAAGCCCTGCTGGGCAGCGAAGCCAAGCTGAAGAAACTGGTACGCAGCGAGCTGATCAAAGACGCCGAAACCTATGGCGACGACCGTCGTTCGCCAATCGTCGAGCGCGCCGAAGCCAAGGCGATGACCGAGCACGATCTGCTGCCAAACGAGAAAGTGACGGTCGTGTTGTCGGAAAAAGGCTGGGTTCGCTCCGCCAAAGGTCACGACATCGATGCTACCGGACTGTCCTACAAGGCCGGGGATGGCTTCAAGACCTCGGCGGCCGGGCGTTCCAACCAGTTTGCGGTGTTTATCGATTCCACTGGCCGCAGTTATTCGGTTGCAACCCACACACTGCCGTCGGCCCGTGGCCAGGGTGAACCGCTGACCGGCCGTCTGACGCCGCCACCAGGGGCGAGCTTCGAATGCGTGCTGATGCCTGAAGACGATGCGCTGTACGTGATCGCATCCGACGCCGGTTACGGTTTCGTGGTCAAGGGCGAAGACCTGCAAGCCAAGAACAAGGCGGGCAAGGCCCTGTTGAGCCTGCCGAACAACGCCAAGGTCATCCTGCCGCGTCCGGTGGCCGACCGTGAACACAACTGGCTGGCCTCGGTGACCACCGAGGGTCGCCTGCTGATCTTCAAAATCAGCGATCTGCCACAATTAGGTAAAGGTAAAGGCAATAAGATCATCGGGATTCCCGGTGAGCGTGTTGCCAGTCGCGAAGAATATGTCACGGACATCGCTGTGTTGCCGGAGGGCGCCACTTTGGTGCTGCAGGCCGGCAAACGTACCTTGTCGCTGAAGGCGGACGACCTCGAACACTACAAAGGTGAGCGTGGGCGTCGCGGTAATAAGCTGCCACGCGGTTTTCAGAGAGTGGATGCGCTGTTCGTCGAAAACCTCAATTAGGCGTCCTAGAGCGCTCGATCTACGATTTAACGCGTAGATCGACGCTTTGGCGCTGGAGTCGGAACGCATATTCACGGATGATATGGCCTTTCAAGCGCCGGCGTAGCCGAGTGTTCTTCATATTTTTTGAGTATTTTCACTGTGGTGAGCCTTGTGGCAACCACCTGGATGGGACGATGACTGCTCTGCGCCTTCCTTTTATTTTGATGCTCGCTGGCGTTCTTGGCCTGGCGGGTTGCAGCGTACACCAGCCGGTGTCGCTGTATCAGCTGGACAGCGGAAGTCCGGCTCAGCCTGCGCAAAGCGCGGGCATGGCGGTATTGTTGGGCCCGGTAACGGTTGCTGATTACCTGCAACGCGAAACCTTGTTGCAGCGTCAGCCGGATGGCAGCCTTCAAGCATCGGCCGACGGTCGTTGGGCCGGCAGCCTCTCGTCGGACATCGATCAGCTGTTGCTGCGTCAGGTCGCTGGTCATCTGGACAGCCAGCGCGTTGTCCTGGCTCCTGCGACAGTGGGCTTCACGCCGGATGTTCAGGTTCTGCTGACCATCACCCGTCTGGACTCGGGTGTGTCGCAACCGGCGATCCTGGACGCGCAATGGCGCCTGATCGATCGTCGTGGTCAGGTGCGTGATAACCGTATCATTCATCTGCAGGAGCAGCACTCCGGCGGCACGGCGTCTCAGGTTCAGGCCCAGGGTGTGTTGCTGCAGCGTCTGGCCGAGCAATTGTCCACAGCGCTCAAGCCACTGGCCAATCAGCCACCGATCGCTGAGGCACCGCGCAAACCGGCTGCCAAACCCGCAGCACCGGCAGCAGAGCCGGAGAAACAGCCAAAGATCCCGATGGCCTCGCCGATTCGTACGGATATGGAAGTGTTCAGGTTCTGAGCCTGGATTGAGTCCAGAACAAAGCCCGCCTTGTGCGGGCTTTGTTGTTTTTGCGGGTTGGTCGTAGCAGCTGCGGAGCCTGCAAGGCTGCGTTCGAGGAAGAGTCCTCGCAGACCTTGTTGGCGCGTTTTGCCTGATCGTGCCCATCGCCTGATTTTACGACTGTTGCGCAGCCGGACGCAGCCTCGCAGGCTCGGCAGCTGCTACAAGAGTTAGGGGACAACAAAAAGCCCGCAGACGATTATTCATCTGCGGGCTTCTCTATAGCGGGCACAAGGTTACGGGTTATGCCCGGCGTTCGTGCATCCGCGCCAGTTGCCGCTCCAGCATCGACGGATAAGGCTCCATCAGGCGTTCTACGCAGCACGCACCCTCAGGGCTTGCAATCGGGCGGATCCGCGCACGCTGGCGAATCAGCGCGTCGTCGCTGATCTTGCGCTCCACCAGCAGCAGGTTGCGGCTGTGTTGCGACAGGGCCAGCGCATCCTGAGCGGTTTCGGTCAGCAGCAGGTCGATCTGGCTCAAGCCGAACAGTTCGTCGCCCAGTGTCAGGCCCAACTGCAATTGCAGGGTGATGCCGCTGTCGGCGACTTCGATCTGCAATTGATGGCCCAGGGCGCGCAGCAACTCACCGCAGCAGATGGCGTTGGTCAGGTAGTCATCGCCGCTGTCTTCGGTGTGGAACAGCATCAGCGTGCTGCCATCGTTCAGGGTGTGCAGTTCGCTCTGGTAGAGCGACGCCGCCTGATCGAGGCAATCGCGGTAGCGTTTGAGCAGCTCTTCCAGTCGCGCGCGGGGCAGGCGACGCAGTTGATCCTGTGCGCCCAGTTGTACCGCCAGTACCGCGCTGTGTTGAGGTACGTTCGATACCTGCGGCTTTGCGACGGGTTTCGGCGCACTGTCTGTCGAGTCGTCACGCAGATCGGCAAACGGGTCTTCGTCGTCCTCGTCGTCCTCGACCGTGCTGACAATGCGCCGCGGCGCAGGCTTGAGACTTGCCACCGGTCGGGTTTCATCGAAGCTCGGATCACGCAGGTTGCGAACTTCGAAGGCCGGATCGGTCTCTTCGTCGTCATCGCTGTCGTTGAACTCGGGCTCCGGAACAGGCTCCGGTTCGGCCGGCTCCGGCGCGAAATTGGCGTGCAGCTGACGAGCGAGATCGCCGACTTCATCCTGACGCTCGGTGGCCGGGGTGTATTCGTCGATATTGCGCAGCCACACGCGCAATTGCAGCAGCGGCGTGGAGATATTGCGGCCCAGGCGCAGGCTCAAGGCCAGGGACAGCGCCAGCAGAATCGCGCTCAGAATGCCCATGCTTTGCAGGCTGATGGTCATCGGCTGCTGGAACTGATCCATGTCCAGGCTGATGCGCAGTTGCCCGGCGGTCACGTCCTGGAAGGTGATCTTGCTCTGGTACATGCCTTCGGCTTCGCCCAGCAGGCTGTGCTTGGGACGCTGACCGGCTTCGGCGAGGATGCGGTTATCCACGCTGTAGATGGCAGCGTGGGCCACCAGCTTGTTCTTGGTCAGGTTGTTGAGCAGCACATTCAGGCTGAGGATGTCGTTGGACACCAACAGCTCCGTGGCCGACGTAGCCGTCTGGGTAGTCAGGCTTTCGCCCAGGGCATCCGCCTGCTCGTGCATGGCCTGCTTGAACTGCAAACCCATCACACAGGCATAGATCACCAGGGCCAGAGCGACCAGAATCACGTTATGGCTGGCAATGCGCAATGCGATCGGTACACGGCGATGACGCAGTGCCCGGAAGATCAGCAGAAAGAAGTTATCGGTTTTTACTGGCGTGGGCCGGTTCACTTGAGCTCGGCTCTTTGTCCGTGAAGTTGACGCGCAGTATAGCGACAGGCCCTAGGTCGTCAAAGCGCTCGCGGTGCCCGATGGTCACTGAAAATGGGTAGAATGCGGTTTTTTTCCACCTGCGGGGGTGCGCCTTGCGCGAAATCGTCCTGATAAACATCACGGGAGTCGACCGTCCGGGTCTGACTGCGGCCATAACCGGCGTTCTGGCCCAGGGTGGTGTGAACATTCTCGACATCGGTCAGGCGGTGATCCACGACACCCTGTCGTTCGGCATCCTGGTTGAAATTCCCGACACCGAGCAAGGCAACTCGGTGCTCAAAGACATCCTGTTCAAAGGCTATGAACTTGAGCAACAAGTGCGTTTCACGCCGGTGTCCGAAGAGGATTACCAGCAGTGGGTCGGCAACCAGGGCAAGAAACGCCACATCGTCACCCTGTTGACCCGCAAAGTGACCGCCGAGCAATTGCAGCGTGTGAGCTCGATCACCGCCAAATATGGCCTGAACATCGATCATATCGATCGTCTGTCCGGGCGCATGCCGCTGGATACTCCAGCCGATAAGGGCAAGGGCTGCATCGAGTTTTCCGTGCGTGGCGAAGCGGCTGACCCGCAAGCGCTACGGGCTGAATTCCTCAGCGTCGCGCAAGAGCTGAACGTCGACATCGCCTTCCAGGAAGATTCGCTGTTCCGCCGTAACCGTCGTCTGGCGGTGTTCGACATGGACTCGACGCTGATTGAGGCCGAGGTCATCGACGAACTGGCCAAGGCCGCCGGTGTTGGCGACCAGGTGTCCGCAATTACTGAGCGGGCGATGGCCGGCGAGCTGGACTTCCGCGCCAGCTTCAAGGAGCGCCTGGCCTTGCTGCAAGGGCTGGACGTCAGCGTGCTGGACTCCATCGGTGCTTCCCTGCGCCTGACCGAGGGCGCCGAAACCCTGTTCGCCGAACTCAAGCGCCTGGGCTACAAGACCGCGATTCTGTCGGGCGGCTTCACCTACTTCGCCAAGCAACTGCAGGCCAAGCTGGGCATCGACTATGTGTTCGCCAACGAACTGGAAGTGGTCGACGGCAAGGTCACCGGCGTGGCGGTCGAGCCGATTGTCGATGCGCAACGCAAGGCGGATTTGCTGCGTGAACTGGCGCATAAAGAAGGTTTGCGTCTGGAGCAGACGATTGCTGTCGGTGACGGTGCCAACGACTTGCCGATGCTGGCGATTGCCGGGTTGGGCGTAGCGTTCCGCGCCAAACCGTTGGTCAAGCAATCGGCGAAACAGGCGATTTCCACCCTTGGGCTGGATGGCGTGCTGTATCTGCTGGGTTTCCGGGATCGCGACGGGCAGCTCTAAAAAGATCAAAAGATTAAAAGATCGCAGCCTTCGGCAGCTCCTACATTGGCATGTGAACACCTGGAGCTGCCGAAGGCTGCGATCTTTTGCTTTTCGGCTCCCCCAATCAAAGCGACTTCCACAACGAATCAAACTCTTGCGTTACCCCGACCACGCCGCCTTCCGCGGCGTTTTCGTTTCTGGCTACCTCCAGCGAACAGTAGGCAAACTGATTGAAGCTGTTGGTGCTCGTCACCCGTCGCTCCAACTCGGCCGGGCGTTCCTGGCCATTGGTGTTGATCAACACCTTATTACCTTCCTGGAACGGCAGGCGTGGCGCGAGCAGGGTAGCCGGCAGGTCGATGGCGCTGATGGCGGGCAGTAACAGCCCGCGCAAGTACTGACTGTGTTCGTCGCTGGAGCGAATCAGTTGCAGGCCGCAGGGTTCGGCGTAAGGCGCAACTTGCTCGATACCCATCTGCGTGCCGCCGCCCCGTACCTGGCGGATCCAGCGCACTACGGCAACGCTCCAGCCTTGGCCGGCAGTATCCTCGATGCCAACCATTTCGCCAGCCTGCAGCTCGGCAGGCACTGCGCCGGGCCAAGCCAGGCAATAACCGCCAGGGCTGTGATTGATCACCGGTAGCGCGTAGGTAGGGAAATGCTGTTGGCGGTCGAACGCCTCGTGGCTGTCATCGTTCTGAAGGTGTGGATATTCGATCTCTTCGTAGGGCAGCAGTATGTCTGCCGTGCCTTGGGGGGCGGCGTCGAAGGCTTGGTTCCATTGGTCCTTGGCGCGTCCTCCCGGGTTAGTAGCCGAGAACTGCGCGGGACGGGCGCCGGGTTTTTTCAGGATGTCGTTGAACGGGCGTTTGCCGCCGAGATAAAAGTGCAGGGCGCTCATGCCCACGCACAGGGTCAATGTGCCGTGGCCGACGGTGCGCTGGAAACCGCGCTCGGAGGCCTGGCCCCAGGCGGCATGCAGGTGTTGCAGCGTATCCAGATTCAGCCCCGTCGGAACCGGCAGCGGCGATGCCTTGTCGGCTGTTTGTTGCAGACGGGATTCGATGGCTGCGACCAGGGGCTGCGGGTCGATCCCCAACAAGCACTCCTGTTGTTCGGCAGGGAACTTGACGCGATAACGCGGGCCGCTGTCGAGGTCTGGGGCGACGGCAAACAGCCCGTTGTCCGGTTTGTCTGGTTGCAGCTTGATCCTTTGGCTCCAGGGTTCCAGCACCTCGGCGAGCCGGGCGATCTGGTTCTGGCGCAGTTGATTGCAGCGTGAAGCACCCAGCAGGAGGGCGACGACGTAGGCGTGCTCGATGCTCAGGCTTTGCGTCTGGCTGGCCAGTTCATCGCGCACGCTCTGATGTTGCAGCTGATGTTCGCAGCCGATCCGGTACAGCTGATGCAGTTCCAGCCACAGGCCTTCGGGCACCGGGCAATAGAGCTCAGTGGCGCGGATCAACGCGCCGTTCAGGCAATGAATCGCCCGTTGCAACGCCTGGGTCAGTAGCGGTACCCGGTCCTTGCTGAAGTGCTGCGTAATTCGGATGACGATCTGCTTGTAGCCAATCGCCAAGTGGCTCTGCAGCGCCTGGCAAAGGTTGGCAACCTTGCGCGAGCGCTCGTCGAGCACAATGGCTTGATGCAGGAAATGCCGCTCCAGGTGTTTGCAAACGTAATACACCTCGGGCCGCAGCAATTCGAGCAATTGCAGGCGATTGTCGCTGGGTGTGAGCAGTTGGTTGAGTTCATTCAAGCCTTGATACAACTGGCGAGCGGTTTCACCGATGTTGGCTTTGGGCAGGTTGGCGATCCAGCGCTTGAGGTCGCGTGGCGTGGCTTCGCAGAAAGACAGGCGCGACTGTGTCGGGATCGGTGCGCGTAGCAGCAGGGCAGGATTGGTCTCATTCATGCCGTGGACAAACTCCGACCGGGAAATGGGCAACGAATGACTTTGACTGTAGCAGCTATGAGCGCTGGAGGAGGGGGCGCAGCGGGAGGAAATGTCCGATCCCACGAAAGGCGTTCGTGGGATCGGATCGAGGGATCAGGTGGTTGGCTGGCCGATGCCCTGGCCCATCTGCACTGGCGAAAGGGCGCCCAGCCCTTCAGCCCATTTCACTTGATCCGGCCCGAACAGCACGACCGCCGTAGAACCGAGCTTGAAACGACCCAGTTCCGCACCTTTTTCCAAGTGAATCGGCGCACGGGCCGCTTCGTCGTAGCGGAAGGTTTTCAGCTCGCGTTTTGGCGGTGTGACCAAGCCAGCCCAAACGGTTTCGATCGACGCCACAATCATCGCACCCACCAACACCACGGCCATCGGCCCGCGCTCGGTGTCGAAAATGCATGCTACACGCTCGTTGCGGGCGAACAGTTCCGGAACGTTTTCAGCGGTGGTCTGGTTGACCGAGAAGATGCGGCCGGGGATGTAGACCATCTCGCGCAAGGTGCCGGCCAGCGGCATGTGCACACGGTGGTAGTCTTTCGGCGACAGATAAATGGTGGCGAAATCGCCGCCCATGAAGGGCGCCGCGTTGGCTGCGTCGCCACCCAGCAGTTCCAGCACGCTGAAGCTGTGGCCCTTGGCCTGGAAAACGCGACCGTGTTCGATCGGGCCGAGCTGGCTGACCGCACCGTCAGCCGGGCTGAGGATCGCGCCCGGGGTTTGATCCAGCGGGCGAGCGCCGTCTTTCAAGGCGCGGGTGAAGAACGCATTGAAGTGCTCGTAAGCGGTCAGGTCTTCGACCAGCGCCTGGGACATGTCCACTTGATAACGCTTGGCGAACCAGGCGGTAAAGGCGTTCTTGAACCAGCGCACGCGGCATTCGGCAATGCAGCCGGCCAGTCGCGAGAGCAAGTGATGGGGCAGCAGGTATTGGCTGAGGATAAACAAACGCTTATTCATTAACTGTCCTTGAAAAACTTAAATCTCTACGGGCGTGTCAGGGTGGTTGCCCCATTCGCCCCAGGAGCCGGCGTAGCCTTTGACCCGCGGATAACCGAGCGCCTTGGCCACCAGATAGGTGAAGCCAGAACGATGGTGTGTCTGGCAGTGGGTAATGATTTCTTTGTCTTTGGTAATGCCAAGTTGTTCCAGGATTTTCGGCATGTCGGTGCGGATACGCAGGTTGCGTGCCTGATCCATGCCGGCGGTCCATTCGAAATTGACCGCGCCGGGGATGTGCCCGCCCTTGGCCGCCAGCACTTTCTCGCCGGAGTATTCCAGCGGGCCGCGTGCGTCCCAGATCGCCAGGTCAGCAGCGCCGAGGCGGCTTTGCAGGTATTCGCGAGTGGCGACAGGTTCGTCGTGCAGGGTCAGGGCGACCGGGCCGCCGACTGCCGACGGGATCTGGATCGACATGGGCAAGCCTTCCGCCAGCCACGCCGGCAGGCCACCGTTGACGTAGTGATACTTGCTGTGGCCGATGACATCCAGCAGCCAGATAAAACGCCCGGCCCAACCGCCGCCTTCATCGTCATAGACGACATAGACCGCATCGGGGTTGTGCCCCAGTTCGCCGAACAATGCTTCAAGCGCGGCGTGGGTCGGCAACAGGCCAGGCGCAGGCGCCTGACCCAGCTGAGTGCGTTTTGGATCGACAAAGCGTGCACCGGGGATATGCCCTTCGGCATAGCGGGCGCTGCTGGTCAGGTCCACCAGAATCAGTTCGCGGGAGTCGAGACGCGGGAGCAGGTCGCTCGGTTCGATCACCAGCGCCAAGCCAGAGAAGTCAGACATGTGAGGTCTCCAGAGCACAAAGGGGAGGATTGTAGCGCAGCGTCATGAGGGCCTGTTATCAGTTATTTTGGGGCAGGAAATAACCGTAAACAGGCCCTGGCGGTTAATGCCACGCCGTAGCAGCTGTCGAGCTTGCGAGGCTGCGTGCGGCAGCTGCTACACGGCCCTAGCGGTGGCTAAAGCTGTGCAGGGCCTTTTCGATGCATTGAGCGGTTTTGCCGAACGCTTGCACGGTGATTTCCGAGAACGGTCCGCCGCCCTGATCCGCTACCACGATCATGATCACCCGGCCGTTGTTGACCAGTGAACGCAGCAGCAGGTGTTCGCCACTGAATTGGTTACGCAGGCTGGCTGGCAGCAGGGCCGAGAATTGTGCGTTGTTGGCCGGCGTCAGGCGCACCTGGGCCTGTTGCGCGAGCAGGCGTTGCAGCACGGTGCTCTGGCTGACCACCAGGTTCAGGCCGGCCACTTCCTTGGGTAGCCCGGCGGTCTGGTGCACACGCAAATTGGCATGCGTGCGATCGGCCATCAGAATCATCACCCGGCGCATGCCACACGCCACCAGAGCGTCCCGGGCCGACGTGGTCAAGTGCATGGCATTGGTAAAGCGGCTCGGCTCCACCAGCAATTCGGCGCATTGCTTGCGCCACTTCGCCAGGTCTTCGGCGGTCGGCGCCGGCGCGGGCAACAAACCGGCATGAGCGTGGTGCGCACCCGGTGGCCAGATCAGCGATTCGGCCGGGTGCCAGAGGTCCGGCATGGCGTGTTGACGAGCGCTGTTGGCGGCCTGCTGGTGCAATTGTTGTTGCACCTCCTCCATCGGCATTTGCAGGTAAAGGCTGGTCAGGTACTGCCAGCGCTCGCAGTGGGGACTGTCCCAGGCCTGTTGTGCCGCCAGCGCCAGACCGTTGGCCAGCAGCACGGTATTGGCGGGCTGATTGAGCCAGCGGCGCAACGTCGGGTCATCATCGAGGCGGTTCTGTTGGCGCAATGGGTGATCGCTGTCCCGTGCGATGCGCAGGACTTTCACCAGTTCACGTTGTTCGCTGCGCAGCAGCCGATAACCTTGCTGCACCCAGATCGGCAAGTGCCAGGTGTCCACCAGCGCCAGACAGATATCCAGCAGGCGAACACCGAATAATTGCTTCTCGACTTTGCGCGCCGACTCGCCTTTATGGATGACCCGCAACTCCCACTCTTCAAGCAACTGCGGATGGGTCAGCGCCATGGGCCAGAGTGGCGAGAGAAACAGCAGACTGCCCCAGTGGATGTCCTGCCACAGTCGCGCCAGGCGACTGGCAAAAAAACCGTTGGCCTGTTGAGTGGCGTGCTGGCTGATCAGTTGAAGCTGGCGCAGGGCGACGGGGATTTGCAATTGGGGTTCGGCAGGCAGGCGGTCGAGCAGTTCTTCGGTGCGTTTCAAACCGAGGCGATTGATCGCCACCTCAAGGTTTTCAGCCGGCGTGGTCATGCTGCCATGGGTGTGACGGTTGGCTTCGCGAATCACGCTCAAGGCCAGGGCCGGGCTTTCCTGCATCAGGTCGGCGATGTCGCGCAGCGAGCTGCGGTTATCGCGGATCGCTTTGCAGACCCGGTCGTGGCTGGCTTGCGGAACCGGCAGGCGTACGCCATCGAGAAGCTTGACCCAGCTTTCAAGCGTGGTTGGTTTTGGCGTTGGGACGTTCGTTTCGTTAGCCATGTCTGGACGCGATCATCGTCTGCTTTACCTATGCCCTGAACGGGTCAAATTAGCTTTTCGCCTTAACTGGCTATAGTCTGGCGCAGTTTTGCCGATAAGTAGAAGAAGAGATTTTTTAACTTCCGAATATGACCTTGAACCCGACTCAGTAAGTGCTCTCCTACCTATGGCTAAAATTATCGGCATCATCGTCGTATTCGCGAGCGTGCTCGGCGGATACGTGCTTTCCCACGGCAAGATTGCCGCTCTCATCCAGCCTTTCGAGGTGATGATTATCGGTGGCGCGGCCCTTGGCGCCTTCCTGCAGGCCAACCCCGGCCACATGACAATGCACGTGCTCAAGAAGTCCTTGGGCATGTTCAGTTCGCGTTTCAACCACACCTTCTACCTGGAAGTGCTGGGGCTGATTTACGAGATCCTCAACAAGAGCCGTCGCGAAGGCATGATGGCGATCGAAGGCGACATCGAAGATGCCGCCGCGAGCCCGATCTTCGCCAAGTACCCGGCGGTGCTCAAAGACGAACGCATGACCGCGTTCATCTGCGATTACCTGCGCATCATGTCCTCCGGCAACATGGCTCCCCATGAGCTGGAAGGCCTGTTCGACATGGAACTCTATAGCCTCAAGGAAGACCTCGAGCACCCGTCCCATGCGGTGAACGGCATCGCCGACGCCATGCCCGGTTTCGGTATCGTCGCGGCGGTATTGGGGATCGTGGTGACCATGGCATCCCTGGGCGAAGGCGACCAGAAGTCCATCGGTCTGCACGTGGGGGCGGCACTGGTCGGTACCTTCTTCGGTATTCTCGCGGCCTACGGTTTCTTTGGCCCGCTGGCCCACTCCCTGGCTCACGATGCCAAGGAAGAACTGAACACCTACGAAGCCATCAAGGCTTCGCTGGTAGCTTCGGCTTCCGGGATGCCGCCGTCGCTGGCGGTGGAGTTCGGTCGCAAGGTTCTGTACCCGGCGCACCGTCCTAGCTTCGCTGAGCTGGAACAAGCGGTTCGCGGTCGTTAAGTCATGGAAAATAACCAGCCGATAATCATCAAGCGCGTCAAGCGCATCGCCGGAGGGCATCACGGGGGCGCCTGGAAAATCGCCTTCGCGGACTTCGCGACGGCGATGATGGCGTTCTTCCTGGTGTTGTGGCTGCTGTCCACCGCGACGCCTGAACAGAAGATCGCCATCGCCGGTTACTTCAAGGACCCGGTCGGGTTTTCCGAAAGCGGTACGCCGTACATCATCGACCTGGGCGGCACACCGACCCTGGCACCGGAGAACACTCTCAACCCGGAGGTGAAATCTCAGCCGCAGCCAGACAAGGTGACCATCGACGCCGAGCAGGTTGAAGGCATGGCCGAGCAGGTCGAGAAGGAACGCCTGGAGTTGTTGCTGCAAGAGTTGCAGAACAAGGTCAATGAAAACCCGCAATTGCAGAAATTCAAGGACCAGATCCTCTTCGAGATCACCCAGGACGGTTTGCGCATCCAGATCATGGACGCCGAAAACCGCCCGATGTTCGACTCCGGCAGTGCGCGTCTGAAGCCGTACTTCGAAGACATCCTGCTGGCCATGGCCGACACCATCAAAGCGGTGCCGAACAAGATCAGCATCAGCGGCCACACCGATGCCAAGCCGTACTCGGGCACCGGCGATTTCGGCAACTGGGAACTCTCGGCCAACCGCGCCAACGCGGCTCGCCGTGCATTGGTCGCCGGCAGTTATCCGGACGCTCAGGTCGCGCGAGTCGTCGGTTATGCCTCGTCGGCGCTGTTCGACAGGGAGAACCCGTTCAATCCGGTCAACCGCCGGATCGACATCGTGGTGCTGACCAAGAAAGCCCAGCGTGCCATTGAAGGCGAACAAGGTGCCGAGCCGGCGCCAGTGCCGACGCAAGGGCAGGGCGGCCCCGGCGAAGTGCATGCGCCTCCAGCCGATCCGAACGCATTGCCGGCGGATAAAGAACCGCTGCCGGCACACGAACTTCGTGAGCGTTTGAATCTGTTTGATAATCCGGCGCCGAAGCCGGGCGAGCCGCCCAAACCCGCTGTACCGCCCAAGCAATAACCTGCAGAAAAGCCACCTGAGTGGCTTTTCTGTTTCTGGCTGCGTCACTGCAGCGTCGCAATGACTCGACTCACTGCAAGTTTGTTTTCGGAATCATGGAAGATCAGTAATGGAAAGACTCAAGTCCTATTTTCAGCAGCATGGCAATGCGCCCTTCAAGTTTGGTGAAGGGCGGGTCAGTGGCTACATCTCGGCCACACTCGGGCTATTGAGCCTGCTGGCGGTATTCTGCTTTCTCTTTCCTGAATGGCTGACCACCGCCGAACTGCGCAAGGTGTACGACGAACAGTTTGCCCGCACCACGCTATTGCTCGGGCTGGTACTGTCCTTCAGCCTGGGCACCCTGAATATCCTGCTTAACAAGCGCAAGCGCCTGGGGATCACCGGACTTGTCGCCTCGGGTCTGGCGGTGTTTCTCGGCGGCACCAATGTGCAGATCAGTTCGATCGGGCAGACACCGTATTCGCTGGGGCTGGACTGGTTCGTCCTGGCCCTGCTGGTGTCGGCCATCGTCTTTATCCCCCTGGAAAAACTCTATTCCAAGGACCCCGAGCAAAATATTCTGCGTCCGCATTGGCGCACTGACCTGACCTACTTTTTTGTCAGTCATATGCTGGTGCAGTTCATCCTGATTTTTATCACAGCCTCTTCGAGCTATGTGGCCGGTTGGGCGGTGTCGACAGACTTGCAGGCCAGCGTACAAAGCCTGCCGATCGTTGTGCAGTTCTTGCTGGCGGTACTGGTGGCTGACCTCGGTCAGTACTGGCTGCATCGGCTGTATCACGTCGTGCCGTGGTTATGGCGCATGCATGCCGTACATCACTCAAGCACGCACATGGATTGGCTCGCCGGTTCGCGTGTCCACTTCATCGAGATTCTGCTCACCCGTACCGGCGTGCTGGTGCCTTTGATGCTGCTGGGCTTCGCGCCACAGGCGTTGAACGCCTACGTGATTCTGGTCGGCGTACAGGCCGTGCTGGCCCACGCCAATGTGCGGATCAACGGCGGCTGGCTGAATTATGTGATGGTCCTGCCGCGCTATCACCATTGGCATCATGCCCGGCACAAGGATTACATCTACAAGAACTATGCGATCCATACGCCGCTGGTGGATATGCTGTTCGGCACCTTCAAGTTGCCACCCAAGGAGTGGCCGACGCGCTACGGGGTTTTTGGCAAGGACTTGCCGGGCGGTATCCTGCGCCAGCACTTGTACCCGTTCCAGAAGCCTGGCCTGAAGAGCGTCGAACCGAAACCGCCGGCAGCAGTTTCCTGAGGCCAAAAAAAGCCGCGATGATCGCGGCTTTTTTGTCTCTGCTGTATCGTCCTGAATAAGGTTTACACCTTCTGGCTTCTTATCAGGAAGTCGTTATGGACAATCACTCCTTGCCACAGCTTCAACGGCAAAACCGCTGGATTGGATGCCGCTAATCATTTTCGTGGCGTCACGAAAATGATCGGCAAAGGCGGGCAGCGACTGTCGATCTGGAACTCGAATAAGGCAGCAACGAACGGAAGGTGGATTGATTGATTCACCGCGTGATGGGCTGACGGTGCCAACGGTACGAGTGGACAGTCGTGATATCAATAAGCACTTCAGAGATGTGATCTTACTTTCTGTCGGTCTTACAGAAGGAATGACCAAGCTTCCTGAACGAATGGCTCTCGATTTGAAGTTATTTCTTCGCCAAGTGCCTACTGAGCTTGCGTCAAACCCTCACGGTTACAAAAAGGTGGATGGCGATCGTTTGATCAATACCATTCAAGAAGCCTTCAGTCTCAATTAATTCATTGATTTTGCACGGTATCACTGGCGCTGATAGCGTGCATAAATCCTGTTATTTGGCCATTAAGAGGAGCGGTTACTGCTCAACAGCATCATTTGCCTGTGCGTTGTAACTTCCGGGCAACACACCTTCATGACCCCCTTCGTTCAGGGCTATGGCAGCCGCCTACTCAGATGTACACCGTTCGGTCGCGGCACGCTGGTCGCAACGCCAAGGGCCGAAGCATGAGGTGCTGTTGAGCGGCGCGTGTCACCATCGTCACCTCAAGCATGAAGGATTAAACTGCTGCGATTTTCTGCTTCCCAAAATCAAGGATGAAACATGATTCGACCCTCATTTTCTAGCGCGTGGGCGGCGTCCCAACGGATTTACGATGCCCTCAATCCATCTGAAAAAGTTGCGACAGTCATCGGCGGCAATGTTGCAATGAACATTAACAGCCGTGATCCGGCCCTAAGGTGGGTCAACACGTGCGCAGTACGCATGAGTTATATCCTCAATTACTCTGGCTCACTCATACCGCGAATAGTTGGCGAAACCGTGTCTGGCGCTGACAAGCGCTGGTACTTTTATCGCGTCAAAAGCCTGATTGCCTATCTGGAACAGCAATGGGGAAGTGCCGAGACGGTCAGATACCCGGCCGCAAATGGCGGCACCCTGGCGGGCCGGAAGGGACTTATTTTGTTTGAAGTTTCTGGCTGGTCGGACGCTCAGGGGCATGCCACATTGTTTGACGGCAGAATGTGTTATGACCACTGCTATTTCAATGAGCCGGGTGTGAACTATCAAACCGATCGCGCGAACTTCTGGAGTTTGTCTTGATGAAGTATTTGATTGCGGTCTTGGCACTGGCTTGGGCGGCCGCACCTTCCAACAGTTGGGCCAAGGATGATCCGACCAACTCCCCACAGGCAGGCGGGCGCACCTACGCGCAAAATTACAAGGATATGGTGCTGGCAGACTGCATCGCTACAGCCTACAAGAGCGAACCTGAAGCCGCCCAGGACGCCGGAAGCAGTGCCAGCGCGCTTATGGATTGGACCTATTTCGATCTGGAGCAAGCACCTCAAGCCGGTAGAACTCTGGTTGATCGGTTTCTGGCTCGTGATTATCACAATCCACTGGTCGAATCAGAGCGAAAAGGCGTTCGCTTTGAGCTGCTCAAATGCCTGGACCTGTATCACAGCAAAGAATTGGACAGCCAGGTCAGGCAATTGGTCATCAAACCCCAGCACACCTATCGTCAGGACAACCCGCCACGACCCAAAAAGGATTGACCTGCGCCGCGAGTAACCGTTCGGCCATTGGTTGGTCAGCATTGAAATACACAAAAGCCGCGATCATCGCGGCTTTTTTGCACCTGTCAGAACCCGCGTCGGATGCGGTTCTTGAGCTGATCGTGGAACAGCTCTGCATTGCGTCTGTAGGTGCCGTAAAGGGATTCGCTGATCGAATCCAGCGTCATTGAGCGCTTGGTCGCCACTTCTTCACGGTAGGCATCAATGAAAAAGTCCAGATCCTTGTCGGTGCTGAGTTTTGGCCATTTATCGAGGTACAGCGGCAGTTCCGCCGGTCCGGTCTTGAATGAGCAGATCCGCCGGTTGCTGATGGTCGCCTCCCCGATTTCGAACGGCACCCACCAGGAGTGTGCGGTTCTCTCGGAAACGACAGCCAGCAAGTGTGTGCATTCTGTGATGTTGCGGGTGATCACCCCGGTGATGTCGTCGGTAGTCTGGGATTCGGGATCCAGCACATCCAGATAAGTTTTGATGTTTGCCTGCTTCAGGCGAGTGTTGATAGCGATGGCGTGGGGCCGATCGCTATGGCGGTAGCTGATGAATACAGGCATCAGAAATGTCCTTTGAGGGCGAGTTCGCGGTAATAGGAACCGAGCGCCGTGAGGCGGCAACCGGTGGAGTTGATGGCCGCGTAATACATGTGCTCGGCGTCCACCGGTTCGATCAGGCTGTGGCGGTTGCACTTTTGCAGTTGCTTGAAGATGTGGCCGTGGTCCGGGTCGTACGTGGCTTCGGTGGGCTCGTAGCTGGGGTCAAGTGCGTACACCGACTGTGCCTCGGGAAACCACTCGGGCAAGCGGCTTAATATTTCTTCCAGTATCAGCGGCGGGACTTCGCGCAGGGCGATGAATTGCGACACGTTGGTTTTGAACACCGGACGCTGATCCCAGGCGCCCAATGCGTTATCGACGAACGAATACAGGCTGCCAGGCGTGATCTCGCCCAATACGTTGGCGGCGCCGCCGTGAAGCGCTTGCAGCAGCAGTCCGGTGAACACGCCATGGCCGGACTCTTCCAGGGCAGGTTGGGCTTTCTTGCAGGCGGTCAATATCGTCATGCCTTCGCCGATGACGCTGGCGCCACCGCGCAGGCTGCGCATCTCGCCCGCTGCGCCAGCTTCGCAGCAATCGAGAATGATGACTTTGTTTTTGATCTTGTTGGCAGCGTTCGCCCACTGAAGGATGTCGCTGATGCGAATGCCATCGTTGCTGCAGCGGTAATCCTGTGGAATTAGCATGCCTTCATCGATACCGCTTTCGAAGTGGCCATGTCCGGCGAAGTACAGCAGTGCCACATTGCAGTCGCCGGAGAACAATTGCTTGATGTTCTCTTCCAGCATCTGGCGAGTCAGATACTCCTCGGCGGACGTCAGCACCAGGTTTTTGAAGTTGGGCTTACCCGTCGCATGTCGTTCCAGTATCGAGGCCATGGCGATGGCATTATTGTTACAGCCATTGAGCGGCGCGATATGCGAGTAGTGGTTGATACCGATAAACAGTCCCTTGCGCATGATCACACCGCCGTTTGCTGGCGGATGGCGCTGACGATGCTCTTGGTGTTCCACGCGCATTCGGCATGCGCGGCATGGCGCACCACGGCAGAAATCCGCTCGGCACCGAACGGTTTGATCGCGATGATCACCTTGCCCATGCGTTTGGCGATCTCGATTTCCTTGTTGATCCACTTGCTGTAGGTCGAATACATGCCTGCCATGATCAGTACTGCCGAGCAGGGGCGGATCTTGTTTTCGATGGCTTCTTCTAGCTGTTTGTCGGTGCGGGCGCCCATGATCGGGTTGTGCGGTGGCACCGAGAAATTCTTGAAGCTGAAGTCCGGCTCTGCGCCCAGCAGGCGTACGAGATTGTCGTGAGCGTGGGGATAGGTCCACGAATGGCTGATGAACAAATGATAGGTTTGCATGGGGGCTCCTCGGAGTCGCGAAAGTGCGAAGAGGAACCGAATGTAGGCATCTGAATGACGCCCACAAGGCTTGAGCGGTTAAAGAGAAATGTCCTGCAAGCAGGCGCGCGCAGTCCCTTCAGAAAGGTCTGACGTTTAGATTCGGCAGGATTTTGTAAGGCGGAACTGGCGACTGGCAGCCTTTCAGGCTGAGAGTCGCCGGCACACCTGTTTAATAGCTGTTTTCAGGCAAACTGGCGATGATCGACCGGTAGCTGTTCATCCGTTGCTGCTGCACGCGGCCATCTTCCAGGGCCTTGAGCAGGGCGCAGCCCGGTTCGCGGTCGTGTTTGCAGTCACGGAAGCGGCAGGTGCCAAGCAGGTCGTTGAACTCGATGAAGCCGGCTTCGACGTCAGCACGGCTGACGTGACCCAGGCCGAACTCGCGGATACCCGGGGAGTCAATCAGCTCACCGCCACCGGGGAAGTGGAACAGCCGTGCGGTGGTGGTGGTGTGGGTGCCCTGGCCCGACAACTCGGACAGCGGGCCGACGCGGGTTTCGACTTCCGGCAACAGGCTGTTGACCAAAGATGATTTGCCGACACCGGACTGGCCGACGAACACACTGATGTGCCCGTCCAACAGTTTTTGAAGTTGTTCCATGCCGTTGCCGTGGTGCGCCGACACTTCCAGCACCGGGTAACCCAGCGTGCGGTAAACCGCCAGCAAGGCATTCAGCGCCGGGGCGTTCTGCTCGTCGATCAGGTCGAATTTGTTCAGCAGCAACAACGGGCGGATACCCGCGTGTTCCGCGGCAACCAGGTAGCGGTCGATCAGGTTGGCATGAGGCTCGGGCAGCGGGGCGAAGACGATGACGATCATGTCGACGTTGGCCGCCACCGGCTTGAGCTGGCCACGACTGTCCGGGCGGCAGAGCTCGGTTTTGCGCGGCAGTTGCGCCACGATCACGCCGATGCCCTGGTTGCCGGCACGCCATACGACCTGATCGCCGGTCACCAGCGCCGGCAGGTTGGCGCGCAAGTGGCAGCGGAATACCTGGCCGGCCAGCTCGCCATCGAGGGCTTCGACTTCAACCTGTACACCGAAGTGCGCGATCACCAGGCCCGTCTGTTCCGGACCCAGGTCGCCACCCTCAAGTGCCTCGACAGCCGAGGACTCGCGTTTGGCGGCGCGGGCAGCGCGCTCGCCCTGAATCTTTTCGATGCGCCAGTTTTGACGACGATTGAGTTGGCGTTTGGCCATGGGTGTTCCGTATCGAGAATGCAGCGATTAGGTAAAACGGCCGCGAGTTTAGCACGCCCGGCCGCCTCCCTAGGCTAAACTGCGAACCTACGCCGAGGAGCCGACATATGCAGAACCCGCAGAACCTGATCTGGATCGACCTGGAAATGACCGGGCTGAACCCTGATACCGACGTCATCATCGAGATGGCCACCATCGTCACCGACAGTAATTTGAACACCTTGGCTGAAGGTCCGGTGATCGCCATCCATCACAGCGACGAGATCCTCGCCGGCATGGACGAGTGGAATACCCGTCAACACGGCGGCTCCGGGCTGACCCAACGGGTTCGCGACAGCCGCATCAGCATGGCCGAAGCGGAAGCCCAGACCATCGCCTTCCTGGAGAAATGGGTGCCGAAGGGCAAGTCGCCGATCTGTGGCAACAGCATCTGCCAGGACCGTCGCTTCCTTTATACCCACATGAAATCGCTGGAAAGCTATTTCCACTACCGCAACCTCGACGTGTCGACCCTCAAGGAGTTGGCCGCGCGTTGGGCACCGGACGTGCGCGACAGCTTCAAAAAGGGCAGCACCCACCTGGCCCTGGACGACATCCGCGAATCGATCGCCGAGCTGCAGCACTACCGCAAGAATTTCATCAAGTTCTGATTGGGTGGTGCCCGCGAAGAAGGCGACTCGGTCTATCAGAGTAAATGCCCCCTTTTGGTGCCCTGACGATCTGAGTAGACTGCGCGCCTTCTTGTAAGGACCGCCACCATGTTGCTGATGCTCTACCTGATCGCCATTACCGCCGAAGCCATGACTGGCGCCCTGTCTGCGGGGCGTCGCGGCATGGACTGGTTTGGCGTAGTGCTGATTGCATGCGTCACGGCGCTGGGCGGCGGTTCGGTGCGTGATGTGTTGCTTGGGCATTACCCACTGACGTGGGTCAAGCACCCGGAATACCTGGTGCTGACGTCGATCGCAGCGATGTTCACCGTCTTCGCGGCGCGCTGGATGCGCCATCTGCGCTCGCTGTTTCTGGTGCTCGACGCGGTGGGCCTGGTGGCGTTCACCCTGATCGGCTGCATGATCGCCCTGGAAATGGGCCACGGCATGCTGGTGGCCTCGGTCAGCGGCGTGATCACCGGGGTATTCGGTGGCATTCTGCGGGACATCTTCTGCAACGACATCCCGCTGATCTTCCGCCGCGAACTCTACGCCAGCGTCTCGTTTGCCGCGGCGTGGTGCTATTTATTCTGTGTCTATCTGCAATTGCCGGGTGAACAGGCGATCCTGATCACACTATTCGGCGGCTTCCTGCTGCGCTTGCTGGCGATCCGTTTCCACTGGGAAATGCCCAAGTTCGTTTATAACGACGAGGCTTGATCTAAGGTTGCAGGTCGTCTGTACGGTTTACTTTTAATGGGGTAAATCGACTTCAAATGGGGTGATTCATCGTCGAGTTACCCCATTTGTTAAGGGCGTGATCCATTGTTGCCAGCGCGTAACTCATGTTGTTTCAGCGCCCATTCGACATGTTCGCGCACCAGTTCCGACGGATAGTCCCGCCGTGCCTTCAGCGCTTCCAGCACCGGAATGCTCGACGGCGCATTGCCCAGGCCGACCGCCAGGTTGCGCAACCAACGCTCGTAACCGGCCCGACGCAACGGTGAACCTTCGGTACTGCTGAGGAATTTTTCTTCGTCCCACATGAACAGTTCGGCCAGTTCGGCGTTGTCCAGGTTGTGCCGGGGTTTGAAATCACTTTCCCCGGAAGGCCGGGCGAAGCGGTTCCATGGGCAGACGATCTGGCAGTCATCGCAACCGAACACCCGATTGCCGATCAGCGGTCGCAAATCTTCAGGAATCGCGCTTTTCAGTTCGATGGTCAGGTATGAGATGCAGCGACGGGCGTCCAGCACATACGGGCCGACGAAGGCGTTGGTCGGGCAAATGTCCAGGCAGGCTGTGCAGCGACCGCAGTGCTCGGTGGCGTGGGGCGGGTCCACCGGCAGCGGCAGGTCGACGAACAGTTCGCTGAGGAAGAAGTAACTGCCGGCCTTGCGATTCAAGACCAGCGTGTTTTTGCCGATCCAGCCCAGGCCAGCCTGTTCGGCGATGGCCTTTTCCAGCACCGGGGCGCTGTCGACGAAGGCGCGGTAGCCGAACGGGCCAACCACTGCCTGGATTTTTTCCGCCAGTTGTTGCACGCGTTTACGAATTAATTTGTGGTAATCGCGGCCCAAGGCATAACGCGAGACGTAGGCTTTTTCCGGTTGGGCCAGCCGTTGTGCCATGTGCGTGTCGCCCGGCAGGTAGTCCATGCGCAGGGAAACCACGCGCAGGGTGCCCGGCACCAGTTCTTCCGGGTGCGAGCGTTTGCTGCCATGGGCGCCCATGTAATCCATTTCGCCGTGGTAGCCAGCGGCGAGCCAGCGCTCCAGGTGCTGCTCATGCTCGGCCAGGTCGAGGCCGCTGATGCCGACTTGCTGAAAGCCCAGCTCGCGGCCCCAGTCCTTGATGGATTGTGCGAGAGCGGGCAGGTCTGTGGTAATAGCGGGCATGAGGCGAGAGAAACCGGAGCTGAGATGCGTATAATTCTGCCAGACATCGGAGCCTGAAGACGCATGCCGCACACTAAAGATGAATTACCCGACGCGCTGTATAGCGCCGCGCAAGTCCGAGGGCTCGATGCGAGTGTGATCGCGGCCGGTACACCGGGCTTCGAATTGATGCAGCGTGCGGCACGGGCGACCTGGCGTGCGCTGGTCCGCCATTGGCCGACGGCACACGAATTGAGCGTGGTGGCCGGTCACGGCAATAACGCGGGCGACGGTTATCTGGTGGCGGTGCTGGCCCGACGCGCCGGCTGGCATGTGCGGGTATTGGCGGCTGGCGACCCAGGGCGTTTGCAAGGCGATGCCGCGTCGGCCCATGCCGAGGCGGTGGCCGAAGGTGTCGCCATTCAAAGCTGGAGCCCGCACTCCGAGTTACGCGGCATTGTGCTGGACGCCTTGCTCGGCACCGGCCTGACCGGGGAAGTGCGCGAGCCGTACGCCAGCGTCATCGCCGCGATCAACGCCAGTGGGTTACCGGTTGCGGCGGTGGATATCCCCTCGGGGCTGTGCGCCGATACGGGGCGCCAGCTCGGCATTGCGGTTCGAGCAGACCTGACGGTGACGTTCATCGGGTTGAAGGTGGGGCTGTTCACCGGTGACGCGGCGGACGTGGTGGGCGATTTGGTATTCAACGATCTGCACGTCGCCCCCGAGACATTTATTGGGGCCGAGATCAGTGCGCGTCGCCTGACGGCCGGTAATGTGCCGCGTCTGACCGGCCGCGCTCCAACTGCCCACAAAGGCAAATTCGGTCACGTATTGCTCGTTGGCGGTGATCGCGGTTTTGGCGGCGCCATCCTGCTTAGTGCACAAAGTGCCCTGCGCAGCGGTGCCGGCATGGTGTCCGTGGCCACCCGCAGCGAGCATGTTCCGGCCGCCCTGGCGCGTTTGCCGGAAGCCATGGTGCTCGGCACGTCGTCGGCCAATCAATTGATGGGCCTGCTGGAGAAGGCCACGGTGCTGGTCGTCGGCCCGGGGCTGGGGCAGGCCGCCTGGGGACGCAGTCTGTTGTCGGCCGCGGCCAATGCGTCGCAGCCACAAGTCTGGGATGCCGATGCGTTGAACCTGTTGGCCGAAGGTGGCGTGAGCTTGCCCGCAGGTAGTGTCATCACGCCGCATCCGGGCGAAGCGGCACGATTGCTGGGGATATCGACAGCCGCCGTACAGGCTGACCGCCCGGCTGCCGCCCATGCGTTGAGCAAAAAATATACAGCGGTGGTGGTGCTCAAGGGCGCTGGCAGTTTGATCGCTAGCCCCGATGGGCGCCTGGCGTTGTGTCATCAGGGTCATCCGGCCATGGCCAGCGCAGGTTTGGGCGATGTGCTGGCCGGTCTGGTGGGTGCCTTGCTCGCTCAGGGCCTGGACGCGTATGACGCGGCATGCCTGGCGGTCTGGCTGCACGCCAACGCCGGCGAGCAACAAGGTAAATTCGGCCGCGGGCTGGCGGCCAGTGATCTGATTCCAGCCATTCGTCAGTTGTTGGAGGAGCAAGCACCGTGTCTGAAGTAACCCTGTACCTGGCTGATGAGCAGGCCATGAGCGATTTTGGCGCACGTATCGCCAAAACCACCGGAGGGCACGGTCTGATCTTTCTTGAAGGGGATCTGGGCGCGGGGAAAACCACACTGTCCCGGGGCATCATCCGTGGCCTGGGGCATATCGGCGCGGTAAAAAGTCCGACCTTTACCCTGGTCGAGCCTTACGAGATCGGCGCCGTCCGCGCCTTCCATTTCGACTTATATCGATTGGTCGACCCCGAGGAGCTGGAGTACCTCGGCATCCGCGACTATTTCGATGACGACGCATTATGTCTTATTGAATGGCCCCAGAAGGGTGCAGGCTTTTTGCCAAAGCCCGACCTGACCATTACCATTAGCCCGCAAGACAGCGGGCGTTCGCTGAGAATTTTGCCCCAGGGCTCGCGTGGCGAGTCGTGGTGTGCCGTTTTGGCATTGGAATCCAAATAAATGATGGGGTTAGGTATGCGCTTTCGCGCGTTGGTTGCTGCCGTAGGGGTGTTGTTTTTGGCGGTGACCGTCGACGCTGTGGCCGAGACGAAGGTCAACAGTGTTCGCCTTTGGCGGGCGCCGGATAACACTCGACTGGTGTTCGACCTGACGGGGCCTGTCCAGCACAGCGTCTTTACCCTGACCGCACCGGATCGGCTGGTAATCGACATCAATGGCGCGACGCTCGGCTCGCCACTGAACGTCTCCACGGCCAACACGCCGATCACGGCAATGCGTTCGGCTCAGCGTACGCCGACCGATTTGCGGGTGGTCATCGACCTGAAAAAAGCCGTCACGCCGAAAAGCTTCACCTTGGCGCCGAACGCCCAGTACGGCAATCGCCTGGTAGTCGACCTGTTCGACAACGCGGCCGACGCCGCGCCATCGCCTGCGCCAACACCGTCTGTGGCCACGGTACCCGCCGTACCCGTCACGCCGTCCGAGCCTTCGATCAAGCTGCCACCTGCACCGGCTGGCAAGCGCGACATTATCGTGGTGATCGATGCCGGTCACGGCGGCGAAGACCCGGGCGCCTCGGGCTCTCGCGGTCAGCGTGAAAAAGACGTGGTGTTGGCCATCGCCCGTGAACTGCAGCGTCAGGTCAATGGCATGAAAGGTTTCCGCGCCGAACTGACCCGTACTGGCGACTACTTCATTCCGTTGCGCGGTCGTACCGAAATCGCCCGCAAGAAGGGCGCCGACCTGTTCGTCTCGATCCACGCCGACGCCGCGCCTTCAGCCGCTGCGTTCGGTGCGTCGGTGTTTGCCCTGTCTGACCGCGGCGCTACGTCGGAGACCGCCCGTTGGCTGGCCGACAGCGAAAACCGTTCCGACTTGATCGGCGGTGCCGGCAACGTCAGCCTCGACGACAAGGACCGGATGCTCGCCGGCGTGCTGCTCGACCTGTCGATGACCGCTTCCCTGACTTCCAGTCTGAACGTTGGCCAGAAAGTCTTGAGCAACATCGGTCGCGTCACGCCGCTGCACAAACAACGTGTCGAGCAAGCCGGGTTCATGGTGTTGAAGTCGCCGGACATCCCGTCGATCCTGGTGGAAACCGGGTTCATCTCCAACGCCAACGAAGCCTCGAAACTCGCGGCATCGAGTCACCAGCAGGCGCTGGCGCGCTCCATCAGCAGCGGCGTGCGGCAATTCTTCCAGCAGAACCCGCCGCCGGGCACTTACATTGCCTGGCTGCGCGATTCCGGCAAGATCGCCCAAGGCCCGCGTGACCATCGCGTGAGCCCCGGCGAAACCCTGGCGATGATCGCTGTGCGTTATCAGGTGTCTGCGGCCACCTTGCGCAGTGCCAACAACTTGCAAAGTGACGAACTGAAGATTGGTCAGACGTTGACCATTCCAGGCACTGAACTGGCGGCCAAAGAATGAACCAGGTGCTGACCAACACGGCGCGTATCGAGCTACTCAGCCCACGGCTGGCGAACCAGATTGCCGCTGGTGAAGTGGTTGAGCGCCCGGCCTCGGTGATCAAGGAGTTGCTGGAAAACAGCCTCGACTCCGGCGCCAAACGCATCGATGTCGATGTGGAGCAGGGCGGTGTCAAGCTGCTGCGGGTACGCGACGATGGCAGCGGCATTTCCGCCGATGACCTGCCTTTGGCCCTGGCCCGTCACGCCACCAGCAAGATTCGCAACCTGGAAGACCTCGAACAGGTCATGAGCCTGGGGTTTCGTGGTGAGGCGCTGGCCTCCATCAGTTCCGTGGCGCGTCTGACCCTGACTTCCCGCACTCGCGACGCCGATCAAGCCTGGCAGGTGGAAACCGAAGGCCGGGACATGGCGGCTCGCGTGCAACCAGCGGCCCATCCGGTGGGCACTTCGGTGGAAGTGCGCGATTTGTTCTTCAATACCCCGGCGCGCCGCAAGTTTCTCAAGACCGAAAAAACCGAATTCGATCACCTGCAAGAAGTGATCAAGCGTCTGGCGCTGGCGCGGTTCGATGTGGCGTTCCATCTGCGTCACAACGGCAAAACCATCCTCAGTCTGCACGAAGCCCATGATGACGCGGCCCGCGCCCGGCGTGTGGCGGCGATCTGTGGGGCGGGCTTTCTGGAGCAGGCGCTGCCGATCGAAATCGAACGCAATGGCCTGCATTTGTGGGGTTGGGTCGGGTTGCCGACCTTCAACCGCAGCCAGGCGGATTTGCAGTATTTCTTTGTGAATGGCCGTGCCGTGCGCGACAAACTGGTAGCACACGCGGTGCGCCAGGCGTATCGCGACGTGCTGTTCAACGGTCGGCACCCGACATTCGTGCTGTTTTTCGAAGTCGATCCGGCGGGCGTCGACGTCAACGTGCACCCGACCAAACACGAAGTTCGTTTCCGTGACGGGCGCATGGTTCACGACTTCCTTTACGGCACTTTGCATCGTGCCTTGGGTGATGTGCGGCCGGAAGACCAGTTGGCCGCGCCTGTCGCGACAGCTATGGTCCGGCCAACCGGTATCGAAGCCGGCGAGTTCGGCCCGCAGGGCGAGATGCGTCTGGCGGCCAATGCGCTGCTGGAGCAGCCTCAGGCTCAGCCGTCCTTCAATACTTCGGCGGGCTCTGGCGCCGGTGCCGGTTATCAGTATCAATACACGCCGCGGCCTCAGTCCGGCGTGCCCGTCGCCGAAGCTCAGGCGGCCTATCGCGAGTTCTTCGCGCCGTTACCCGAAGCCAACGCAGTCGCGCTGCCGGCCGGGCAGGACGACATTCCGCCGCTGGGTTATGCACTGGCGCAGCTCAAGGGCATCTACATTCTTTCGGAAAACGCCCAGGGCCTGGTGCTGGTAGACATGCATGCCGCCCATGAGCGGATCATGTACGAACGCCTGAAAGTCGCCATGGCCAGCGAAGGCCTGAGCGGTCAGCCGTTGCTGGTGCCGGAGTCCCTGGCGGTCAGCCAGCGCGAAGCCGATTGCGCAGAAGAAAACGTCGCCTGGTTCCAGCGTCTTGGTTTTGAATTGCAGCGCCTTGGCCCGGAAACCCTGGCCATCCGGCAAATCCCCGCGTTGCTGAAACAGGCCGAGGCCAACCGACTGGTTAGCGATGTGCTGGCGGATTTGATGGAATACGGCACCAGCGACCGGATTCAGGCGCACCTGAACGAACTGCTCGGCACCATGGCCTGCCACGGTGCGATTCGCGCGAATCGGCGCCTGGCCTTGCCGGAAATGAACGGTCTGCTGCGGGACATGGAAAACACCGAGCGCAGCGGTCAATGCAACCATGGCCGACCGACCTGGACCCAACTGGGCCTGGACGATCTGGACAAACTGTTCTTGCGCGGTCGTTGATGAGCCAGTTCCCTCCCGCGATTTTCCTGATGGGGCCGACGGCCGCCGGCAAGACCGACCTGGCCATCGAACTCACCAAGGTCCTGCCCTGCGAGCTGATCAGTGTCGATTCGGCGCTGGTTTATCGCGGCATGGACATCGGCACCGCCAAGCCCTCCAAAGAGATCCTGGCCGAATTCCCGCATCGTCTGATCGACATTCTCGACCCGGCCGAGAGTTATTCCGCCGCGGATTTCCGTCGCGATGCGTTGCAAGCCATGGGCGAGATCACCGCGCGGGGCAATATTCCGCTGCTGGTGGGCGGCACAATGCTCTATTACAAGGCTTTGCTCGAAGGTCTGGCCGACATGCCGGCGGCCGATGCGGACGTTCGTGCGCAAATCGAAGAAGAGGCTGCACGCCTTGGCTGGCAAGCCCTGCACGATCAATTGGCGGTGATTGATCCGCAATCCGCGGCGAGAATTCACCCGAACGATCCGCAGCGCCTCAGTCGTGCACTGGAAGTTTATCGCGTCAGCGGTCAGAGCATGACTGAGCTACGCTTGCGACAATCTGCGCAAAGTACTGAAGCAGCCGCTTCGGGACTGCAACAATTGCCCTATACTGTCGCGAACTTGGCCATCGCTCCGGCAAATCGCCAAGTACTGCACGAGCGCATTAAACAAAGATTCACAAATATGTTGGAACAGGGATTCGTCGACGAGGTCGTAGCCCTGCGAGATAGAGGTGACTTGCATTCCGGGTTGCCGTCTATACGTGCTGTAGGCTATCGACAAGTCTGGGATTACCTGGATGGCAAGCTGACGCAAGCCGAGATGCAGGAGCGTGGAATCATTGCCACGCGCCAATTGGCGAAGCGCCAGTTCACCTGGCTGCGCAGTTGGGCTGATTTACACTGGTTGGACAGCCTCGATTGCGACAATCTGCCGCGCGCCTTGAAATACCTCGGGACCATCTCCATATTGAGCTGAGTCCTTGCAATTGCCGTCTATCCTTGGGGGTGTGACGGCCCCAAGCCATCTGTTTACCTATTTTTTATATTGAATCCTTAAAGGAGTGCGGCACATGTCAAAAGGGCATTCGCTACAAGACCCTTACTTGAATACTTTACGTAAAGAGAAAGTGGGGGTTTCCATCTACCTGGTCAACGGGATCAAACTGCAAGGCACGATCGAGTCTTTCGACCAGTTCGTTATCCTGCTGAAAAACACCGTCAGCCAGATGGTTTACAAACACGCTATCTCTACAGTGGTGCCAGTTCGTCCAATTCGTCTGCCTAGCGCAACCGAATCCGAAGCAGGTGACGCTGAGCCAGGTAACGCCTGATAGGAGTCTCCTTTGTTCTTTGAGCGCCACGGTGGTGGTGAGCGGGCAATTCTCGTTCACTTGGATGGTCAGGACCCTGAGGCGCGCGAAGATCCGCAGGAGTTTCAGGAGTTGGCAATTTCGGCTGGTGCCGAGACCGTCGCGTTTTTTAACGTGCCGCGTCATCGGCCAACCGCCAAAACCCTGATCAGCAGCGGCAAGGTCGAAGAGTTACGCGACCTGGTCAAAGCCGAACAGGTCGATCTGGTGATTTTCAATCACATCCTCACGCCCAGTCAGGAACGTAACCTCGAACGTATTTTCGAGTGTCGCGTGATCGATCGCACGGGTCTGATTCTCGATATCTTCGCCCAACGCGCCCGCACCCATGAAGGCAAGCTCCAGGTCGAACTGGCCCAGCTTGAGTACATGAGTACGCGTCTGGTTCGCGGCTGGACTCACCTTGAGCGGCAGAAGGGCGGTATCGGTCTGCGCGGGCCGGGTGAAACCCAGCTGGAAACCGACCGGCGCCTGTTGCGGATTCGTCTGCGTCAGATCAAGGGGCGCCTGGAAAAGGTCCGCAGCCAGCGCGAGCAGTCTCGTCGTGGGCGCAAACGTGCTGACATTCCGACGGTTTCACTGGTGGGTTATACCAACGCCGGCAAATCGACGCTGTTCAACTCGGTCACCGATTCCGACGTCTTTGCCGCCAACCAGCTATTCGCGACCCTCGACCCGACCTTGCGCCGACTCGAGCTCGAGGACCTCGGGCCGATCGTATTGGCCGACACCGTGGGCTTCATTCGTCACCTGCCGCACAAACTGGTCGAGGCATTTCGAGCTACGCTCGAAGAGTCGAGCAACTCCGACCTGCTGCTGCACGTGATCGATGCGCACGAGCCCGATCGTATGGCCCAGATCGAACAGGTCATGGTGGTGCTCGGGGAGATCGGGGCACAAGACTTGCCGATCCTTGAGGTATACAACAAACTCGATTTGCTCGAGGGGGTTGAGCCGCAGATCCAGCGCGATGCCGATGGCAAGCCGCAGCGGGTCTGGTTGTCGGCAAAGGACGGTACCGGCCTGGACTTGCTCAAGCAGGCAGTGGCGGAACTGTTGGGCAGCGATTTGTTTGTTGGCACCTTGCGCTTGCCGCAACGTTTTGCTCGACTGCGTGCGCAGTTTTTCGAGCTCGGTGCGGTGCAAAAAGAAGAACACGACGAAGAAGGCATCAGCCTGCTGGCCGTTCGCTTGCCGCGGATCGAATTGAATCGACTCGTGAGCCGCGAAGGTCTGCAACCGATGGAATTCATCGAGCAACACACTTTGCAATAAAAGCCTGAGAAAGCGGTTGTGCCGCGGTGACAGGCATTCTGTAGCATTGGTCGGCGCGCCGTGGGTGCGTCTTTGCTTTATCAGATGGAGAGCGCTATGGCTTGGAATGAGCCGGGTGGCAACTCGAATAATCAGGATCCTTGGGGTGGCAAGCGCCGCAATAACGGCGACCGCAAGGGACCACCGGATCTCGACGAGGCCTTCCGAAAGCTGCAGGAAAGCCTGAACGGGTTGTTCGGTGGTGGCAAGAAACGCGGTGACGAGGGTGGTGGTCCGGGCAAGAGTGGCGGCTTTGGTGGCCTGCTCGGCATCGGTCTGACCGTGCTGGCAGCCGTGTGGCTGTATAGCGCTGTCTACGTGGTCGACGAGCAGGAGCAGGCCGTGGTGCTGCGCTTCGGCAAATACTATGAAACCGTCGGCCCGGGCCTGAACATCTATTTCCCGCCGATCGATCGCAAGTACCTGGAAAACGTCACGCGTGAGCGTGCCTACACCAAGCAGGGTCAAATGCTGACTGAAGACGAAAACATCGTCGAAGTGCCGCTGACTGTGCAGTACAAGATCAGCAACCTGCAGGACTTCGTGCTGAACGTCGATCAGCCGGAAACCAGCCTGCAGCATGCGACCGACAGTGCTTTGCGCCATGTGGTGGGTTCTACCGCCATGGACCAGGTGCTGACCGAAGGTCGTGAATTGATGGCCAGCGAAATCAAGGAGCGTCTGCAACGTTTCCTCGATACCTATCGCACCGGTATCACCGTCACTCAGGTCAACGTACAGAGCGCTGCTGCACCGCGTGAAGTCCAGGAGGCCTTCGATGACGTGATCCGCGCCCGTGAAGACGAGCAGCGTTCGCGTAACCAGGCTGAAACCTACGCCAACGGCGTCGTGCCGGAAGCCCGTGGTCAGGCCCAGCGCATCCTCGAGGATGCCAATGGTTACCGCGACGAGACCGTCTCCCGCGCCAAGGGTGAGGCTGACCGCTTCACCAAGCTGGTGGCCGAGTACCGCAAGGCGCCTGAAGTTACCCGTCAGCGTCTGTACCTGGACACCATGCAGGAAATCTTCAGCAACACCAGCAAGGTTCTCGTGACCGGCAACAAGAATGGCCAGAGCAATCTGCTGTATCTGCCGCTGGACAAGATGGTCGAGGATGGTCGCCGCACCAGCACTCCGGTGACCGGCGCAGCAGCCAGCAGCAATGAAGTGAATGTGCGTGCGGCAGCTGATATGCAGCAACAGCAGGCACGTACCAGGGAGAGTCGCTGATGAGCAATAAATCGCTGATCGCCCTTATTGTCGGCGTCGTCGTGGCGATCGTTGCCTGGAACTGCTTCTACATCGTGGCTCAGACCGAGCGTGCGGTGTTGCTGCAGTTCGGTCGCGTGGTCCAGGCCGATGTTCAGCCGGGCCTGCATGTGAAAGTGCCTTACGTCAACAAGGTGCGCATATTCGATGCGCGCCTGATGACGCTGGATGCACCGACACAGCGCTTCCTGACGCTGGAAAAGAAAGCCGTGATGGTCGATGCCTACGCCAAGTGGCGCGTGAAAGATGCCGAGCGCTTCTACACCGCGACTTCCGGCCTCAAGCAGATTGCCGACGAGCGTCTTTCCCGTCGTCTGGAGTCGGGCCTGCGTGACCAGTTCGGTAAACGCACCCTGCACGAAGTGGTGTCCGGTGAGCGTGATGCGCTGATGGCGGACATCACCGCTTCGCTGAACAAGATGGCAGAAAAAGAGCTGGGCATTGAAGTTGTCGATGTCCGGGTCAAAGCCATCGACCTGCCGAAGGAAGTGAACCGCAGCGTGTTCGAGCGTATGAGCACCGAGCGTGAGCGTGAAGCTCGCGAGCACCGCGCCAAGGGTAACGAGCTGGCCGAAGGCATCCGTGCCGACGCCGACCGTCAACGCCGCGTGCTGCTGGCTGAAGCCTATCGTGAATCCGAAGAGGTTCGCGGTGACGGTGATGCCCAGGCTGCTGCGATCTACTCCAAGGCCTACGGCCAGGATCAGGAGTTCTACGCGTTCTACCGTAGCCTGCGTGCCTACCGTGAAAGCTTCGCGAACAAATCCGACGTCATGGTCCTGGACCCGAGCAGTGACTTCTTCCGTTACCTGGAAAAAGCCAAGCCTTGATACGACGTTGACCTGAATCATCCCCCGCCTGGCGGCTAAAGCCTCGGGCGGGGTGATCCTTTGGGAAAACGTGTGTATGATGCGGCAGCCGGGAAATTCCCGGCTTTTTTGCGTCTGCACGTTTGATTGCTGTTCTTATGCAGGCGCCCGAGTTGAATGACTCGACAGGTTTTTCGAGGAAAGTGGTTGGCGAAGCCGGTTCCAGGCTTTTCGCCACGTTGTTCATGCGCGGGGTTTATGCACATGAGCCGATCATTTTCTGCTTCACTCAAGGCTCGCCCAAAGGCTTGCTGCCCGGATCATAGGGGAATGGCGTAATGGCAACGGTAGACCGCTGGCTGCTGCCAGATGGCATCGAAGAAGTACTGCCACCGGAGGCTGCGCGCATCGAAGTTGCGCGTCGCCAGGTGTTGGATCTGTTCCAGAGCTGGGGTTACGAGTTTGTCGTGACTCCCCATATCGAGTACCTGGAATCCCTGCTGACCGGCGCAGGCCAGGACCTCGATCTGCGCACCTTCAAGGTCATCGACCCGCAGTCGGGCCGGCAGATGGGTTTCCGTGCCGACATCACGCCGCAAGTGGCGCGCATCGATGCGCACACCCTGCGTCGCGAAGGCCCGAGCCGTCTGTGCTATGCCGGTAGCGTGCTGCATGCTCAGCCACGTGCGTTGTCGTCCTCGCGCAGCCCGATTCAACTGGGCGCCGAGTTGTACGGCGATGCCAGCCCGAGCAGCGACGTGGAAGTCATCAGCCTGATGCTGGCCATGCTGCAACTGGCCGATGTGCCGGATGTGCACATGGATCTCGGGCATGTCGGCATCTACCGCGGCCTGGCCCGCGCCGCCGGTTTGTCCGGCGAAGTCGAGCAACAGTTGTTCGATGCATTGCAACGTAAAGCCATCGACGAGGTCATTACCTTGACCGAAGGCCTGCCTGCCGATCTGTCGGGCATGCTGCGAGCGTTGGTCGACCTGTGTGGCGGTCGTGAAGTGTTGAGCGCTGCCCGCGAGCGTCTGGCCAATGCGCCGGCGCCTGTTCTGGCGGCCCTGGACGATTTGCTGGCGATTGCCGAGCGTCTGTCCACGCGTTTCCCGGAGTTACCGCTGTACTTCGACCTGGGCGAATTACGCGGCTACCACTACCACACCGGTGTGGTGTTCGCCGTGTTCGTGCCGGGTGTTGGCCAGTCCATCGCTCAGGGCGGTCGTTACGACGATATCGGTGCCGACTTCGGTCGCGCCCGTCCGGCGACAGGCTTCTCCACCGATTTGAAAACCCTGGTGACCCTGGGGCGTGCTGAGATCGAGCTACCGTCTGGCGGTATCTGGATGCCTGACAGTACGGATGCAGCACTCTGGCAGCAGGTTTGCCAGTTGCGCAGTGAGGGTCAGCGTGTCGTTCAGGCATTGCCTGGGCAACCTTTGGCCGCCGCCCGTGAAGCGGACTGCGACCGGCAATTGATTCAGCAGAACGGGCTTTGGCAAGTATCGCCACTGGCTTCTTGAGTTTTCCTGCCGGCCGCCGCCGGCACCAAGTTTGCGCGAATGAGGACAAGTGTTATGGGTAAGAATGTCGTAGTCCTGGGCACCCAATGGGGTGATGAGGGCAAAGGCAAGATCGTTGATCTGCTGACCGAACATGCTGCCGCCGTAGTGCGCTACCAAGGTGGCCACAACGCTGGTCACACTCTGGTGATCGACGGCGAAAAAACCGTCTTGCACCTGATCCCGTCTGGCGTGCTGCGCGAAGGCGTGCAGTGCCTGATCGGTAACGGCGTGGTAGTTGCACCCGACGCCCTGCTGCGGGAAATCAACAAGCTGGAAGAGAAAGGCGTACCGGTGCGCGAGCGCCTGCGTATCAGCCCGTCCTGCCCGCTGATCCTGTCCTACCACGTAGCGCTGGACCAGGCCCGTGAAAAGGCCCGTGGCGAGCTGAAGATCGGCACCACCGGTCGCGGCATCGGCCCGGCTTACGAAGACAAGGTTGCCCGTCGCGGTCTGCGCATCGGTGATCTGTTCCACCGTGAGCGTTTCGCCGCCAAGCTGGGCGAGTTGCTGGACTACCACAACTTCGTACTGGTCAATTACTACAAAGAGCCAGCGATCGACTTCCAGAAGACACTCGACGAGTGCATGGAATACGCCGAGCTGCTCAAGCCGATGATGCTCGACGTCACCGCAGAGCTGCACAACCTGCGTCGTGCCGGCAAGGACATCATGTTCGAAGGCGCCCAGGGCTCCCTGCTGGACATCGACCACGGCACCTACCCGTACGTCACCAGCTCCAACACCACCGCTGGCGGCATCGCCACCGGTTCGGGTGTTGGTCCGATGTTCCTGGACTACATCCTCGGCATCACCAAGGCTTACACCACGCGCGTCGGTTCCGGTCCGTTCCCGACTGAGCTGTTCGACGACGTTGGTGCGTTCCTGGCCAAGCGTGGCCACGAGTTCGGCGCCACCACCGGCCGTGCCCGTCGTTGCGGCTGGTTCGATGCCGTGATCCTGCGTCGCGCCATCGATGTGAACAGCATCTCGGGCCTGTGCCTGACCAAGCTGGACGTGCTGGACGGCCTGGAAACCATCAACATCTGCGTAGGCTACAAGAACGAGGATGGTGCAGTGATCGACGCACCGACCGACGCCGACAGCTACATCGGCCTGGAGCCGGTGTACGAGCAGATGCCGGGCTGGAGCGAGTCGACCCTGGGTGCCAAGACCCTGGAAGAGCTGCCTCAGGCTGCGCGCAACTACATCAAGCGCATCGAAGAGTTGGTCGGCGCGCCGATCGACATTATTTCGACGGGCCCGGACCGCAACGAAACCATCGTTCTGCGTCATCCGTTTGCTTGATAAGTCGTTGATGCAAAAAACAAAGGCCCCTTAATCGGGGCCTTTGTCGTTTATGCCTGTTGGACGGCATGACCTTTGCTGTGAATATCGCCTTCAGAATGCCATCAATTTAATGGCGTTAGAGTAGAGGGATTTCCTGTGTCGGCCGTTCTCTCACTGTTACAAAGCCGTTTGTTGCGGCCCGTGTTCGTTACCCTTGGTATCGCCCTTTTGGTGCAGGTGCTGGTGGCTGTCGCTCTGACCCGGAGCACGGTGACTGCGCTGGAAACCGATCTGGGCGTGCGCCTGGGCTCCGATAGCCAAAAGCTCTCCGGTGAGCTGGAGCAGGCGGGGCGTGAAGTCACGTCGAGCCTGGATAACCTGTCCAGCAGTACCCGTCAGCGCCTGACCGCTGGGCTATCTTCACGTTTGAAAGACGAGCAGGCTCAACTGCGTACGACGCTGGAGAAGGACCTGAAGGACTCGGCCAACGACATGGCGCAACTGCTGGCCTCGGTCGCACCCCGCGCCATGTGGGACAGCGACATTCCCACCCTGTCCGAATTCGCTCGCCGCGCCCAGCGCAATCCCAACGTGTTGTTCGTGGTCTATGACGACGCCACGGGCCAGCACCTGACGCGTTACCTCAACCGAGAGAACGCGATCAACAAGATGCTTCTGGAGAAAGGCCAGGGCGAGCGGGCGCTGGACAAGGTGCTGGATGCAGCGAAGAGCGATCCGTCGGTCTACTACCTCGAAGCCTCGATCAGTCCCAATGGCGTGGAAATCGGCAAGGTTTTGATGGGGGTCTCAACTGCCTCCGTGGAAACCGATTTGGCGGCGCTGGACAAGCGCTTCTCGGCGCTGATCGCCAGCAGCGATCAATTGGTGGGTGACAGCCTCAAAGGTGCGGCGGCCGACAGCGCAACGGCGATGCGCGGGCGTCTGCAATCGGCGCAGTCTACTGCTTCTGAAATGAAAGCCAACACCACGGGCGCCGTGCAGGAAGCCGCGGGGGCTTTGCGTTGGCGCATCGGCATGGGCCTGGCGGTGGTGGGTTTCGGTGTGCTGCTGTTATTGGCACTGGTGCTGGGGCGTCGAGTGGTCAATCGCTTGAAGATGCTCATTGTCGCGATGGATGACCTGGCAGCGGGTGAGGGCGACCTGACCAAGCGCGTGCAGATCAACAGTCAGGACGAGATCGGCGACATGGCTTCGGCGGTCAATCGCTTTGTGGATAAATTGCAGCCGATCGTGCGTGAGGCGGGCGATGTGGCCCAGCGTACCGGCGTGGAAATCGGCGCCATGACCCTGCGCAATGCCGGTGCCGATGCAGCGGCTGGCATGCAGCGCGATGAAGTGGCCGAAAGCCTGCGCGCGTTGTCGCAAATGGCTGACGAGGCCCAGTCTGAAAGCCACGCCATGCAGGCCGCTTTGCAGCAGGTGGTGGGCATTCGTCAGGCCACGGATGAGAACACCCGGACTTCGGCGAAAGTCGGCAGTCTCATCGAGGCATTGGCCGGACAAGTCGACACCGGTGCGAAAGTCATCGAGCGGCTGGCGCAGCAGAGTGAGCAGATTGAAGTGGTGCTGACGGTGATTCACGGGATCGCCGAACAAACCAACTTGCTGGCGCTCAATGCGGCGATTGAAGCGGCGCGTGCCGGCGAAACCGGTCGCGGGTTTGCCGTGGTGGCGGACGAGGTACGGGCGTTGGCGAGCAAGACGCAGAGCTCCACTGGCGATATTCAGGCACACATCGTCGCGCTGCAGCAGGGCGCGCGTGAGGCTGTTGCGGCAATCGGACAGGCTGGGCGTCAGGCCAGTGAAGGGTTGCTGGTGTTGCGCGACAGTGCGCGGTTGCAGCAGTCGGTGCAGGCGTCGGTCGAGCAGGTGCATGCAGCGATCGGCCTGGCGACCCAGGCCGCGGCGCATCAGGCGCAAGGTGCGCAGGCTGTGCGTGGGCGGGTTGAGACCATCCATGCTCAAGCTGAAAAAGCAGCTCAGGCGGTGGTGGAGACCACGGCCAGCGGCAAGGTGCTGGATGGGTTGGCGGCGCAGTTGAAGGCGAGCCTGGGGCAGTTCAGGGCGTAGTAAACCCCGCAGATCAAAAGATCGCAGCCTTCGGCAGCTCCTACACAGGGAAATGCGTTTCCACTGTAGGAGCTGCCGAAGGCTGCGATCTTTTGTTTTATCAACGGCTCAAATACATCCTCGTCGTCAGCAGATAGACCGGCAATCCCGACACTAATATCAACAACGCCGCATAAGGCGCCGCCGCCGCAAACTCCACATTCGCGGTATGCGCCCAAACTTCTGTCGCCAGCGTATTGAGCCCGGTTGGGCTGAGCAGCAGCGTCGCCGTCAGTTCCTTCATCGCATCCAGAAACACCAGCGCAAACGCAGCGCCCAAGGCGGGAAAGATGATGGGCAGGGTCACTCGACAAAATGCGCTGAAAGACGACGCCCCCAGCGTGCGTGCGGCCTCTTCCAGTTGCGGTGCGGCCTTGTTCAGCGCGGTGCGAATCGGCGCCTGCGCCAGTGGCAGAAACAACAGCGCATAGGCAATCAGCAGCAGCGCCGAGGTCTGGTACAGCACTGGCACATAATGCAGGGCGAAATACACCAGGGTCAGCGCAATCACCAATCCCGGAAGTGCATGCAGCAGATACGGCAAGCGCTCGGCCCAGATTGCCAGTCGGCCTTTATGGCGCACCACCAGCAAGCCCACCGGCACCGCCAGCACCAGGCACAGCGCTGCACCACCGAGCGATAGCGCCAGCGACGACAGCAATGCCTCGCTGATCGCGGCCACCGGGAACGCTGCCGACGAACCCACCATCAGCCAGTACGCCAGCATCCCCAGTGGAATGCCGCTGCCGATGATCGCCAGCAGCAAGCAGTAAAGTTGTCCCACAGCCGCCCACGGCCCGAGGCGAACCTGCTCCGCATGCCGAGCAGCGCCTTGGCCGGTGCGTACATGTCGGCCTTTGCCGCGCACGCGTAACTCAAGCCATAGCAGCACCAGGCACAGCGCCAGCAACACCGCAGAAAGCATCGCTGCATTGGCGTTGCTGAATTCCAGTTCGAACTGCTGATAGATCGCCGTGGTAAAGGTTTGCAGGCCGATGATCGACAGCGCGCCGAACTCCACCAGCATGTGCAGCGCAATCAACAGTGAACCGGCCAGCAGTGACGGCCAGAGCAGGGGCAGGGTGATTTTGAAGAATACACCCCAACGATTCTGCCCCAGGGTGCGGGCAGACTCTTCAAGAGAGGGGTCGAGATTGCGCAGCGTTGCCGCGACCGGCAGAAAGATCAGCGGGTACTTGGACAGCGTCATCACCAGAATCGCCCCGCCCAGCCCTTCGAAGTGAGCACTCAGGGACACCCAGGTGAAACTGCTGACAAATGCCGGCACCGCGAACGGCAGGCACAGAATCACGCCCCATAACCGCCGTCCCGGCAGATTGCTGCGCTCCAGCAGCCAGGCAAGTGACAGGCCAATCACACCGCAGGCCAATGTGACACCCAGCATCAGCGCCAGGGTATTGCGCAGCAGGCCAAACACGTAGGGCCGCCACAACAGATGCAGCGCCTCGGCCCAGCCGGCTTGCCAGGTTTTGAGGCCGACATAGGCCAGTGGCAACAGGCTGAGTACCACCAGCAGCAGAACCGGTAGCAGCAGCCAGATCGACGGCCGCTTGCGCCTTGGCATGTAGCCCCCGCGCGAAGCGGGGGTGGATAACGAGGCGCTCATCAGTTCAAGCCAACGTCACGTTCCAGGTCCAGGGCTTCTTCGGCGTTGCCGAGATCGGCTGGCGTGACGTTCGGCGCTTGCAGTTCGCTGAACGGCTTGAGACCGCGATCCGATTCCATGCCCTTGTGCAGCGGGTATTCAGCGGTGGTCTGGGTGATCACACGCTGACCTTCTTCGCTGGCCATGTAGGCGAGCAATTGCTGGGCTTCTTTTGGATGTTTGCTGGATTTCAGTACGCCAGCGCTGGAAACGGTGATCAGTCCGCCGACGTCGCCACCGGTGAAGTAATGCAGCTTCGAGTCGAGTTGGCCTTTTTCACGCTGTAAGGCGAACCAGTAGTAGTTGTTCACCAGCACGGTGGCGACTTCGCCATTTTCCACGGCTTTCAGTGCAACCATGTTGTTGCTGTAGGTTTTGCCGAACGCACGCAGGCCGGTCAGCCATTCTTCGGCGGCGTCCATCCCGTGGACCTTGATAATCGCCACCGCCTGTTCCTGGAAGGCGCCGCTGCTGGGCACGAAGCCGACCTTGCCTTGCCATTTTGGATCGGAGAATTCCATGACGGACTTGGGCAGGTCTTTTTCGTCGATCAGTTTAGGGTTGAAGGCGACGACCCGGACCCGCGCGGTGATGCCGATCCAGGTGCCATTGCCGGCGACGTAGTCCTTGGGCAGGACTTCAAGTGTGGCGGCATCGGCTTTCGCCAGCAGGCCTTGTTCGCCGAGCTTGTTCAGCGGTGGCGATTCTTCGGTGTAGATCACATCGGCGGGGGAGCGATCGCCTTCTTCGACGATCTGGCTGGCGAGTTGGTTGCTGCTGCCCTTGCGCACATTGACGTGAATCCCGGTCTTGGCTTCGAAGGCTTTGGCGACGGCGTCGCCGACTTCCTTGTGTTGACCGTTATAGAGTGTCAGGGAAACCGGATCGGCGGCTTGGGTGAGGGGCGTGGCGAGTGTCAGGCCGAGGAGGGTGATGGTCAGGCCGCGGCGCAGGGTATTTCGAAGCATCATTCGCAGGGTTCCTCACTGTCGCATTGCAAAAACTTGAAACAATGATAAACGATATTGTTTCTCAAGTGCGCCTTGCCGGGCGGGTGAGGGTTTGCTGGCGCGGTCTCGGACGCAACACTTGATCCTGGAGGAGCTGCCGCAGGCTGCGATCTTTTGATCTTGATTGCTGGCGGAGCTGAAATTGCTGAAGATCAAAAGATCGCAGCCTTTGGCAGCTCCTACAAAGGCCGTCCTGCAGTGTTTATGAGATTTTCAAACACCAGAAACGCAAAAACCCGCTTTCGCGGGTTCTTGTGAAATTCAAGATCGTGACCTTGAATTTGAATTGGTGCCCAGAAGAAGACTCGAACTTCCACGACCTTGCGGTCACCAGCACCTGAAGCTGGCGTGTCTACCAATTTCACCATCTGGGCATGATCTTCAGCGTTGCCGCTGTTGATGTGGCGCACTATACGGAGAGCATTTTGATCTGTAAACCCCTGATTTAATTTTAATAATTCAGAAGCCTGGAATGCAAAAACCCGCTTTCGCGGGTTTTTGTGTGAGCCTTGAAATTGATCTAATCTCAAGCTCGAAATTGGTGCCCAGAAGAAGACTCGAACTTCCACGACCTTGCGGTCACCAGCACCTGAAGCTGGCGTGTCTACCAATTTCACCATCTGGGCAGTATCGGCAGCGCTAGTGCGTCGTCGATGGCGCGCACTATACGGAGCGTCTTTTTAACTGTAAACCCCTGCCATCAAAAAAACCTGGAAAATTTTACCGGCGGCATTCAAATCAGCTTCGCGGTGTCGATAAAGGGCTTTAGATGGGCTGTCATAGCCTGAAATTTCCCGTTTCATTACGCCTATGCCAAACTAACCCGCATATAGACAAGGTGAAAACTCTCTAATGGCCGATTGGCAGTCCCTCGATCCCGAGGCCGCTCGTGAAGCGGAAAAATATGAAAACCCTATTCCTAGCCGCGAACTGATCCTTCAGCACCTTGCTGATCGAGGTTCGCCTGCTAACCGCGAGCAGCTGGTCGAAGAGTTTGGTCTGACCACAGAAGACCAGATCGAAGCCCTGCGCCGCCGCCTGCGCGCCATGGAGCGCGACGCTCAACTCATCTACACCCGTCGCGGCACTTATGCGCCGGTGGACAAGCTCGACCTGATCCTGGGCCGCATCAGCGGTCACCGTGACGGTTTCGGCTTCCTGGTCCCGGACGACGGCAGTGACGACCTGTTCATGAGCCCGGCGCAAATGCGCCTGGTGTTCGATGGCGACCGTGCCCTGGCCCGTGTTTCCGGCCTCGACCGTCGCGGTCGCCGCGAAGGCATGATTGTCGAAGTGGTGTCCCGTGCTCACGAGAGCATCGTCGGTCGTTACTTCGAGGAGGGCGGTATCGGTTTCGTCGTCGCAGACAATCCGAAGATCCAGCAAGAAGTGCTGGTGACGCCAGGTCGCAACGCCAACGCGCAGATCGGTCAGTTCGTTGAAGTGAAGATCACTCACTGGCCGACGCCACGCTTCCAGCCGCAAGGCGACGTGGTCGAGGTCGTGGGCAACTACATGGCCCCGGGCATGGAAATCGATGTTGCCCTGCGCACCTACGATATTCCGCACGTCTGGCCTGAAGCGGTCTTGAAAGAAGCCGCCAAGCTCAAGCCTGAAGTCGAAGAGAAAGACAAAGAGAAGCGCATCGACCTGCGTCATCTGCCGTTCGTGACCATCGACGGCGAAGATGCGCGCGACTTCGATGACGCGGTCTACTGCGAAGCCAAACCGGGCAAGCTGCGCCTGTTCTCCGGTGGCTGGAAGTTGTACGTGGCGATCGCTGACGTTTCCAGCTACGTGAAAATCGGTTCGGCGCTGGATAACGAATCCCAGGTTCGCGGCAACTCGGTGTACTTCCCCGAGCGCGTGGTACCGATGCTGCCTGAGCAGCTGTCCAACGGCCTATGCTCGCTGAACCCGCACGTCGATCGCCTGGCCATGGTTTGCGAGATGACCATCTCCAAATCCGGCGAAATGACCGACTACTGCTTCTACGAAGCGGTGATTCACTCCCATGCCCGCCTGACCTACAACAAGGTCAGCGCCATGCTGGAAACGCCGAAAGCCACCGAAGCGCGTCAGCTTCGTGGTGAATACACTGACGTCCTGCCGCACCTCAAGCAGCTGTATGCGCTGTACAAGGTTCTGCTGGCGGCTCGTCACGTGCGCGGCGCGATCGATTTCGAAACCCAGGAAACCCGGATCATCTTCGGTTCCGAGCGCAAGATTGCCGAAATCCGTCCGACCGTTCGCAACGATGCTCACAAGCTGATTGAGGAATGCATGCTGGCGGCCAACGTGGCCACCGCCGAATTCCTGAAGAAGCACGAAATTCCTGCGCTGTATCGCGTCCACGACGGCCCGCCGCCGGAGCGTCTGGAAAAACTGCGTGCCTTCCTCGGCGAGCTCGGCCTGTCCCTGCACAAAGGCAAGGATGGCCCGTCGCCGAAGGATTACCAGGCTTTGCTCGCGAGCATCAAGGATCGTCCGGATTTCCACCTGATCCAGACCGTCATGCTGCGCTCATTGAGCCAAGCGGTGTACAGCGCCGATAACCAGGGCCACTTCGGCCTGAATTACGAAGCCTACACCCACTTCACTTCGCCTATTCGCCGCTACCCGGACTTGCTCACGCACCGGGCGATTCGCAGCGTCATCCATTCGAAAATGGACACCCCGCACGTTCGCCGTGCCGGTGCGATGACCATTCCGAAAGCGCGGATCTATCCGTACGACGAAGCGACCCTGGAGCAGCTCGGCGAGCAGTGCTCGATGAGCGAGCGCCGTGCCGACGAAGCCACCCGCGACGTAGTGAACTGGCTCAAGTGCGAGTTCATGAAAGACCGTGTGGGCGAATCGTTCCCGGGGGTGATCACCGCCGTGACCGGTTTCGGCCTGTTCGTCGAACTGACCGATATTTACGTCGAAGGCCTGGTGCACGTCACCGCGCTGCCGGGTGACTACTACCACTTCGATCCTGTGCACCATCGCCTCGCCGGTGAGCGTACCGGTCGTAGCTTCCGCCTGGGCGACACCGTTGAAGTGCGCGTCATGCGCGTCGACCTCGACGAGCGCAAGATCGACTTCGAGATGGCCGAAAAAACCATCAGCGCACCGATCGGTCGCAAAAAGCGCGGCACTGAAACCGCAGCGCCTGCTATCAAAACAGCTGCCGAGCCGGTACTGGCCAAAGCCGGGCGTCGTCCGGCCAAGGAAAAGGCCGTCGAGGCCTATCGTCCGAGCGATGCGGCGGCAAAAAATGCCGAGTTGCGCAAAAGTCGTGAAATGAAACAGGCGTTGCTGTCTGAAGCGAAAAGCGGCGGTAAAGCGGCGTCTGGGGGAAAGACCGGGCGGTCGGCGCCTGACAAGGCCTCCGGCGGCAAGCCAGCCAAACCGAGCAAACACCGTAAAGGCCCGCCAAAAGCGGGTTCCGCTCCAGCCGCCAGAAGCGGCGGGGCGCGTAAACCTAAGGCCAAGTCATGAGTCAGTTGGAAAAGATCTACGGCGTGCACGCGGTAGAAGCGTTGCTGCGTCACCACCCAAAACGCGTCAAGCAGATCTGGCTGGCTGAAGGCCGCAGCGATCCGCGCGTTCAGACGCTGATCGAACTCGCTGCCGAAAATCGCGTGGCCGTCGGTCAGGCTGAGCGTCGCGAGCTGGACGCCTGGGTTGAAGGCGTGCACCAGGGCGTGGTGGCGGACGTCAGCCCGAGCCAGGTCTGGGGCGAGGCGATGCTCGACGAGCTGCTCGATCGCACCGAAGGCGCGCCTTTGCTGCTGGTGCTCGACGGCGTGACCGATCCGCACAACCTCGGCGCTTGCCTGCGTTCGGCCGATGCGGCCGGCGCGCTGGCGGTGATCGTGCCGAAGGACAAATCAGCCACGCTGACCCCGACGGTTCGAAAAGTTGCTTGTGGCGCGGCGGAAGTGATTCCGTTGGTCGCCGTGACCAACCTGGCGCGCACCCTGGAAAAACTCAAGCAGCGCGGCTTGTGGGTCGTCGGTACGGCGGGCGAGGCTGAACAGGATCTGTATCAGCAGGACCTGACGGGCCCGACCATCCTGATCATGGGTGCCGAAGGTAGCGGCATGCGCCGCCTGACTCGCGACCTTTGCGACTATTTGGTGCGCCTGCCGATGGCTGGCAGCGTCAGCAGCCTCAACGTGTCCGTCGCCACCGGCGTCTGCCTGTTCGAAGCGCTGCGCCAGCGTGGCGTCAAAGCCGCCGGGACCGCCAAAAAGTCCTGAGACTCCTCTGCAGGAGTCGCCGCAGGCGGCTCCTGCAAGTGTTCGGCTTTCCAGTCGAAGTGATTGTTCAAATAATCACCAATTGCCTTGCACCTCCCTCGACCCTTCTCTACAATTGCGCCCCTTGCTGTGACGGCAGGCACGCATGTGTCTATCGCAAGCAAGTCCATAAGTGTCATTCACTCCTTGTCTGACCGCTTTTGAGCGGCAGGCTACAACCCGTAAGGAGCATTCATGCGTCATTACGAAATCATCTTTTTGGTCCACCCGGATCAAAGCGAGCAAGTCGGCGGCATGGTTGAGCGTTACACCAAGCTGATCGAAGAAGACGGCGGCAAAATCCACCGTCTGGAAGATTGGGGCCGTCGTCAACTGGCCTACGCAATCAACAATGTTCACAAGGCTCACTACGTGATGCTGAACGTTGAGTGCACTGGCAAGGCCCTGGCCGAGCTGGAAGACAACTTCCGCTACAACGATGCAGTGATCCGTAACCTGGTCATCCGTCGCGAAGAAGCCGTTACCGGCCAATCCGAGATGCTCAAGGCTGAAGAAAACCGCAGTGAGCGCCGTGAGCGTCGCGACCGTCCTGAGCACTCCGACGCTGAAGGCGTTGACAGTGATGACAGCGACAACAGCGATAACGCTGACGAGTAATCCACGGACCTTTTGAGGAGCCTATTACATGGCACGTTTCTTCCGTCGTCGTAAATTCTGCCGCTTCACCGCTGAAGACGTGAAAGAGATCGATTACAAAGATCTCAACACTCTGAAAGCTTACGTATCCGAGACCGGCAAAATCGTTCCAAGCCGCATCACCGGTACCAAAGCACGTTATCAGCGTCAGCTGGCCACCGCTATCAAGCGCGCCCGCTTCCTGGCCCTGCTGGCCTACACCGACAGCCACGGCCGCTGAGACCGGGCAGTCGACACGTAGCAAAGGATTGAATGCATGCGCGCCTTAGCTGAGTTCATCATGCGCGGCCGTATGCAGGCCACTCTGGTAGTGGCCGGATGCGCAACATTGCCGTTGTTGTATTGGTTGGGTGCTGCCGCCGGATGCCTTGTGCTCCTGCGGCGCGGATTGAAGGACGCCGTTGGCGTACTTGCTCTGGGACTGCTGCCGGCGTTGATCTGGTGGCTTTTCTTCGACGACCCACGGGCACTTCTGGTGCTGCTGGGGTCTTCGAGCCTTGCGTTGGTTTTGCGCGCAAGCGAGTCCTGGAACCGCGTGCTGCTGGTCAGCATAGCGATGGGATTGGTGTTTTCAGTGGTGCTGGGGGCGGCTTTTGCGCCCCAGATCGAGATGCTGGCGCAGGCTTTGATAAAAGTCATGCCGTCGCTACTCGGTGAGGTCTACCAGCAATTGTCGGTAGACGAGCAAGCGCGCTTTGCGTCCCTGATTGCACCGGTCCTGACCGGCCTGATTGCGGCGTTGTTGCAAATCGTCAGTGTGCTGAGCCTGATTGTCGGGCGCTACTGGCAGGCGTTGTTGTACAACCCGGGTGGTTTTGGTCGCGAGTTTCGCGCCATCCGAATCCCGCTGGGACCGGCGATGTTGCTGCTGGCGTTAATGCTTCTGGGGCCAAATCTTGGCCCGCAGATGGCCATGTTGACGCCGTTGTGCAGCGTACCGCTGGTGTTCGCCGGGCTGGCCCTGATTCACGGGCTGGTGGCGCAAAAGCGACTGGCCAAGTTCTGGCTGGTGGGGTTGTACGTCACGCTGTTGCTGTTCATGCAGCTGATCTATCCGTTGCTGGTGGTTCTGGCCATCGTCGACAGCCTGATTGATTTTCGCGGTCGTTCGGCACCGAAAGATGCCGATAGCGCGAACGGTGAAGGTTAAAAGTTAAGAGGATTTTCACATGCAACTGATCCTTCTGGAAAAAGTCACCAACCTGGGCAACCTGGGTGACAAAGTGAACGTTAAGGCTGGTTACGGTCGTAACTACCTGCTGCCATACGGCAAAGCTACCGCTGCGACCCCAGCCAACCTGGCTGCGTTCGAAGAGCGTCGCGCTGAGCTGGAAAAAGCCGCAGCAGACCGTAAAGCATCGGCTGAAAGCCGCGCCGCCCAACTGGCTGAGCTGGAAGTGACTATCACTGCCACCGCCGGTGACGAAGGCAAGCTGTTCGGTTCGATCGGCACCCACGACATCGCTGATGCACTGACCGCCTCTGGCGTTGAAGTTGCAAAAAGCGAAGTTCGTCTGCCGAACGGCACTATCCGCAACGTAGGCGAATTCGACGTAGCCGTGCACCTGCACGCCGAAGTTGAAGCCACCGTACGCGTTGTCGTGGTAGCAGCTTAAGCAGTACTTGTCGGCTGGCACCCTCGGGTGCTTGCCGGTAACATCGGGCACGATCCTGTTTACAGGTCGTGCCCTTTGTCTTTCTGCAGTTCCTGATTTTCACAACCCCTGCTTCTCCTGAATAAACCAAGTGGCCATGAACGATATCTCCGCTCCCGAGCAATACGATCTGCAAACCGCTGCCCTGAAGGTGCCGCCGCATTCCATCGAGGCCGAACAGGCCGTGCTCGGTGGGCTGATGCTGGACAACAACGCCTGGGAGCGCGTGCTCGATCAAGTCTCCGACGGCGATTTCTATCGGCATGACCACCGCCTGATCTTCCGGGCCATCGCCAAACTGGCGGACCAGAACCAGCCAATCGACGTCGTGACCCTGGCCGAGCAATTGGACAAGGAAGGTCAGACGTCCCAGGTCGGCGGTCTCGGTTACCTTGGCGAACTGGCAAAAAACACGCCGTCCGTCGCCAACATCAAGGCTTATGCCCAGATCGTTCGCGAGCGGGCAACCCTGCGCCAGTTGATCGGCATCAGCACCGAAATCGCCGACAGCGCTTTCAACCCTGAAGGCCGCACCGCCGCCGAGATTCTCGACGAGGCCGAACGGCAGATCTTCCAGATTGCCGAGGCTCGTCCGAAAACCGGCGGCCCGGTCAGCGTTAACGACCTGCTGACCAAGGCCATCGACCGCATCGACACCTTGTTCAACACCGACAACTCGATCACCGGCCTGTCCACCGGTTACACCGACCTCGACGAGAAGACCAGTGGCCTGCAACCGGCTGACCTGATCATCGTTGCCGGCCGTCCGTCCATGGGTAAAACCACCTTTGCGATGAACCTGGTGGAAAACGCCGTGCTGCGCAGCGAGAAGGCTGTCCTGGTTTACTCCCTCGAGATGCCAGGTGAATCGCTGATCATGCGTATGCTGTCGTCTCTCGGTCGTATCGACCAGACCAAGGTCCGGGCCGGTCGCCTGGAAGACGACGACTGGCCGCGCCTGACGTCGGCGGTCAACCTGCTCAACGATCGCAAGTTGTTCATCGACGACACGGCGGGTATCAGCCCTTCGGAAATGCGCGCCCGGACCCGTCGTCTGGTGCGTGAACACGGTGAGATCGGTCTGATCATGATCGACTACCTGCAACTGATGCAGATCCCGGGGTCCAGTGGTGACAACCGGACCAACGAGATTTCCGAGATCTCCCGGTCCCTGAAAGCCCTGGCCAAGGAATTCAACTGCCCGGTGGTGGCACTGTCCCAGCTCAACCGTTCCCTGGAACAGCGCCCGAACAAGCGCCCGGTGAACTCCGACTTGCGGGAATCGGGAGCGATCGAGCAGGACGCCGACGTGATCATGTTCGTTTACCGGGACGAGGTGTATCACCCGGAAACCGAACACAAGGGCATTGCCGAAATCATCATCGGCAAGCAGCGGAACGGCCCGATCGGCTTTATCCGCCTGGCCTTCATCGGTAAATACACCCGATTTGAAAACCTGGCGCCGGGTAGCTACAACTTCGACGACGACGAGTAACTGTGGCGAGGGCTTCTGTGGCCCCAGGACTTTTGCGAAAACAGCTCCACCGATTTCCGACCATAGCCGTCGGAATTGGTCAAAATTTGTGCTATATTCCGCGCCCGCGAAATTCAATGAAAGCCAACACCGGTTATCGACATGCAAGCAGCCAAGCCGTTATTTGACTATCCCAAGTACTGGGCCGAATGTTTCGGGCCAGCGCCATTCCTGCCCATGAGCAGGGAGGAGATGGATCAGCTCGGCTGGGATTCCTGCGACATCATCATCGTCACCGGTGATGCCTACGTCGACCATCCGTCGTTCGGCATGGCGATCATCGGCCGGCTGCTGGAGGCCCAGGGCTTCCGCGTCGGGATCATCGCGCAGCCGAACTGGCAGTCCAAAGACGACTTCATGAAGCTCGGCGAGCCGAACCTGTTTTTCGGTGTCGCGGCCGGCAACATGGACTCGATGATCAACCGCTACACCGCCGACAAGAAAATCCGTTCCGACGACGCCTACACCCCCGGTGGCCTGGCGGGCAAACGTCCGGACCGCGCGAGCCTGGTTTACAGCCAGCGCTGCAAGGAAGCCTACAAGCACGTGCCGATTGTGCTCGGCGGCATCGAAGCCTCCCTGCGCCGCATCGCCCACTACGATTACTGGCAGGATCGGGTGCGTAACTCGATCCTGATCGACGCCTGCGCCGACATCCTGCTCTACGGCAACGCCGAGCGTGCGATCGTCGAAGTCGCCCAGCGCCTGTCCTACGGCCACAAGATCGAAGACATCACCGATGTGCGCGGCACCGCGTTCATCCGCCGTGATACGCCGCAAGGCTGGTACGAAGTCGATTCCACGCGCATCGACCGTCCGGGCAAGATCGACAAGATCATCAACCCGTACGTCAACACCCAGGACACCGCCGCCTGCGCCATCGAGCAGGAAAAGGGGCCGGTTGAAGACCCTGGCGAGGCTAAGGTCGTACAGATCCTGGCCAGCCCGAAAATGACTCGCGACAAGACCGTCATTCGTCTGCCGTCGGTTGAAAAAGTCCGTGGCGATGCGGTGCTTTACGCTCACGCCAACCGCGTGCTGCACCTGGAAACCAATCCGGGCAACGCCCGCGCTCTGGTGCAAAAGCACGGCGAGGTAGACGTCTGGTTCAACCCGCCGCCGATTCCGATGACCACCGAAGAAATGGACTACGTGTTCGGCATGCCTTACGCGCGCGTTCCGCACCCGGCGTACGGCAAGGAAAAGATCCCGGCCTACGAGATGATCCGTTTCTCGGTGAACATCATGCGTGGCTGCTTCGGCGGCTGCACCTTCTGCTCGATCACCGAGCACGAAGGCCGGATCATCCAGAACCGTTCCGAAGAGTCGATCATTCGCGAAATCGAAGAGATCCGCGACAAGGTTCCGGGTTTCACCGGCGTCATTTCCGACCTCGGCGGCCCGACCGCGAACATGTACCGCATCGCCTGCAAGACCCCGGAAATCGAATCCGCGTGCCGCAAGCCTTCATGCGTGTTCCCAGGCATTTGCCCGAACCTCAACACCGATCACTCGTCGCTGATCCAGCTCTATCGCAGCGCCCGGGCCTTGCCGGGTGTGAAGAAGATCCTGATCGCCTCCGGCCTGCGCTACGACCTTGCGGTCGAGTCGCCGGAGTACGTCAAGGAGCTGGTGACCCACCACGTCGGTGGTTACCTGAAGATCGCCCCGGAACACACCGAGGAAGGTCCGCTCAACCAGATGATGAAACCGGGCATCGGCAGCTATGACAAGTTCAAGCGCATGTTCGAGAAGTACACCAAGGAAGCCGGGAAAGAGCAGTACCTGATTCCGTACTTCATCGCCGCTCACCCGGGCACCACCGACGAAGACATGATGAATCTGGCCCTGTGGCTCAAGGGCAACGGTTTCCGTGCCGACCAGGTGCAGGCGTTCTACCCGTCGCCGATGGCCACCGCTACCGCGATGTACCACTCGGGCAAGAACCCGCTGCGCAAGGTCACTTACAAGAGCGACGGCGTGACCATCGTCAAGAGCGAAGAGCAGCGTCGCCTGCACAAAGCGTTCTTGCGTTATCACGACCCGAAAGGCTGGCCGATGCTACGTGAAGCGCTGACCCGCATGGGCCGCGCCGATCTGATCGGGCCGGGCAAGAACCAGTTGATCCCGTTGCATCAGCCGGCGACCGACAGCTACCAGAGCGCCCGTCGCAAGAACTCGACGCCGGCCGGCAGCCACAAAGTGGCCAAGGAAACGACCACCAAGATCCTGACCCAGCACACCGGCCTGCCACCGCGTGCCAGCGATGGCGGTAACCCGTGGGACAAGCGTGAACAGGCCAAGGCGGCGGCATTCGCCCGCAACCAGCAGGCAGCCAAGGAGCGCAAGGACGCGGCTAAAGGCAAGGGGCCGAAGCCAGCGCGCAAGCCGGTCGTGCCGCGCTAAACGTCGCTTGAGCTGAACAGAACGCCAACCTCCGGGTTGGCGTGATCGTTCCCACGCTCCGCGTGGGAATGCCTCAAGGGACGCTCCGCGTCCAGTGACGCGGAGCGTCACGGGCTGCATTCCCACGCAGAGCGTGGGAACGATCAAGCGCCAACATCCCCTCCGCAACATTTCTGTGCAATCCCCACAAAGCAATTTCCCGCATCGCCCGATTTTGGTGCTGTACTGCCTCAACCACTTGGAGAAAGCGCCAACGCCGCTGGCTGGCATAAGTCTTGCGCGCTTTCCTATAAGTTTAAGGCTCGCAGGAGGCACGCCGTGTCGATTCATGTCGCATTGCATCACGTCACGCATTACCGCTACGACCGCGCCGTCGAGCTCGGTCCGCAGATCGTTCGCCTGCGCCCGGCTGCCCACAGCCGCACGCGGATACTGTCCTATGCGCTGAAAGTCTCGCCCGAGCAGCATTTCATCAACTGGCAACAAGACCCTCAGGGCAATTACCTGGCGCGGTTGGTGTTCCCGGAGAAAACCGATGAACTGAGGATCGAGGTCGACCTGCTGGCCGAGATGGCGGTCTTCAATCCCTTCGACTTCTTCCTCGAGCCCTACGCCGAGAAGATCCCTTTCGCCTATGCAGCGGACGAGCGCAAAGAGCTGGCGCCGTACCTGGAAACCTTGCCGCTGACGCCGACATTCAAGGCCTATCTGGACGGCATCGACCGCACGCCGCTGCCCAGCGTGGATTTCCTCGTCGCGATCAACCAGCGCCTGAGCGAAGACATCGGTTATCTGATTCGTATGGAACCGGGGGTACAGACCCCGGAATACACCCTTGAACAGGCCTCGGGTTCCTGCCGTGACTCGGCGTGGTTGCTGGTGCAATTGCTGCGCAACCTTGGCCTGGCGGCACGATTCGTCTCCGGTTACCTGATCCAGCTGACTGCCGATGTCAAAAGCCTCGACGGCCCCTCGGGCACCGACGTGGATTTCACTGACCTGCACGCCTGGTGCGAAGTGTATTTACCCGGCGCCGGCTGGATCGGCCTGGACGCGACCTCAGGGCTGTTTGCCGGTGAAGGACACATTCCGTTGGCGTGCAGTCCCGATCCGTCCTCTGCGGCGCCGATCAGTGGCCTGGTGGAACCGTGCGAGTGCGAATTCACCCACGAAATGTCAGTCGAGCGGATTTGGGAAGCGCCAAGGGTTACCAAACCCTACACTGAAGACCAATGGCTGGCGATTCAGGCCTTGGGCCGGCAGATTGATGCTGATTTGCTTGAAGGTGACGTGCGCCTGACCATGGGCGGCGAGCCGACGTTCGTTTCCATCGATGACCCGGACGGCGCCGAGTGGAACACCGCCGCGCTCGGTCCAGCCAAGCGTCGGCTGTCAGCCGAACTGTTCCAGCGCATGCGCAAGCATTACGCGCCCAAGGGCCTGGTACATTTCGGTCAGGGTAAGTGGTACCCCGGCGAGCAACTGCCGCGCTGGTCGCTGAACTGCTACTGGCGCCGCGATGGCGTGCCGATCTGGCACAACAGCGCGCTGATCGCCGACGAGCAGGAAGACTACGGCGCCGATGGCGAACTGGCCGGGCGTTTTCTGGCGAGTGTCGCCGAGCGCTTGAAAATTCCGACACGCTTCGTGTTCCCGGCCTACGAAGACAATTTCTATTACCTCTGGCGCGAAGGCGCATTGCCGCAGAACGTCAGCGCCGAAGACTCACGCCTGGAAGAGCCGCTGGAGCGTGCGCGCCTGCGCAAAGTCTTCAGCCAAGGCCTGGACAAGGTCATCGGTCAGGTCCTGCCGCTGGCGCGCACCGCCAAGGGCGATCAATGGCAGAGCGGTCGCTGGTACCTGCGCGAAGAGCACTGCCGGCTGGTGCCGGGGGATTCACCACTGGGTTATCGCTTGCCGCTCGGTTCGCAGCCTTGGGTGAAAGCCGCGGAGTACCCGTTCATTCACCCCACGGACCCGAATCAGGATTTCCCGGCGCTACCGGACACCGACCAGCTACAGAGTCATGCTCAACCGAAAACCGCCGACGAACGTGTGCCCGAGATCGACCAGTCCGCCGACTGGCTCACCCGCACCGCGTTCTGCGCCGAAGCGCGCGAAGGTCGGTTGTACCTGTTCATGCCGCCACTGGAGCGGGTCGAGGACTACCTGGAACTGGTCGCCGCCATCGAAGCCACCGCGGAGGAGCTGCATTGCCCGGTATTGCTGGAAGGCTATGAGCCGCCGAGCGATCCGCGTCTGAGCAACTTTCGCATTACCCCGGATCCGGGCGTGATCGAGGTCAACGTCCAGCCGTCCGCGACCTGGGACGAGTTGGTGGAACGCACCGAATTCCTATACGAAGAGGCGCGCCAGACCCGGCTGACCACCGAGAAATTCATGATCGACGGCCGACACACCGGCACCGGCGGCGGTAACCATTTCGTCCTGGGTGGTGCGACCCCGGCTGACTCACCGTTTCTGCGTCGTCCTGACCTGCTGCGTAGTCTGATCAGCTACTGGCATAACCATCCGTCCTTGTCCTACCTGTTTTCCGGGCTGTTCATCGGCCCGACATCCCAGGCACCGCGGGTGGACGAAGCGCGCAACGATTCGCTGTATGAACTGGAAATCGCCTTCGCCCAGATGCCGAAGCCAGGCGAAGAATGCCCACCCTGGCTGGTGGATCGCTTGTTGCGCAATTTGCTGATCGACGTGACCGGCAACACCCACCGCGCCGAGTTCTGCATCGACAAACTCTATTCACCGGACGGCGCCACCGGGCGCCTCGGCTTGCTGGAACTGCGAGCCTTTGAAATGCCGCCCCATGCGCGCATGAGCCTGGCTCAGCAGTTGTTGCTGCGGGCGCTGGTGGCACGGTTCTGGCGCGAGCCTTATGCACCGCCGAAACTGGCGCGCTGGGGCACCGAACTGCACGACCGGTTCTTGCTGCCGCACTTTATCGAGCAGGATTTCGCCGATGTGATCGTCGACCTGAATGCCGCCGGTTATCCGGTGCAGGCAGAGTGGTTCGCGGCGCATCTGGAGTTCCGTTTTCCCAAGGTCGGCGACTACGCCGTCAGCGGCATCGAACTGGAATTGCGTCAGGCGCTGGAGCCCTGGCATGTGTTGGGCGAAGAGGGCAGCGCGGGCGGTACGGTGCGTTATGTGGATTCGTCCCTGGAACGTTTGCAGGTCAAGCTGACGGGGTTGCCGCCGCAACGTTATCTGCTGACTTGCAATGGCATCCCGGTGCCGTTGCAACCTACCGGTCGGGTCGGCGAGTTCGTCGCCGGTGTACGTTTCCGTGCCTGGCAACCGTACAACTGTCTGCAACCGACTATCCCGGTCCACGCACCGCTGGTGTTCGACTTGCTCGACACCTGGATGGGGCGTTCGCTGGGTGGTTGTCAGTACCACGTCGCCCATCCGGGCGGGCGCAACTACGACAGCCTGCCGGTGAACGCCAATGAAGCCGAGAGCCGGCGGATGGCGCGTTTCTTCCGCATCGGACACACGCCTGGGAAACTTCCTGTACCGAAACTGGAAATCAACGACGAGCTGCCGATGACACTCGATTTGCGACGCTTTTAAACCGTACGCGACGCTCGGATTTTTCGTCTATCCGGGCGTCATGAGCCTGCGTTAGTCTGACCGTTCTTTGCTGTCTGCCGAGCTTTCCATGCCTGACCTGCTTGACCGCTACCCGTTGACTGCGGGCACCTATCACGAACTGCTCGACAACAGCGGCGCCGTGCGCCCGCACTGGCGGCGGCTGTTCGATCAATTGCAACGCAGCACGCCAGCGCAACTGGTGCAGCGTCAGGCGCTGCTGACCCGACAGATTCAGGAAAACGGCGTGACCTACAACGTCTACGCCGACCCCAAGGGCGCTGATCGGCCATGGGAGCTGGATTTGTTGCCTCATGTGATTGCAGCCGATGAGTGGCAGCAGCTTTCGGCCGGGATCGCTCAACGGGCGCGTTTGCTCAATGCTGTGCTGGCGGACCTGTACGGTCCTCAACGCTTGATCGCCGAAGGCCTGCTGCCGGCTGAACTGGTGTTCGGTCATAACAACTTCCTCTGGCCTTGCCAGGGCATCGCACCGCCCGACGGGGCCTTTCTGCATCTGTATGCCGTGGATTTGGCGCGCACGCCTGACGGTCGCTGGTGGGTGACCGCCGACCGGACTCAAGCACCCTCCGGTGCCGGTTACGCCCTGGAAAACCGCACCATCGTGTCCCGGGCCTTCCCCGAGTTGTATCGCGACTTGAAGGTGCGGCACCTGGCCGGGTTCTTCCGCACACTTCAGGAAACACTCGCCCGGCAGGCGCCGAGCGACGATGAAGCGCCGCTGGTGGTCCTGCTGACACCGGGGCGTTTCAACGAAAGCTATTTCGAGCACTTGTACCTGGCTCGTCAGCTCGGTTATCCACTGGTGGAAGGCGGTGATCTGACCGTGCGCGATGCCACGGTCTATCTGAAAACCTTGAGCGGGTTGCGCCGGGTTCACGCGATCATGCGTCGGCTCGACGATGATTTCTGCGACCCGCTGGAGCTGCGCACCGACTCGGCCCTTGGCGTGCCAGGGCTGCTCGAAGCGGTGCGTCAGGGCCGGGTGCTGGTGGCCAACGCCCTCGGCAGCGGTGTGCTGGAGTCGCCGGGTTTGCTGGGCTTCCTGCCGAAAATCAATCAATTCCTGTTCGGCGAAGAGTTGATCCTGCCGTCCATCGCAACTTGGTGGTGCGGCGAAGCGCCGGTGCTGGCCCAGGCCCTGGAAAAACTGCCGGAACTGTTGATCAAGCCGGCGTTTCCGTCGCAGAGCTTTGCACCGGTGTTTGGGCGTGATTTGAGTGAAAAACAGCGCCAGGCTCTGGCTGAGCGCATGCAGGCACGGCCTTATGCCTATGTTGCGCAAGAATTGGCGCAACTGTCCCAGGCGCCGATCTGGCAGGCCGAAGGCGGACAGTTGCAACCGCGAGCCATCGGCATGCGCGTGTATGCGGTGGCCAGTCGGGAGGGTTATCGAGTGCTGCCCGGTGGCCTGACCCGGGTTGCCGCCGAGGCCGATGCCGAAGCGGTGTCGATGCAACGCGGCGGCGCGAGCAAAGACACCTGGGTGTTGGGCGATCGCCCACCCAGCGGCGAACAATGGAAAGCCCAGCGCAACATTGGCGTTCACGATCTGGTACGTCGTGATCCGTATCTGCCATCGCGGGTGGTCGAGAACCTGTTCTGGTTCGGCCGTTATTGCGAGCGCTGCGATGACAGCGCGCGGCTGCTGCGGGTCATGCTCGCGCGCTATGTCGATGGCGATGACCCGCAAGCCCTGGAGGCGGCGGTCGATCTCGGTGAACGCCTGAATCTGTTGCCGGAGGAGGGTGAGTTGCCGGAACGATTGCTGGCGGCGCTGCTCGGCGATGATTGGCCGTTCAGCCTGCGCTCCAATCTGCAGCGTTTGCAGTGGGCGGCGTCGCAAGTACGCGGCAAGCTCTCGCGAGAGAACTGGCAAGCGCTGGTGGAGTTGCAGCGCGAGGCCATGGAGCTGGAAACCGAAGAGCCGGATTTCGGCGAGTTGCTGGACTTCCTCAACCGGTTGGTAATGTCGCTGGCGGCGCTGTCCGGCTTTGCCCTCGACGACATGACCCGGGACGAAGGCTGGCGTTTCCTGATGATCGGTCGGCGGATCGAACGGCTGCAATTTCTCAGCGGCAGTCTGGCGGCGTTTTTGCGCGGTGCCGGGGCTTTCGATCAGGCCGGGCTGGAATGGCTGCTGGAACTGGGTAACAGCAGCATCACCTACCGCTCGCGGTACCTGGCGGTGGCGCAATTGATCCCGGTGCTTGACCTGTTGCTGCTCGATGAACAAAACCCGCACGCGGTGCTGTTCCAGTTGAAACTGGTGACCCGTACGTTGAAGCGCTTGAACGACGACTTCGGTGCGCCGCGCGAAACAGGTCTGCTGCAGTTGGTGGAGCGGTTGGCGCACTTCGATCTGGGCTGCCTGGAGAACTCGCTGTTCGGCGAGGCCAGTGTTCACGCCGCCATAGAGGGGTTGGCGGATCTGCTGCAAGAGATCGCCGATGCCAGCGGACAGGTGTCGGATCGCCTGGCCTTGCGCCATTTCGCCCATGTCGATGATGTCAGCCAGCGCACGGTGTCCGTCTGATGAGTGCCCATTACCAGATTTTCCACGACACCCATTATCACTACGACAGCCCGGTGTCCCTGGCCCAGCAACTGGCGCATCTGTGGCCGCGCGCCTGTGCCTGGCAGCGCTGCACCGAACAGCAGTTGCAGATCAGTCCCCAGCCGACTTCACGCCGGGATGAGCTGGATGTGTTCGGCAATCCGCTGACCCGGTTGGCGTTCGAGCGCCCCCACGATGAATTGCTGGTCAACGCTCGGCTCACCGTCGAAGTGCTGGAACGGCCGTCGCTGGACTTCAATCAATCGCCGGCCTGGGAAGCGACCTGCAACGCGCTGACCTACAGCGGTCAGCCACTCTCGCCTGCGTTGCTGGAAGCCTGCCGTTACCGCTTCGAATCGCCCTACGTGCATTTGAAACGCAGTTTCGTCGAGTTCTCCGAAAGTTGCTTTCCTGCTGGCCGGCCATTGCTGCTGGGTGTTCAAGCGTTGATGGAGAAGATCTTCAGCGAGTTCACCTTCGACGCCGAGGCGACCCAAGTGGCGACGCCGTTGGTGGAAGTGCTGGAGAGGCGTCGTGGGGTTTGCCAGGACTTCGCGCATTTGATGCTCGCGTGCCTGCGCTCCCGTGGGTTGGCGGCGCGGTACATCAGCGGCTATCTGCTGACACAGCCCCCACCGGGCCAGCCGCGGCTGATCGGCGCCGATGCGTCGCATGCGTGGGTGTCGGTGTTTTGCCCGGTGCTGGGTTGGGTGGATTTTGACCCGACCAACAATGTGCAACCGGCGCTGGAGCACATCACCCTGGCCTGGGGCCGAGACTTTTCCGATGTGTCGCCGTTGCGCGGGGTGATTCTGGGCGGTGGCAGCCATGATCCCGAAGTTCGGGTGACAGTGATGCCATTGGAATAGCGCAGACCCCATGCGGGAATGTGCTTTTTTGGAGGAAGGTTTCAAATTGGCCTGTGAGGGCCAGCAACATCGTTGCTGACCCTGGACACAGATCCGGTGGGCCTGATCAGATCATCGGGCCCGGAGGGTCTCAGGCGTCGGGCGCCTGATCTTTCGGTGCTTCAACATCATCTTCTGCCGCCACTTCACCTTCTGCATCCGGGTTCAGTGCGGCTGCTTCTTCTTCAGCTGTAGCTTTCTTGCGCTGAAGCTTTTCCTCTTTCTTCTGCTCCTTGGCCAAGTCTCTCTGACGTTTGGCGAAGGAATAATTAGGTTTAGCCATGGGCGATCCTCTGGGGTCGAAGGTGAGGTTGAGCGGCGCATATTCTGCCCTGTATCGGCACCGAGCCGTTAGCTGGGTTTTTGCTCGGTCCATTTTGGTGGTACCGAGGGTTGCCAGGCATCCAGTGCATCGAGCAGGGTTTGCGGTGATTCGCTCATTTGCAGCATGTCACGGTGCTGCCCGCGAACGAAGCCTTCGCCGACGATATGATCGAGAAAAGACGTCAACTTGCTGTAGAAACCGTTCACTTCCAGCAAACCCAGCGGTTTGCCGTGATACCCGAGCTGGCCCCAGGTCCAGACTTCGAACAGCTCTTCCAGCGTGCCCAGACCGCCGGGCAGGGCGATGAAGGCATCGCTGAGCTCGGCCATTCGCGCCTTGCGCGCATGCATGCCGTCGACCACTTCCAGGCGGGTCAGGCCGCTGTGGCCGATTTCCTTGTCCTTGAGGCTCTGCGGAATGATCCCGATCACTTCGCCGCCGGCCGCCAGTGCGGCATCAGCCACAATCCCCATCAGCCCGACAGCGCCGCCGCCATAGACCAGGGTCAGCTTGCGCTCGGCCAATGCTCGCCCCAGGGCGACAGCCGCCTCACGATAAGCCGGATTGGTGCCGGTGCTGGCACCGCAAAATACACAAACGGACGTTAAAGACATGCCTTGCTCCATGGTCAATCAGGACCACAGAGTAAAGGCAGGCTTGCATCGTTCCAAGGGTTAAACCGCGCGTTCAGGTGTTTCGTAAGTGCCACTGGCGCCACAGGCGTAGGCGGCCAGCAAACTGCTCAACAAGCTGCTGAAAGACATGACAGACGCTCCAAGTGAGTAATGATGGCCCTGATGATAGGGCCGTCCCAGACGTCTGGCTGGTAGATTGTTTCGATGAGTGTCATAGCCCGAAAGTTGTATACAATTTTTGATTCAGGTCATAGGAACTTGCGAAGATTTCAGGCAGTCTTCTGTCCATTAGCACTTTCGTTAACCCTGCCTTGGAGATTCACCATGTTTGCCAAACTTGTTGCGGTATCCCTGCTGACGCTGGCCAGCAGCCAATTGATGGCTGCCGAGTGCAAAACGACCATCGACTCCACCGATCAGATGTCCTTCAACACCAAGGCCATTGAAATCGACAAAAGCTGCAAGACCTTCACCGTTGAACTGACCCACTCCGGCAGCCTGCCGAAAAACGTCATGGGCCATAACCTGGTGATCAGCAAAGAGGCTGACATGCAGCCGATCGCCACCGACGGCCTGGCGGCTGGCATCGACAAGAATTACCTGAAAGAAGGTGATACCCGCGTCATCGCTCACACCAAAGTCATCGGCGCTGGCGAAAAGGATTCTCTGACCATCGATGTATCGAAACTCGATGCGGCCGAAAAATACGGTTTCTTCTGCTCGTTCCCGGGCCACATCTCGATGATGAAAGGCACTGTGACGCTGAAGTAATCGATTCAAACGCATAAAAAAAGCGTCCACCTGGGACGCTTTTTTTGTATTCATTTCTACAGGGGGCAGAATCAAGGCGCGAACGGCATCACACGCTTGTGATGAGTCTTCTTGTACGTATCGCAAATGATCTTGAACGCTTCCTCGCGCACCGGTTCGCCGTGCAGGAAGGCGTCGATCTCGGCGTAGGTCACGCCGTGGGACGCCTCGTCGGGTTTGCCCGGCGACAGGTCTTCGAGGTCGGCGGTCGGGATTTTTTCCACCAGCGACTCTGGCGCGCCGAAGCTGCGGGCAATCGCCCGGACCTGGTTTTTCACCAGGCCGCTCAGCGGTGCGAGGTCGCAGGCGCCGTCACCGAACTTGGTGAAGAAACCCATCACGGCTTCTGCCGCGTGGTCGGTGCCGATCACCAGGCCATGAGCCGCACCGGCGATGGTGTATTGCGCGACCATGCGCATCCGCGCCTTGGTGTTGCCCAATACGAAATCCACCCAGACTGCCTCTTTGCCTTCGAAGGCTGCCACTTCACTGGCCAGGGATTTGACTGCCGGGCCGATGTTCACCGTGTGGCGTTCGTCCGGGGCGATGAAGTCCACCGAGGCCTGGGCGTCGTGTTCATCGAACTGCGTCTGGTACGGCAAGCGCACGGCGATGAACTTGTAGCTGTCATCACCGGTACGCTCACGCAGTTCACGGATGGCGCGTTGGGCCAGCAGGCCGGCGGTCAGGGAATCGACGCCGCCGCTGATACCGAGCACCAGCGCCTTGAGCCCGGAATTGACCAGGCAATCCTGAATGAAGGTGATTCGCCGGGCGACTTCAGCCTCAAGGGCGAGTTGATCCACGAACGGCGGTTGGACCTTGAGCTGTTCAGCAATCTCACGCTGTACGGCTTGCATGAATTCACTCCTTGCTTGATGTACTGGAAAGGGTGGCAGGTACTTGGAAAACGTGTCGCAAATAGGCGACGAAATTCGGGTCTTTGCAGTGAGTCTTGCCAGGCTCATCAGAAATCTTGGCCACCGGTTGGCCGTTGCATGCAGTCATTTTAAGCACGATGCTCATCGGTTCGACACCCGGAATATCGCAGGTCAGGTTAGTGCCGATGCCGAAACTGACATTGATCCGACCACGTAACGCCCGAAAAATCTCCAGAGATTTGGGCAACGTCAGGCTGTCGGAAAACACCAGGGTCTTGCTCATCGGGTCGATGCCCAGCTTGTGGTAGTGGGCGATGGCCTTTTCCGCCCAGAGCACCGGGTCACCGGAGTCGTGACGCAAGCCGTCGAAGAGTTTGGCAAAGAACAGGTCGAAATCGCCGAGAAACGCATCGGAAGTGATGCAGTCGGTCAGGGCAATCCCCAACAGGCCACGGTACTCACGGACCCAGCAGTCGAGGGCGGCGATCTGGCTGTCGATCAGCCGTGGACCGAGTTGCTGGTGTGCCATGATCCATTCGTGGGCCATGGTGCCCAGCGGCTTCATGTCCAGCTCCCGGGACAGGTGCACGTTGCTGGTGCCGACGAAACGCCCGGGGAAGTCATGCTTGAGCACGTTCACCACTTCCTCCTGCACACGGTACGAGAAGCGACGGCGAGTGCCGAAATCGGCTACCTGCAGCTCGGACAATTCGTCGGTGCTGGCGTTGGCGGTCAACCAGTCGAACTTGCGATAGAGCTGCTCGCGGGCCTGTTCCAGGACGATTTCCCGGTAGCGATAGCGGTTGCGCACTTCGCTGACCATGGCCAGCAACGGCACTTCGAACAGAATCACGTGCAGCCACGGCCCGCGCAGGCGAATGAACAGCTCGCCGTTTTCAATGCCGGTGTGGATATAGCGCAGATTGAAACGGAACAGTCCGAGAAAACGCAGGAAGTCCGGTTTCAGGAAGCTGATGCGCTCCAGGAAGCTCAACTGATCGGCGCTCAGGCTCAACTCGGCCAGACGCTCGATCTGGAAACGGATCTCCGCCAGGTACGGGCGCAGATCCTCGCTGTTACGGCAACGAAACTCCCATTCGACTTCCACGTTAGGGTAGTTGTGCAGCACCGCCTGCATCATCGTCAGTTTGTAGAAGTCGGTGTCGAGCAGGTTCTGCACGATGCGATCGGCAAACACACTCTCGCTCATAACGGGGTTCTCCAGGCTGGCCGCGGCCTGTGGCAACGGCATTGCAGCTGTTTCAATGAATGGAGCGTAGGAGCTGCCGAAGGCTGCGATCTTTTGACTGACTTTTCAAGATCAAAAGATCGCAGCCTTCGGCAGCTCCTACGCGGGGGTTAGTCGTTGGCTGTGGAATTGTTTATCTGCTCCAGCATCCACTTCACAAAATCCCTCACCTTGGGCACTTCCGCCGAATGCTCCGGATACGCCAGGTAATAGGCGTCGGTGCTGGGCATTGCATGCTGCCAGGGAATGACCAACTTGCCGTCGGCCAATTCCTCTTCCACCAGAAACTTCGGTAGCAACGCTACACCACAGCCGACCTGGGCGGCGCGGATGCACATATAGAACGTTTCGAAACGCGGGCCGTGGTAACTGTGTTCGGTGTGGTAGCCCTGGCTGTCGAACCAGTCGTGCCAGGCCTGGGGCCGGGAAGCGTTTTGCAGCAGGACCAGGTCGGTGAGCTGGGTAGGATCGGTGAATGGCGTGTCCGGCAGACTGCCCGGGGCACACACAGGAACAAGCTCTTCGCCAAACAGCTTCAGACATTCGGTGCCGGGCCGTGAGCCTTGGCCGAAATAAAACGCCAGGTCGCTACGACCTTGCAGCAGATCGTCGGCTTCCTGTTCGCTGCACAGGTCCAGATGAATTGACGGATGACGCAGGCGCCAGCCTTTCAAGCGTGGCACCAGCCAGCGCGCGCCGAAGGTCGGAGGCGTGGAGACGCGCAAGACTTCGGTGTCACCGCCGTAAGAGCGCAGGTAATGGGTCGACATTTCGACTTGGGTGAGGATTTTTCGCACCTCCACCAAATACAAATCGCCAGCGGGGGTCATTTGCAGGCGTCGGCGCACCCGGCGGAACAACAGGTGCTGCAACAGCTCTTCGAGTTGCGCGACCTGTTTGCTCACGGCGCTCTGGGTCAGGTTCAGCTCTTCGGCGGCGCGGGTGAAGCTCAAATGCCGGGTCACGGCCTCGAAACACTGCAGCGCAGTGATCGACGGCAAGTAGCGTTTATTCAGCATCGGTTCTCCTTGTTCTTGTCTCTCTACGTGGCACGCGTGTTACCGGCAGATTCGCAGCATGAATAAACGGAATGATATCTCGCTTAATCGTCGTTTGTTGGAGAACCTCGGGAGCGCTAAAACTACAGGTCAGATCAGTCGAATTAATCCGGCTGCACGTTTTCTGTTTCTGCTCGAGGAGTGACCCATGGTTGCCGCATTGCTTGATCGTCTTGGTGTGAACCCGGCCCTGTACCAGAACGGCAAAGTGCCGGTGCATTCGCCCATCGACGGTAGTCGGATTGCCGCCGTGAACTGGGAAGGCGCCGCTGAAGTCGAGCAGCACATCAGTCGCGCAGATCATGCGTTCGAATTGTGGCGCAAGGTGCCGGCGCCGCGCCGTGGCGAACTGGTTCGTCAATTGGGCGACATCCTGCGCGAGTACAAGGCCGATCTGGGTGAGTTGGTTTCCTGGGAAGCCGGCAAGATCACTCAGGAAGGCCTGGGTGAAGTTCAGGAAATGATCGACATCTGCGACTTCGCGGTCGGTTTGTCCCGTCAGTTGTACGGTTTGACCATCGCCTCCGAGCGCCCTGGCCACCACATGCGCGAAACCTGGCACCCGCTGGGCATCGTCGGCGTGATCAGCGCGTTCAACTTTCCGGTTGCCGTCTGGGCCTGGAACGCGGCGCTGGCGCTGGTGTGCGGCAACCCGGTGATCTGGAAGCCGTCGGAGAAAACCCCGCTGACCGCGCTGGCCTGTCAGGCGCTGTTCGACCGTGTCCTGAAGAACTTCAGCGACGCCCCGCCGCACCTGAGCCAAGTGATCATCGGTGGTCGCGATGCAGGCGAAGCCCTGGTCGATGACCCGCGTGTCGCGTTGATCAGCGCTACCGGCAGCACCCGCATGGGCCGCGAAGTGGCGCCGAAAATCGCCGCACGTTTCGCCCGTAGCATTCTGGAACTGGGCGGTAATAACGCGATGATCCTCGGCCCAAGCGCCGATCTGGACATGGCTGTGCGGGCGATTCTGTTCAGCGCCGTCGGCACCGCCGGTCAGCGTTGCACCACCTTGCGTCGCCTGATTGCCCACGAGTCGGTGAAAGAAGAAATCGTCACCCGCCTGAAAGCCGCTTACTCCAAGGTGCGCATCGGCCATCCGCTGGAAGGCAACCTGATCGGGCCGCTGATCGACAAACACAGCTTCGACAACATGCAGGACGCGCTGGAGCAAGCCTTGAGCGAAGGCGGTCGGGTGTTTGGTGGCCAGCGTCAGCTGGAAGACAAATTCCCCAACGCTTACTACGTTTCGCCAGCCATCGTCGAAATGCCGGAACAAAGCGATGTGGTGCGCGACGAAACCTTCGCGCCGATTCTGTACGTGATCGGTTACACCGATTTCGAAGAGGCATTGCGCTTGAACAACGCCGTGCCACAAGGCCTGTCGTCGTGCATCTTCACCACCGACGTGCGTGAAGCCGAGCGGTTCATGTCGGCGGTGGGCAGCGATTGCGGCATCGCCAACGTCAACATCGGCCCGAGCGGCGCGGAAATCGGCGGCGCGTTCGGCGGCGAGAAAGAAACGGGCGGCGGTCGTGAGTCGGGGTCCGATGCATGGCGTGGGTACATGCGCCGTCAGACCAACACCGTGAACTATTCGCTGGAGTTGCCGTTGGCTCAGGGGATTACGTTCGATTAAGCAGCAAGCTACAAGCTGTTGATCGATCGTTCCCACGCTCTGCGTGGGAACGATCGATGGTGTGTTGGTTAGGTTTCATTTTCGGAGTCTGGCAATGCCGTTACGCGAAGAGTGTCTGTGGGAAAAACTGACGCCGCAAAGGCCCGACAATGCGGCGCTCAAGGGTGAGGTGACGGTGGATGTCTGCGTCATCGGTGCCGGTTTCACCGGGCTGTCGGCGGCGGTGCATCTGCTGGAGCAAGGCAAGAGTGTTTGTGTGCTGGAAGCGCATCGCGCCGGCCATGGCGGGTCGGGGCGTAACGTCGGGCTGGTCAACGCCGGGATGTGGATTCCTCCGGACGAAATCGAAGCCGGTTTTGGCAAGGCGGTCGGCACTCAGCTCAACCGTATGCTCGGAGCGGCGCCGTCGCTGGTGTTCAGCCTGGTCGACAAATACAACATCGATTGCCAGTTGCGCCGCGAAGGCACGCTGCACATGGCGCACAACGCGCGTGGCGAGGCGGACCTGCGCAGTCGCGAAGAACAATGGAAGCGTCGCGGGGCACCGGTGGAGCTGTTGACCGGAACTGCCTGCGAACAAGCCACGGGCACCAGGAAAATCGCCGCCGCGCTGCTCGACCGGCGTGCCGGCACGATCAACCCGATGGCCTACACCACGGGGCTGGCCAACGCGGCCATCGGCCTTGGCGGTCAGTTGTTCGATCATTCCCCGGTGACCCGACTCGAACGTCAGGGCCAGCGCTGGTCGGTGCAGACCGCCCAGGGTTCGGTGCTGGCCGAACAGGTGGTGATCGCCTCCAATGCTTATACCGAAGGCGACTGGACGGAACTGCGCCGCAACTTCTTCCCCGGTTATTACTATCAAGTGGCGTCGGTGCCGCTGACCGAAGACGCCGCGCAGCAAATTCTGCCCGGTGGTCAGGGTTCCTGGGACACCCGGCAAGTGCTCAGCAGCATCCGTCGCGATGCCGAAGGGCGGTTGTTGCTCGGCAGCCTCGGCAATGGCAACCAGAAACCGACCTGGTTCCTCAAGGCTTGGGCCGATCGGGTTCAGCAACATTATTTCCCCTACCTGAAACCAGTGGAATGGGAATGCACCTGGACCGGTTGCATCGCCTTCACCCCCGATCATTTGATGCGCCTGTTCGAGCCGGCACCGGGTCTGGTGGCCGTTACTGGTTACAACGGTCGAGGCGTGACCACCGGCACAGTGGTCGGCAAAGCCTTCGCCGACTACTTGTGTAACGGAAATCCTCAAGCCCTGCCGATTCCCTTCGCACCCATGCAGCCATTGGCGGGCGTGGGGCTGCGAAGCTGCCTGTATGAGGCCGGTTTTTCGCTGTATCACGCGGGCCAGTGCCTGCGGATCGTGATCTGATTGTTGAAATATGTTGCTGGAAGCAGCGCTTTTCAGCGAAGCGGCTAGCCTGTAATGGTGCGGGTTGTAGCAGTTGCGCACCAGCAGTGTGCAGTTCGGTGACGCGGGCTGTTACAGGCAGGTTGCACATCGTTTGGCGCTGCGGTTGCAATGATGGCGCATGCGGGTTGCGCCTTTTGAAATAAATGGTTTCACCTCCCGCGGTTTAGACGGTTGCACGCCCAATGAAAATGGGATCGAAACAGTCGAAATAACAAGAAAGCAGCGACTTTTTTCAGAATAAAAAACCGATGGCACGGCCCTTGCTCTGAGCATTCAGTGAAGTCGCAGTGCCAACTAAAAAAAACCTTGGAGCACCACCTCATGTCCCAGACGTTTTACAAGAAAGGCTTTCTGGCCCTCGCAGTGGCAGCTGCGCTGGGTGTTTCTGCGTTTGCACAGGCTGATGTGAAAATCGGTGTGGCGGGCCCGATGACAGGCGCCAACGCGGCATTTGGCGAGCAGTACATGAAGGGTGCACAGGCAGCCGCCGATGCGGTCAACGCCGCCGGCGGTGTCAACGGGGAAAAAATCGTACTGGTCAAAGGCGATGACGCCTGCGAGCCGAAGCAGGCTGTGACGGTCGCTAAAGACTTGACTGAAAAGAAAGTCGTTGGTGTGGTAGGTCACTTCTGCTCCTCGTCGACCATCCCTGCCTCCGAGATCTACGACGAAGCCGGCATCATCACGATCACCCCAGGTTCCACCAACCCCAAGGTGACCGAGCGCGGCCTGAGCGCCATGTTCCGTATGTGCGGGCGTGACGACCAGCAAGGCATCGTCGCCGGCGACTACATCGTCGACGTGCTCAAGGGCAAGAAAGTTGCCGTACTGCACGACAAGGACACCTACGGCCAAGGCCTGGCGGACGCCACCAAGGCTCAACTGATCAAGCGCGGCGTAACGCCGGTGCTGTATGAAGGCCTGACCCGCGGCGAGAAAGACTTCAGCGCCGTGGTGACCAAGATCCGTGCGGCCGGTGCCGACGTGGTCTACTTCGGTGGTCTGCACCCGGAGGCCGGTCCACTGGTTAAACAACTGCGTACCGAAGGCCTGAAAGACGTGAAATTCATGTCCGATGACGGCATCGTGACCGACGAACTGGTGACCACCGCTGGCGGTCCGCAATACGTCGACGGCGTACTGATGACCTTCGGCGCCGACCCGCGTCTGCTGCCAGACAGCAAGACCGTGGTAGACGCTTTCCGCAAGGCCGGCACCGAACCTGAAGGCTACACCCTGTACGCCTACGCCTCGGTACAGACCCTGGCCGCAGCCTTCAACGGCGCCAAGTCCAACAAGGGCGAAGACGCTGCCAAATGGCTGAAAGCCAATCCGGTCAAAACCGTGATGGGCGAGAAGACCTGGGACTCCAAGGGCGACCTGAAAGTCTCCGACTACGTGGTTTACCAGTGGGACAAGGACGGCAAATACCACCAGCTGGAAAAACAGAAGTGATATGAGCGGTTGATCTGTCCGGCGCCTTGCGTGCCGGGCAGTCCTGAAACATGTCCGTGCAGTACCTGTCTTTTCTCGTAGAGCTGCACACAACCGAGTTGCGCCGGCGGCTGAACCCCGGTCCGTCGCACCCGGCTTCTGTGCAGTCTCTCAAATGCGTGAGATTGCGTTATGGATGGTATTTTCCTGCAGCAACTGGTCAACGGCCTGACCCTCGGGTCGGTCTATGGCCTGATCGCCATCGGCTACACAATGGTCTATGGCATCATCGGCATGATCAACTTCGCCCATGGCGAGGTTTACATGATCTCTGCGTACCTCGCGGCGATCAGTCTGGCTCTGCTGGCTTACTTCGGTATTGAATCCTTCCCGCTGCTGATGCTCGGCACCCTTGTTTTCACCATCATCGTCACCGCGGTGTATGGCTGGGTCATCGAGCGTGTCGCTTACAAACCGCTGCGCAACTCCACCCGACTGGCACCGCTGATCAGCGCCATCGGTATTTCTCTGATCCTGCAAAACTATGCACAGATTGCCCAGGGCGCCCGTCAACAGGGTGTCCCCACGCTGCTGACCGGTGCATGGCGAATCGAGGTTGGGAGTGGCTTTGTCCAACTCACCTACACCAAGATCTTCATTCTGGTTGCCGCGTTCGTCGGCATGGGCTTGCTGACCTACGTCATCAAGTACACCAAACTCGGCCGCATGTGCCGCGCCACCCAGCAAGACCGCAAGATGGCTTCGATTCTGGGGATCAACACCGATCGGGTGATTTCCTACGTGTTCATCATCGGTGCAGCGATGGCGGCCCTGGCCGGCGTGCTGATCACCATGAACTACGGCACGTTCGACTTCTACGCAGGCTTCGTCATCGGGATCAAGGCGTTCACCGCGGCGGTGCTCGGCGGCATTGGCTCACTGCCCGGCGCCATGCTGGGAGGGATCATTCTCGGGATCTCCGAGTCGCTGTTCTCGGGGCTGGTCAACTCGGATTACAAAGACGTTTTCAGCTTCTCGCTACTCGTTCTTGTTCTGGTCTTTCGGCCTCAAGGCCTGCTTGGCCGTCCTCTTGTGTCGAAGGTGTAAGCGATGTCTTCAACCACTAAAACCATTGATGTCAAAAAAAGCCTGGTTGACGCGATTCTTGCCGGCCTCATCGCCCTGATTGTGTTCGGCCCGATTGTTGGCGTGGTCCTCGACGGCTACGGCTTCAACCTGCAGCCGACACGCGTGGCATGGATAGTCGCCATTGTTATGGCTGGCCGCTTTGCCCTGAGCCTGTTCTTGCAAACCCCCAAAGGCCTGAGAATTCTCGAAGGCTTTGAGAGCACCGGCTCCGGGGTTCATGTTCTGGCGCCTGACTATAAATCCCGGTTGCGCTGGGTCGTCCCGCTGGTGATCGTTGTCGCCGTGGTATTCCCGTTCTTCTCCAACTCTTACCTGTTGGGCGTGGTCATACTTGGGTTGATCTACGTGCTGCTGGGCCTGGGCCTGAACATCGTGGTCGGCCTGGCCGGCCTGCTCGACCTGGGTTATGTGGCGTTCTATGCCATCGGTGCCTACGGCCTGGCGCTCGGTTACCAATACCTGGGGCTGGGCTTCTGGACCGTGCTGCCTTTGGCGGCGATCACCGCCGGGCTGGCCGGGTGCATCCTGGGGTTCCCGGTGCTGCGCCTGCACGGTGACTACCTGGCGATCGTGACCCTGGGCTTCGGTGAAATCATCCGGTTGATCCTCAATAACTGGTTGTCCCTGACCGGTGGCCCGAACGGGATGGCGGCACCGTTGCCGACGTTTTTCGGTCTTGAATTCGGTAAGCGAGCGAAGGACGGCGGGGTACCTTTTCATGAGTTCTTCGGCATCGCCTACAACCCGGACGTGAAGTACTACTTCATTTATGCGGTGTTGTTCCTGGTGGTTATGGCCGTGCTGTACATCAAGCATCGCTTGACCCGCATGCCGGTCGGTCGCGCATGGGAAGCCTTGCGTGAAGACGAAATCGCCTGCCGCTCCATGGGTCTGAATCACGTGCTGGTCAAGCTGTCGGCGTTCACCATCGGTGCATCGACGGCGGGCCTGGCCGGTGTGTTCTTCGCGACCTATCAGGGCTTTGTGAACCCGACCTCGTTCACCTTCTTCGAATCGGCATTGATCCTCGCCATCGTGGTACTTGGCGGCATGGGTTCGACCATCGGCGTGGTAATGGCAGCATTCGTGTTGACCGTTGCCCCGGAATTGCTGCGCGGCTTCGCTGAATACCGCGTGTTGCTGTTCGGCATCCTGATGGTGTTGATGATGATTTGGCGACCGCGCGGCCTGATCCGAATCAGCCGCACCGGTGTGACCCCGCGTAAAGGAGTAGCGCCATGAGTGAAGTCGTACTCTCGGTCGAAAATCTGATGATGCACTTCGGTGGCATCAAGGCGCTGAGTGATGTCAGCCTGAAGGTCAAACGCAATTCGATCTTCGCGTTGATCGGCCCCAACGGCGCGGGCAAGACCACCGTGTTCAACTGCTTGACCGGGTTCTACAAAGCGACCGGCGGGCATATCGAACTCAATACCCGTGGAGTGAAAACCGACGTCATCAAAATGCTCGGGGAGCCGTTCAAGGCCATCGATTTCGTTTCGCCGAAAAGCTTCATCGGCCGGCTTCACTACAAGATGTTCGGTGGCACGCACCTGATCAACCGTGCCGGCCTGGCGCGGACTTTCCAGAACATCCGCCTGTTCAAGGAAATGTCGGTGCTGGAAAACCTGCTGGTGGCTCAGCACATGTGGGTCAACCGCAACATGCTGGCCGGCATCCTCAACACCAAGGGGTACCGCAAGGCTGAAAGCGACGCGCTGGACCATGCGTTCTACTGGCTGGAAGTGGTGGACCTGGTGGACTGCGCCAACCGCTTGGCCGGTGAGCTGTCCTACGGTCAGCAACGCCGCCTGGAGATCGCCCGGGCCATGTGTACCCGGCCGCAGATCATCTGCCTCGACGAACCGGCCGCCGGCCTCAACCCTCAGGAAACCGAAGCGCTGAGCGCGATGATCCGGCTGCTGCGTGACGAGCATGATCTGACCGTGGTGCTGATCGAACACGACATGGGCATGGTCATGAGCATTTCCGACCACATCGTGGTGCTGGACCACGGCGTTGTCATCGCCGAGGGCGGGCCTGATGCGATCCGACACGATCCGAAAGTAATTGCCGCCTACCTGGGCGCCGACGAAGAGGAACTGGTATGAGTCAACCGATCCTCGAACTGAAAGAGATCGACGTGTTCTATGGACCGATCCAGGCCCTGAAGAAAGTCTCGTTGCACATCAATGAAGGGGAGACCGTCAGCCTGATCGGCTCCAACGGTGCCGGCAAGTCGACCCTGTTGATGTCGATTTTCGGTCAGCCACGGGCGGCTGACGGGCAAATCGTCTATCAGGGTGTGGATATCACTCACAAGTCGTCCCACTATATCGCCTCCAACGGTATCGCTCAGTCGCCGGAAGGCCGCCGGGTGTTCCCCGACATGACCGTCGAGGAAAACCTGCTGATGGGCACCATCCCGATCGGTGACAAGTACGCCGCCGAGGACATGGAGCGCATGTTCGAGCTGTTTCCGCGGCTCAAGGAACGGCGTAACCAGCGGGCCATGACCATGTCCGGTGGCGAGCAGCAAATGCTCGCCATCGCCCGGGCGTTGATGAGCCGACCCAAGCTGTTGCTGCTCGATGAGCCGAGCCTGGGGCTGGCGCCGATTGTGGTGAAACAGATCTTCGCGACCCTGCGGGAACTGGCCAAGACGGGCATGACCATCTTTCTGGTGGAGCAGAACGCCAACCACGCCCTCAAGCTGTCGGACCGGGCGTACGTGATGGTCAACGGGCAGATCCGCCTCAGCGGTACCGGCAAGGAGCTGCTGGTGAACGAGGAGGTGCGTAACGCCTATCTCGGCGGGCACTAACCGAAGAGCCTGGAAAACGCCCTGACGAACTCAGGGCGTTTTTTTATGCCCGCATAATCCCTACACGAGGCTGCGGTTTGAGGTAAAGGGAAATTGTGGAAAACAATATTCATGACCTCTCAAAGCGCGACATAAAGCCGCTGCAAATTGCTGTTTTGTCACGGTTTTGACTTGTCCCCGTTTGCTGTGGAGCTGGCTGTGAATAACGTGGGAGTAGCTGGCTGTAAGCCTTTGAATACGTGGCTTGCAGAGAGATGATTGTTTTTTGATCAGGTGCTTTTGGCGAGCCTGAAGTGGGCATTGTCAACCTTTTTGTTATGAGCGAACACGGTATGAGCCAAGGTGGACAAGCCTGTGGATAAGTCTGTGGTTAAACTCTGGAAAGACTCGGCTGAGGGCCGTGGTTGCTGGCTTGGCGCCATCGTCGCTATGACCGCTCAGTCGTGCAAATTGCCCTGGACTACACAGGGGATGCCTCAGGGTCAAGAAAAAAACTTTCAAATCTGCCCGCAAAGCCTTGTGGATAGCGGCTTGCAGCTTTTCCACTTGCCCCCGGAAACTGTGGACCGGCCTGTGGATAAGGTGCGTGTACATGGCTGCAAGCCACGGGGAATGGGGTGTTGCCAGCATTGATCGTTTTTTATACGGTTTTTGCCATGGTTGCCGCTGTGGAAAAGGCCGGGCATGCTGCCGGTTGATTTTCTATTCCAAGGGCTGACTGTCAGCCGACGTAAGGAGAACACGATGTCCAACACCCTGTTTATTACCGGCGCGACCTCCGGTTTTGGTGAAGCCTGTGCCCGTCGTTTTGCCGAGGCCGGCTGGAAACTGGTGCTGACAGGTCGTCGTGAAGAGCGCCTCAATGCCCTGTGCGCCGAGTTGTCGAAACAGACCGAGGTCCATGGCCTGGTGCTCGACGTGCGGGATCGCAAGGCCATGGAGGAGGCGATTGCCAACCTGCCGCCATCCTTCGCCAAGCTGCGCGGGCTGATCAACAACGCCGGCCTGGCCCTGGGTGTGGACCCGGCGCCCAAGTGCAATCTCGATGATTGGGACACCATGGTCGACACCAACATCAAAGGTTTGATGTACAGCACCCGCTTGCTACTGCCGCGTCTGATCGCCCATGGTCGTGGCGCCAGCATCGTCAACCTCGGCTCCATCGCCGGCAACTACCCGTACCCGGGCAGCCACGTGTATGGCGCGAGCAAGGCGTTCGTCAAACAGTTCTCCCTGAACCTGCGCTGCGACCTGCAAGGTACGGGGGTGCGGGTCAGCAACATCGAGCCGGGCCTGTGTGAGAGCGAGTTCTCGCTGGTGCGTTTCGCCGGTGACCAGGAGCGTTACAACGCCACTTACGCCGGTGCCGATCCGATCCAGCCGCAAGACATCGCCGAGACCATTTTCTGGGTGCTCAACGCACCGGCCCACATCAACATCAACAGCCTTGAGCTGATGCCGGTGAGCCAGACCTGGAGTGGGTTTGCCATTGAGCGTAATGGCGGCAAGGCGTAATAAAAACTCAGCCGAGATACTCGGCCAGCCCGCGATAGCAGGTTGCCAAGTGATAAGGCGTGGTCGAAGGCATGTCCTTGCGGCTCACTTCGCCCTGCTCATCGCGACACTCATACCAACCGCTCGCATGCAGAAAGCGCTCGTGCAACGCCTGCAATTGGCGTTGCACCGATGCTTCGCTGCCCGGGCGCAAGGTCAGGGCGCGCAGGTATTCGGCCTGAGCCCAGATGCGTTGGGTTGCGTCGCGAGGGTGATCATCCAGTTCCAGCATCGCTCGCACGGCACCGGTCTGCTGATCGACACCCCGTTGCTCGGTGAACGCAAACGCGCGCTCCAGCGAGGCATGCAGTGTCGAGCCGCGCAGCAATGGCGAGGATTGCAGCAGGAAATACCATTCGAACTGATGACCCGGCTCGAACCAGTTATCCACAGCTCCCAGCGGCTTCTCCATCAACACCGCATGTCGCGGATCGATGAAGCGCTTGTGCATGGCTGTGCATAACTCGATGAGCGCTTTCTGCACAGCCGCGTCTTCGCGCACCAACAGGGTGGCGAGGAAGGCTTCGGCCAAATGCATCAGAGGGTTCTGCAATGGCCCGGAGTCGAGCGAGGACCAATCACGGTCCAGGCTGGCTTCGTACAGGCCGTCGCCCGTGGCAAAACGCTGCGCCACCACTTCCAGCGCGGCGTTGAGTACCGACTCCACCAGCGGTTCGCGAACCTTGTCCCAATAATGGGCGCAGGCGAACAGGATGAAGGCGTGGGTGTAGAGGTCTTTGCGCTGGTCCAGCGGCGTACCTTGCGGGTCGATGCTGTAGAACCAGCCGCCATGCTCCGCATCGTGGAAATGCCGTTGCAAGGAACGGAACAGCGCCGCCGCGCGCTCTTCAGCCTTGGGCACCTGGCCGATCAGGCTGGAGAACAGGTACAGCTGCCGCGCGCAGGCCATGGCCCGGTAGCGCTGAGGGGGCAGCGGTTTATGCTCGGCATCCAGCGCCTCATAAGGCAACGCCATGTCGGCGTTCCAGCCGGGGCCCTGCCAGAGCGGCACGATCACGTCCTGGAAGTGCTGGTGCACTGAGGCGAACAGGGCGGTCAATTCAGGCTGGGAGGCAGAGCGGGAAACATGCGGCATTGGCTGGCGTCGTCACGGCAGGGTTAATTGCGCGACATGTTAGCAGGCCTTGGAGATGCGGTGTCTGTCAGGCCGCCTTCGCGGGCAAGTCGGATCGCGAAGGGGCCAGTTCAGACGCTAGAGAATCAACCCGCCAGCAACCAGACTCCGGTTGCCGCCGACGCCGCACCCACCAGCCGAACCAACGGTGCCGCGGCCTGAGGCAATACGCGAACCACCGCATAACCCGCGGCATGCAACGCCGCTGTCGCTGCCACAAACCCTGTGGCATACGCCCAAGGACTGGACATGTCCGGCAATTCCAGACCATGCGCCACGCCATGAAACAGCGCGAACAACGCGGTCGCCGCCACCGCCAGGCTCAGCGGCGGACGCACTGCCAGCGCCACCGCCAGGCCCAGCGCCAATACCGATGCCGCAATCCCGCTCTCCAGCGCCGGCAGGTTCAGCCCTTCAAAACCCAGCAAGCCGCCGATCAACATGGTGCCCACGAATGTGCACGGCAGGGCCCAGCGCGCAGCGCCTTTCTGCTGCGCCGCCCACAACCCCACGGCAACCATCGCCAGCAAGTGATCGAGGCCGCCGATCGGGTGGCTGATGCCGGCGATCAAGCCGTTGTCGTCATGGCCCGGGTGGGCGAAGGCGATGGCCGGGGTCAATAGCAGGGCCATGGCGCCCAGAATGCGTTTCAGTGTCATGGATAAGCTTCCTTGTTGATAAGTGTGATCAGGCCGCAGTCAGCAGGCCCTGGCGTTCGATGAAGGCGATGATTTCTTCAAGGCCCTGGCCGGTTTTCTGGTTGCTGAAGACAAACGGCTTGCCGTTGCGCATGCGTTGGGTGTCGCTGTCCATCATCTCCAGCGACGCGCCTACCAGCGGCGCCAGGTCGATCTTGTTGATCACCAGCAGGTCGGATTTGCAGATGCCGGGGCCACCCTTGCGCGGCAGCTTGTCGCCGGCGGAGACATCGATCACGTAGATGGTCAGGTCGGACAGTTCCGGGCTGAACGTCGCCGAGAGGTTGTCGCCGCCGGATTCCACCAGGATCAGCTCCAGCCCCGGAAAGCGCCGGTTCAGTTGATCCACGGCTTCGAGGTTGATCGAGGCGTCCTCGCGGATCGCCGTATGCGGGCAGCCACCGGTTTCCACGCCGATGATCCGCTCCGGCGCCAAGGCTTCGTTGCGCACCAGAAAGTCAGCGTCTTCGCGGGTATAGATGTCGTTGGTCACGACGGCCAGGTTGTAGCGTTCGCGCAGGGCCAGGCACAGGGCCAGGGTCAAGGCGGTTTTGCCGGAGCCGACCGGGCCGCCGATGCCGACGCGCAGGGGTTGTGTGTTCATGTGATTCTCCAAATGAAAAGGCCCTAGGAACGGAACAGACGGCTGTACTGGCGCTCATGGGCCATGCACGCCAGGGACAGACCGAAAGCGGCGCTGCCAATGTGTTCGGGATTGATTCGGGTGGCGTCTTGCTGCGCCTGTTGCAGCAACGGCAGCAGTTCGCTGGTCAAGCGTTGCGCGGCTTGCTGGCCCAACGGCAGGGTTTTCATCAACACCGCCAGTTGGTTTTCCAGCCAGCTCCAGAGCCAGGCGGCCAGCGCGTCTTGCGGGCTGATGTTCCAGGCGCGAGCCGCCAGCGCCCAGCCGAGAGCCAAATGCGGTTCAGGGCGTTGCTCGAGAAAGGCGCGAGCAGGCTCGTCCAGCTCCGGCAAGCCGTTGAGCAGTTGCTGCAGCGAATAGCCCATCTGCCGGCTCTCCTGATGCAGCTCGCGGGTTTCGCGGCTGGCGCGATGCTCTTCACAGCGTTGCAGCAATTGGGTCCAGTTTTCTTCGGCGGCGGCGGTGCAATGCGCGAGCAGCAGTGGCGCTTCGAAGCGCGCCAGGTTCAGCAGCAATTGATCGCTGATCCAGCGTCGCGCGCTGTCGGGATCATTGACCCCGCCGTTATCCACCGCCATTTCCAGGCCCTGGGAATAGCTGTAGCCGCCAATCGGCAGCTGCGGGCTGGCCAGGCGCAGCAGCGCCCAGGCCGGGTTCATAAACGCACGCCGAACTGGTGCAGTTTCGGCGGGTAGTTGAAGTCCTCGTCACCGTGGCGCGAGTGGTGATGGCCGCCGCCGTAGGCACCGTGTTCCGGCTGGAACGGCGCTTCGATGTTCTCGGCCTTGGCGCCAAGCTGTTCGAGCATGGCCTTGAGCACGTAATCGTCGAGCAGGCGCAACCAGCCGTCGCCGACTTGCAGGGCCACGTGGCGATTGCCCAGGTGATAGGCGGCGCGGGTCAGTTCGAACGCATTGGCGCAGGTGACGTGCAGCAGTTGTTCGGGGCGAGCACAGACGCGAACGACGCGCCCGTCTTCGGCTTGCAGGCATTCGCCGTCATGCAGCGGCGGCTGGCCGCGCTCCAGAAACAAGCCGACGTCTTCACCCTCGGCACTGAAACAGCGCAAGCGACTTTTGCTCCTGGCTTCGAAGGTCAGGTGCAACTCGGCGGCCCAGACGGGTTGAGGGTCGATTCTGCGATGAATCACCAGCATCGGAAGGCTTCCAGCAATGAACAATGTTCAGGCTAGAGCAAGGGGCTTGCCAATCGGGTGAGGGGTAGGAAATGCCTGTCAGAACGACGGGGGAGACTCAGAATGTTGCAGGACTTTGATTGAAGTTGGTGCGTGGAGGGTTTTTTACGCACCAATTTGCGGCGCACAAAAAAAGATCGCAGCCTTCTGCAGAAGACTGCGATCTTTTTCTAACGGGTTACTCGGTACTGCCGAGTCCCTGCCAATGCTTCAGCCCGATAAAGATAAACCGCAACTGCTGGGTGATTTTCGCCTGTGGTGTCAGGTGCTCGGGCAATGCTTCGGCCGGCGGATCGATGATGTCCGGCAGGGTCGCGAACACGCTTTTGACGATCAGATCGGCCATGACGCTCAGGCCGGCGATGTCCAGATGCTGCAGTTTGGGCATCAGCGACAAATCGGCCGCCAGGTCCGAGCTGATGTCCTCGCGCAGTCGGCCGATGGCCTGGCGCACCGGTAGCGAGCCGCCGTACTGCTCTCGGGCAAGAAACAGGAACTGCGAGCGATTGGCCGTGACCACGTCGAGAAAGATCCGCACCGAGGCATCGATGATACCGCCCATGACGAATTCGTTATGGCGCACCAGGCGGATGGTTTCGCGGAAGGTCTGGCCGACTTCGCACACCAGCGCCAGGCCCAATTCGTCCATGTCGGCGAAGTGCCGGTAGAAACCAGTGGGCACGATCCCGGCGGTTCGCGTCACTTCGCGCAGGCTCAAGCTGCCGAATCCTCGGCCGCTTTCCATCAGGTGGCGGGCAGCGTCCATCAGGGCGTTGCGGGTCTGTTGTTTCTGTTCGGCGCGGGGCAGCATCGCAAGGGTGTTTTCTGGACAGGGACAGCGGCGCACTCTAGCAAATCGGCTTCGCTGGCGTCGAACGGACTGTCGGGGGATCACGCGGGGGAAATGCAGCTTCTATAAAGTCAAAAGCCCAATCCGGGGATTGGGCTTTTTTTCCAGGCCGCCATGGGCTTAGCTCACAGCGCTGTTGCGTTCGATCACACGGTCACCACCACCTTCAGCAAGGGTTTGGCCTTGTGGAGTGCGATCGGTACCGTCAGCGGCCAGGGTTTGGCCTTGTGGGGTACGGTCGGTACCGTCAGCTGCCAGGGTTTGGCCTTGTGGAGTGCGGTCAGTACCGTCAGCAGCCAGGGTTTGGCCTTGTGGAGTGCGGTCAGTACCGTCAGCGGCCAGGGTTTGGCCTTGTGGGGTACGGTCGGTACCGTCAGCCGCCAGGGTTTGGCCCTGTGGAGTGCGATCCGAGCCATCTTGAGTGATCAGGCCTTTTTCCTTCAGGCGATCATTGCCACCTTCGGCCAGGGTCTGACCTTGTGGTGTGCGGTTGGAACCATCAGCGGCAACGGTCTGACTGAACACCGAGTGGCTGTCTTTGACTTGTGGAGTGGCCTGATCAGCGGCCGGCAAAGCAAAAGCGGTGCTGGCTAACATCGAAAGGGTCAGGCTAAGCAGTAATTCGCGTTTCATGATGGGTTGCTCCTTGGGAGGGCGATAAAGTGGGTACGAGGGCAATGCTACTCTCGATAAGTCGATATAAAAGTTCATAAACGCAATGGTAATAATCAACGGAATTGATTGTTTGGCCGAGCGGCTCTAGAACGGGCGTTTCCGGCGAACGTTTTTGCACTGAGGTGGGTATTTTCGACTCATTTTCGCCTCGCAAAAGTGCGGGGTCGGTAACGCTAAAAAGAGAGGGGCGAGACGGCTATTTGCGTTCGATCGGCCTTCGGGTTAAACCTGCGGGCCGTTTTCCAGTCGTACATTTCATGGCAGGCCGGTTCTGGCCTAACGTTTCATCAGTGCGTCGCTGTCAGGGCGCTCAGTCGTATTCAGGAGCTCTGTGCAATGACGCGCACTCGTAAAATGCTTGCCTGGACCTCCGCCAGCCTCGTTGTGCTGCTGGCCGTCCTGGTGCTGATCATCGCGTTCTTCGATTGGAACCGGATCAAACCGTCCCTTAACGCCAGAGTCTCCGAAGAACTGCATCGTCCGTTCGCCATCAATGGCAACCTCGCGGTGGTCTGGCGGCGCGAGCCCGACGAAGGCGGCTGGCGGGCCTGGGTGCCGTGGCCGCATGTGGTGGCCGAGGACCTGAGCCTGGGCAACCCGGACTGGTCGAAGCAACCGCAGATGGCGACCCTCAAACGCGTCGAACTACGTATTTCGCCGCTGGCCTTGCTGACGCAGCGGGTGCTGATCCCGCGCATCGACCTGACCGAACCCAATGCCGACCTGCAACGTCTGGCCGACGGCCGTGCCAACTGGACGTTCAAGTTCGACCCCAAAGACCCGAACGCCGAACCTTCGAACTGGGTGCTGGACATCGGTGCCATCGGCTTCGACAAGGGCCATGTCATGCTCGATGACCAGAAGCTGAAAACCCAGCTCGATCTACTTATCGATCCACTAGGCAAACCGATTCCGTTCAGCGACATTGTTGGCGACAAAGCGGCAAAAAAAACGGTTGAAAAGGGTGGTTTGCCCCAAGACTATGCGTTCGCACTGAAAGTCAAAGGGCAATACCACGGCCAGAATCTCGCGGGCCAAGGCAAGGTTGGCGGTTTGCTCGCCTTACAGGATGCCAATAGGCCGTTCCCGCTTCAGGCGCAAGTGAAGGTCGCCGACACCCGTGTCGAACTGGCCGGTACGCTCACCGATCCATTGAATCTCGGCGCTCTGGATCTGCGCCTGAAACTGGCCGGTGCCAGCCTGGGCAATCTCTATCCGCTGATCGGCGTGACCCTGCCGGATACCCCGCCGTACGCCACCGACGGGCACTTGACCGCCAAGCTGCATGAGTCGGGCGGGGCGGTGTACCGCTATGAGGACTTCAACGGCAAGATCGGCGAGAGCGACATCCACGGCAACCTGACCTATGTCGCGAGCCAGCCAAGGCCCAAGCTCAGCGGGGCGCTGGAGTCCGATCAACTGCTGTTTACCGACCTGGCCCCGCTGATCGGCGCCGACTCCAATGCCAGGCAAAAGGTCCGCGGCGGTGAAAGCAAGCAGCCGGCGGACAAGGTGCTCCCGGTCGAAGAGTTCAAGACCGAGCGTTGGCGCAAAATGGACGCTGACGTTGAATTCACCGGCAAACGCATCGTTCGCAGTGAAAAACTGCCATTCAACGATCTCTACACTCATTTGGTGCTGACCGATGGAGTGCTCAGCCTCGAGCCCCTGCGTTTTGGCGTGGCGGGCGGCAATCTGGATGCGCAGGTTCGTCTGGACGGGCGCGCCGAGCCATTGGAAGGCCGGGCCAAACTGACCGCGCGCAAGTTCAAGCTCAAGCAGTTGTTCCCCTCCATTGAGCGGATGAAAACCAGTTTCGGTGAGCTTAATGGTGACGCCGACCTTACCGGTCGTGGCAACTCGGTGGCCAAGCTGCTGGGCACCGCTGACGGCAATTTGAAGCTGCTGATCAATGATGGCGCCATCAGTCGCCAATTGATGGAGCTGGCGGGGCTCAACGTCGGCAACTATGTGGTCGGGAAAATCTTTGGCGACAAGGACGTGAAGATCAACTGCGCGGCGGCCGACTTTGATATCAAGAACGGTCTGGCGACCACGCAGTTGTTCGTGTTCGATACCGAGAACGCGATCGTTTATATCGATGGCACTGCGAACATGGCGACCGAGCAATTGGACCTGACCATCTCTCCAGAATCCAAGGGCTGGCGCTTGATTTCACTGCGTTCGCCGCTGTATGTACGGGGCAAGTTCATCCAGCCGGACGCAGGGGTGAAACCGGTGCCGCTGATGCTGCGCGGTGCCGGGATGGTGGCGTTGGGTGTGATTGCCGCGCCGGCGGCGGGTTTGCTGGCGCTGATCGCGCCGAGCGCAGGCGAGCCGAATCAATGTGCACCGTTGCTGGAGCAGATGAAGGCGGGCAAGGCGCCGGTGACGGTCAAGCCCACCCGGTAGATCAAAAGATCGCAGCCTGCGGCAGCTACATTGGAATGCGTTCCCCTGCAGGAGCTGCCGCAAGCTGCGATCTTGGCAATAGGCCAGACAATCGAGCCTCCTCCTGCAACCACGCAAAAAACGCCCGCACCGGCGGATGCCGTTCGCGCCCCGGTACGCATAGTGCGCTGTATCCGGCCCCGTCGACCTGAATCTCACCCCGGTAAGGCAGCAATAAGCCGCTGGACACACTCTCCGACACCAGAATATTGCTCGCCAGCACCAAACCTTGCCCGGCGATGGCGGCTTGCAGGGCGTAATGTTCTTCGTCGTATTCACGCACCGCTGGCTGTCCGGTCAGCCAGGTTTCGCCGGATTGCGCGCACCAGGCTTCCCAGCCGTGGGCATACAGTTTGGAGTTATGCCACTGCACGCTGATCAGGGTGGGTACCCGACGGGTCGCCAGGGCCACTTGTTCAGGCGAGCCATAAACCCCGAAGGATTCGTCGAACAGGCACAACCCATACAGGTTCGGGTAGTCGTCTTGGCTGTAGCGCAGCACCAGATCGACGCTGGCGTCCTGGTGCAAATCGATGACTTCGCAGTGAGTGTCCAGCCGCACGCTGATGTGCGGATGCCGGGCATAAAACCGTCCCAGCCGTGGCACCAGCCAAAGGGCGGCGAAAGCGGCGGTGGTGGAGATCGTCAGGCTCGTGCCGCTGCGTTGCGGGCGCAAGGTATCGACGCTTTGCGCCACCTCCAGCAAGGCGCCATGCAGGCTACGGAACAGCCGTTCGCCGCACTCGGTCAGGCGCACCTGGCGTGGCAGTCGTTCGAACAGCGGCACGCCGAGCCAGTTTTCCAGGGAGCGGATCTGGTGGGAAACCGCCGTCGGCGTCACGGACAGCTCTTCGGCGGCCGCCTTGAAACTCAGCAGGCGCGAGGCGGATTCGAAGGCCCGCAGGGCGGTCAATGGCAACGAGGCAAACATTTAAAACTCCATGGGTGAAATAGATTCATCCAGACTGATTTTTGCTCATTTGAAGGCAGGTGGCTGTGCGCTTCAAGCTGCAACCACAAGCCGTTTCAGTTTAGCCCTTAAGGAGATTCAGATGAGCACAATTCTTGCCATTCACGCCAGCCCCCGTGGCGAACGCTCTCACTCGCGACGGTTGGCCGAGGTGTTTCTTTCAGCCTGGCAGGTCCGTAACCCGCAGTCGCAATTGACCCGCCGTGAAGTCGGCCGGGCGTTGATCCCGGCCGTCAACGAAGCCTTCGTAGCGGCTGCTTTTCATCCGGAACCTGAAGCGCGACCGCTGTCGATGCAGGCCGATCTGGCGCTCAGCGATGAGTTGGTGGGGGAGTTGCTCGGCCATGAGCTGTTGGTGATTTCCACACCGATGTACAACTTCAGCGTGCCCAGTGGCCTCAAGGCCTGGATCGACCAGATTGTGCGGCTCGGGCTGACGTTCAATCACAGCCTGGACAACGGCATCGCGCAGTACGAACCGCTGGTGCGGGGCAAGAAGGCGTTGATCGTCACCAGTCGCGGCGGGTTTGGTTTCGGCCCCGGTGGCGAGCTTGAAGCGATGAACCATGCCGACCCGTTGCTGCGCACGGCACTGGGGTTCATCGGCATCACTGACGTCACGGTTGTCGCCGCCGAGGGCGAAGAGTCCGCCGAACGCACCTTCCAGGTTTCCGTAGCCGAGGCCGAACAGCGCTTGCTGGCGTTGGCCAGGGAGTTCTAGATGGCCTGGCTGTTCTTGCTGATCGCCGCCGGGTTTGAAGTTACCTTCGCCATGGGCATGAAGTACGCCGAAGGCTTCACCCGGCTCTGGCCTTCGGTGATCACCGTGGTGGCGGCCGTGGGTGGGATCTATTTCCTGACCTTGGCCATGCGCGAATTGCCGGTGAGCATCGCCTACCCGATCTGGACCGCTATCGGTTCACTGGGCACGGTGTTCCTCGGCTTTGCGCTGCTGGGCGAAAGCCTGACCGCGCTCAAACTGGTGTCGGTCGGGCTGATTGTGGCGGGCGTGGTGGGGTTGAAGTAGGGGATGTCATAGACTGGTCGTCGAGTTGTCATCTTGGGTGGCGATGCTTGGTTGAGGCCTTGCATCCAGCCTTGCTTCATCTCACCGACCACAAGGATGTTCATCCATGTCGCAAGGCTCCGCCACGCGTTACCCGTTGGTGCTGGTCCCGGGGATGCTCGGGTTTATCCGTCTGCTGATCTATCCGTATTGGTTCGGGATCATTTCGGCATTGCGCCGGGATGGGGCGACCGTGATCGCGGTGCAGGTTTCACCGCTCAACTCAACCGAGGTGCGCGGTGAACAATTGCTGGCACGGATCGAAGAAATCCTGCGCGATACCGGGGCCGAGAAGGTCAACCTGATCGGCCATAGCCAGGGCTCGCTGACTGCCCGTTACGCCGCCGCAAAACGCCCGGACCAGGTGGCTTCGGTGACCTCGGTGGCCGGGCCCAATCACGGTTCGGAGCTGGCGGACTACCTGCACGATCACTATCCGGCTGACAGCGCCAGGGGACGACTGCTCAGTTTTTTGCTGTGGTTGATCAGCGCGTTGATGTGCCTGCTGGAAACCGGTTATCGCGGGCCGCGACTGCCGGTGGATATCCCGGCTTCGCATCAATCGCTGACCACGGCCGGCGTGGCGCTGTTCAATCAGCGTTATCCACAGGGGCTGCCTGACACCTGGGGTGGGCATGGTCCGGAAGTGGTCAATGGCGTGCGCTATTACTCCTGGTCCGGGACTTTGCAGCCGGGCAAGACCGATCGCGGGTGCAACCTGTTCGACGGCACCAACCGCAGTTGCCGGTTGTTTGCCAGAACCTTCGTGCGTGAAGCGGGGCAGTGCGACGGGATGGTCGGGCGCTACAGCTCGCATCTCGGGACGGTGATTGGCGATCAATACCCGATGGATCACTTCGATATCGTCAACCAATCCCTGGGGCTGGTGGGCAAAGGGGCAGGGCCGGTGCGGTTGTTTGTCGAGCATGCCGCGCGGTTGAAAGCGGCGGGGGTTTAGACCGCGTTATCGTTCTTCGCGGGCAAGCCACGCTCCCACAGGTTTGGCGTCGTGCCCATTGCCAGCGTCCGACACAAAACCTGTGGGAGCGTGGCTTGCCCGCGAAGGCGTCCGGTCAGGCAACGCTGTTCTTGCGGCCCAGCACGGTAGTCCAGCGCTCCGACAAAATCACCCCACCCAACGTCAACACCCCACCCACCAGGTGATACAGCGCCAACTGCTCATGCAGCACCGCCGCCGCAATCAGCGCGGTGATCAACGGCAGCAGGTTGAAAAACAGCGTGGTCCGGCTCGGGCCCAGGCGTACCACGGCCTGCATCCACGCCAGCGGCGCAAGCATCGAGGCCAGCAGACAGGCGTAAAGCACCAGCGGAATGTTATGCAGGGTCGGGCCGATCTTCGGCGAGGCAAGGAACAGCGGAAACAGCACCACCACCGCCACCAGCACCTGCAAATACAGCAACACCAGCGGCGGCAAGCGCAGCTGCCATTTTTTCAGCAAGGTGCTGTAAACCGCATACGCCAACGTGGCGATCAGCATCATCGCATCGCCCAGGTTCACCCCGTGTTCGAGCAACGCGCCGAAGGTGCCGGACGACACCACCACCAAAACCCCCGCAAACGAAAGCACCGCACCGGCCAGCGCACCGGCGGTCAGGCGTTGGCCGAGGCTGACCATCGCCATGGCCAGCGACATCAACGGCATCAGCGACAAAATGATGCCCATGTTGGTGGCCGACGTCAGCGTTGCAGCGAAGTAGGCCAGGCTCTGATAAACCGCCATGCCGAGTACGCCGAGGATGAAGATCCTCCCCAGGTTTGGGCGTATTACCGGCCAATGGGCGATCACCGGCTTAAGCATGAAAGGCGTGAACAGAATCCCGGCCAGCAACCAGCGGTAGAAGCCGATTTCGGCGGGAAAGATCGCGCCCACCGCGAGTTTGTTGATCACGGTGTTGCCGGCCCAAATGAAAATGGCCAGCAGGGGATAAGCGTATTGCATCGGGAAAAAGCCAGAACGTTAATGAGGGGCAATTATCCGTCTGTCTGGATGCAAGCCTATACTGCGATCCAGACAACCTGCCTCTGATTCCGGACAGCATGAACAGTAAACACATCGACCTGCTGGATTTCAGCGAACTGCCGTCGGCGGTGTATTTCCGCTATGCCGACTTCAACGCCCACGAATACGCTGCGCCTCACCGGCATCCGTGGGGCACGCTGGAGTACGCCGCCCATGGCGTATTGCACATGGATGTCGACGGCAGCCGTTTCATGTCGCCGCCGCAATACGCGGTGTGGGTGCCGCCCGGGACCGAACACAGTTTCTATAGCCATCAGCCGATCAACTATCGCGCGGTCTGCCTGGCGCCGACGCTGTGCCGCGATTTACCGCAACAGGCCTGTACCCTGGCAATCAGCGACATCCTCAAGGCGATCCTGAAAGACTTCGCCGCCCGCGATGTGAAAATTCCCGAGCACGACGCGGACCAGCGTCTGGCTCAAGTGCTGGTGGACCAACTGCAACAGGCGCCCATGCATGAGTGCTATTTGCCCTACGCCAGCAGCCCCGGGTTACTTGGCATTCTGGAAACCTTGCAGGCCGAACCTGGGAATAACCGGCCATTGGCGTATTGGGCCGGGCAGATTCACGTCAGCGAACGCACGTTGGCCCGGCAGTTTGTTCGCGAGTTGGGCATGAGTTTCGGTGAGTGGCGGCAACGCTTGCGGTTTCTGGCGGCGATCGAAGCGCTGGACGGCCACCGCAGCATTCAGGAAATCGCCTTCGACATGGGTTACAGCACCGGCTCGGCGTTTATCGCGATGTTTCAGCGCCAGGCCGGGTGCACGCCGGAACAGTATCGGCGCAGCCACCTTGATAGCAGGTGAACGTGTAACAGGCTTTGTCTACACTCCAGAGCGAGGCCGTACCCATCGGTACGGTAACAAGGAGAAAACTCCATGAAGATGTTGCGTGCCCCGTTGTTGATGATCGGTCTGCTGCTCTGCTCCCAGGGTTTTGCTGCCACTGCCCAACAGAACAAAATGACCACCTGCAATGCTGACGCTACCGCCAAGAGCCTTAAAGGCGATGAGCGCAAAGCCTTCATGAGCACCTGCCTCAAAGCCGCACCGGCCGCCGATGCCACCAAGCCCATGACACCTCAGCAAGAAAAAATGAAAACCTGCAACGCCGATGCCGCCACCAAGGCCCTCAAGGGCGATGCGCGCAAAGCGTTCATGAGCGAGTGCCTGAAGAAAAAATAATCATCAAAAGATTGCAGCCTGCGGCAGCGCCCACAGGCGCGTAGGAGCTGCCGAAGGCTGCGATCTTTTCGCCGCGACACGGCGTGTGGGTCATCCGCTCGCTTCGGCGCCGGAACGCTGGCAGACTGCCAATCCTTTCACGTCGTTCGTTTTGAGGCTGTATGTCAGCGTTTTCTCAGCGTCAGGTCTTGTTGCTCATCAGTTGGGTCATCATTTTTGGCGGTTTGCTGCTGGTGATCCCTCTGCGATTGCTGCCCAGCCTGCTGGCCGGGTTGTTGGTGTTCGAACTGGTCAACATGCTCACGCCGCAATTGCAACGGCTGATCGAAGGCCGCCGCGCGCGCTGGCTGGCAGTGGCGTTGCTGGGGACTTTGGTGGTCAGTGTGCTGGCGCTGATCTTTGCCGGTGCGATCAGTTTTCTGCTGCACGAGGCAGAAAACCCCGGTGCTTCCCTCGATAAATTCATGGGCGTGGTCGACCGCGCACGCGGGCAGCTGCCGCCGTTCATCGACGCTTATTTGCCGGCCAGTGCCGCCGAGTTCCGGGTGGCCATCGGCGAGTGGATGAGCAAGCACTTGAGCGACTTGCAACTGGTGGGCAAGGACGCGGCGCACATGTTCGTGACGCTGCTGATCGGCATGGTGCTGGGGGCGATCATCGCCTTGCAACGCGTGCCGGACCTGACCAAGCGCAAACCCTTGGCCGCGGCGCTGTTCGACCGCTTGCACCTGTTGGTCCAGGCGTTTCGCAACATCGTGTTCGCGCAGATCAAGATTTCCCTGCTCAACACCTTCTTCACCGGGATTTTCCTCGCGGTGGTCCTGCCGATGTTCGGGATCAAGCTGCCGCTGACCAAAACCCTGATCGTGCTGACCTTCCTGCTCGGCTTGTTGCCGGTGATCGGCAACCTGATGTCGAACACCTTGATCACCATCGTCGGCCTGTCGCTGTCGATCTGGGTGGCGGTGGCGGCGCTGGGGTATCTGATCTTTATCCACAAGCTCGAATACTTCCTCAACGCGCGCATCGTCGGCGGGCAGATCAGTGCCAAGTCGTGGGAGTTGCTGCTGGCGATGCTGGTGTTCGAAGCCGCGTTCGGCCTGCCGGGGGTGGTGGCGGGGCCGATTTATTACGCGTACCTGAAGAGTGAGTTGAAGCAGGTGGGGATGGTTTGATCCAGTGTTGATCTAACCGATCGTTCCCACGCTCTGCGTGGGAATGCATCCCGTGACGCTCCGCGTCACAGCTTCAACAGCGGACGCTGAGCGTCCATGGCGGCATTCCCACGCAGAGCGTGGGAACGATCATTAAACGGGGGCAAGCCCCCTCGCCACAGGGTTTCGGTCAATCCATCGGGCCGTAACGCTTGGCCGCCTCGATCGCCAACCCGCTGCCGATGCTGCCGAAGATGTTGCCTTCCACATGCTGCGCCTTCGGCAACATCGCCGAGACGCTGTTGCGCAGCGCCGGAATCCCGCTCGAACCGCCAGTGAAGAACACCGTATCTACCTGATCGACCCGCACATTCGCGTCGTTCAGCAATTGGGTCACGCTGTTGCGCACCCGCTCCAGCAAGTTGTCGATGGCTGATTCGAACAGCGCACGAGTCAGTTCCACACTCAAACCGGGCTCGATGCGGTCCAGCGGCACATGGCGGCTGTCGGCATGAGTCAGCTGAATCTTGGTCTCTTCCACTTCCATCGCCAGCCAGTGCCCGGCGCGCTGGTCGATCAGCTTGAACAGGCGATCGATGCCGCCGGTGTCTTCGATGTCGTAGCGCATGCTGCCCAGGGCCAGGGTCGATTTCTGCGAGTACACCGAGTTGATGGTGTGCCAGGTCGCCAGGTTCATGTGATGGCTGGTGGGCATGTAGGCGCCGCTCTTCATCCGGCTGCCGTAGCCGAACAGCGGCATCAGGCCTTGCAGACTCAGCTGTTTGTCGAAATCGGTCCCGCCGATGTGCACGCCGCCGGTGGCGAGAATGTCGTCGTGACGGTTGTCGTGGCCACGTCGCTCAGGGGACAGGCGCACCAGGGAGAAGTCCGACGTACCGCCGCCGATGTCGACGATCAGTACCAGCTCTTCCTTTTCGATGGTCGACTCGTAGTCGAACGCCGCTGCAATCGGCTCGTACTGGAACGAGACTTCCTTGAAGCCGATGGCGCGGGCTACGTCCACCAGGGTGTTCTCGGCTTCCTGGTCGGCCAGTTCATCGTCATCGACGAAAAACACCGGACGGCCCAGCACCACTTCCTCGAACTCCCGACCGGCAGCGGCTTCGGCGCGCTTTTTCAACTGGCCGATGAACAGCCCGAGCAGGTCCTTGAACGGCATCGCCGTGCCGAGGACGCTGGTGTCGTGCTTGATCAGCTTGGAGCCCAGCAGGCTCTTGAGCGAGCGCATCAACCGGCCTTCGTAACCTTCCAGGTACTCGTGCAGCGCCAGCCGGCCGTACACCGGGCGGCGTTCTTCGATATTGAAGAAGACCACCGAGGGCAGGGTTATCTTGTCGTCCTCCAGCGCGATCAGCGTTTCCATGCCGGGGCGCAGCCAGCCGACGGTGGAGTTGGACGTGCCGAAGTCGATACCGCAGGCACGGGCTGGAGATGCGTTTTTCATGTCTTTCAAGTTCCGGTTAAAAAACGGCCGCGCAGTGTATGTCAGTGCGGCGCAGATTCGAAGGCCGACTATCTGTTAAATCGCATTGATCTGCGCTTGAAAGATGGGCCATCGCCCCCAAACTTCCCTGCATAGGTTTGGCAATCCTTGGGCGACAGCAAGAACTGCGCCCGGCTGCCGATAAACTACTGATGCGCTGCCCGGTCACAAAATTGAGATTGATCAATCAAGACGCTGTAAACCAGAGCATGCTGTACCGAGTGGCGCGATTTCGATAATGGATGGTGATTCCCTCGATGGACTTCAAAGACTATTACAAGATTCTCGGCGTGGAGCCGACCGCGGACGATAAGGCGATCAAGGCCGCCTATCGGAAGCTGGCGCGCAAATACCACCCCGATGTCAGCAAGGAAAAGGACGCCGAGGCCAAGTTCAAGGACGCGTCGGAAGCCTATGAAGCGCTGAAAAGCGCCGACAAGCGCGCCGAATACGACGACTTGCGCAAATACGGTCACCACGGCCAGCCGTTCCAGGGCCCACCGGGTTGGCAGAGTCGTGGTGGTTTCGGTGGCGGTGGTCAGGACACGGGCGATTTCTCGGACTTCTTCAGTTCGATCTTCGGCAACCGTGGTTCGGGTTTCGGTGGCGGTGGACGGTCGGGCCATAGTGCCGGTCGTCGAGGGCAAGACGTGGAAATGGAATTACCGGTTTTTCTGGAAGAAACCCTCTCGACCGAATCGAAGAAGGTCAGCTTTCAGGTGCCGCAGTACAACGCTGCCGGCCAGCATGTCAGCAATACCAGCAAAAGCCTGAACGTGAAGATCCCCGCCGGCGTGACTGACGGCGAGCGCATCCGCCTCAAGGGCCAGGGCGCTCCGGGCATCGGTGGCGGGACCAATGGCGACCTGTACCTGACCATTCGTTTTGCGCCGCACCCCAAATTCGATGTCGAAGGCGAGAACCTGATCATCACCTTGCCGCTGGCGCCGTGGGAACTGGCGCTGGGGACCGAAGTCGCGGTGCCGACCCTGACCGGCAAGATCAACCTCAAGGTTCCGGCTGGCAGCCAGAATGGCCAGCGCATGCGCGCCAAGGGCCACGGCCTGATGCACAAGGCCGGGCACCGTGGTTACCTGTTCGTGCAGCTCAAGGCGGTGATGCCGAAAAAACTCGACCATGACGTCAAGGCGTTGTGGGAGGAGTTGGCGAAAAAAGCCGCTTTCGATCCGCGAGAGAATTTTTGATTCCGAGATAAGGAGGAGCCCAATCATGAGCGACCCCGTGATCGTTCTATTGGACCTGGCAGAATTCTGTGAGGCGACCGAGTTGTCGGACGTGCATGTGATCGAGATCGTCGAACACGGCATCCTCGAACCACAGGGGACAGAGCCCAGGGATTGGCGTTTCACCGACTACGAACTGGTATTGGCCAAGCGCGCCGCCAAGCTGCGGCGCGATCTGGAGCTGGAATGGGAAGGCGTCGCCCTGGCGCTGGACCTGCTTGACGAGGTCCAGCAACTGCGGGCCGAGAACCGCATGCTCAAGCAGCGGTTGGGGCGGCTGGTGATCCTGTAGTCGAATGTCGACTTCAGATCTTGCGTGGCAACACCACGCTAAACAGTGTGCCCTCGGCCTCACTGGAACTGACCTCGATCGTCCCTTGATGGGCATCAACCACTTCCTTGACGATGAATAGCCCCAGACCGAGGCTGGTGCTCGGCCCGCCGAGCTCTTCGTCGGCACTGCGTACCAGCGGATCGAAGATCGTGCCGATCGCCTCGGGTGGAATCGGCGTACCGTCGTTGTGCACGGTGAGGCGAACGCTGTCCGTTTCACCCCTGAGGGTCAGTTTGACCGCGCGGTGGTTCGAACCGTGTTGTAACGCATTGCCGATCAGGTTTTGCAGCATTTGAGCGAGCCTTCGGCCATCCCATACACCTTGAGTATCGCCTTCAACGCTCAGCGTCGGATCGCATTGCGGATGGGCAGCGCAGGCTTGGGCAATCGCTTCGCGTGCCGTTTCGGCCAGGTCCATGGGCGCCGGCTCGATCGGCAGGCGCTTGCCCAGGCGACTGCGGACCAGCTCCAGCAAATCGCCGACCATCACCGCCATGTGCCGAGCGCCACGTTGGATATGGATTGCGCACGTCAGCGCGTCGCCTTCAAGAGCGGCTTTGCGTAGCAGCAATTCCGTGGACATGCTCACTGCTTGCAACGGTGCGCGCAGGTCATGGCCGAGGATCGCCAAAAAGATGTCCCGGGAACGATTGACCTGTTCGGCATAAGCCTCGGTGGATTCGGCCAGGGCTTCGTCGATGGCTTCGTTGAAACGGATCATGTCCTGAAAATAGGCGATGTCGGGGGCGTCCAGGCTGTTGACCCACAGGCGGATCACGCACGCACGCAGATGACGGAACTCCGAGGTCATCTGCACCAGGTCGAAACCCACGGTATGACGCAGTTCTCCATGGCTGGCGCCGGCCTTGTCCAGGCTTGGGGTCTTCTCCGGACCTTCACCCTTGGCTTTGGCATGTTGTTCGCTGGCGGTTTGTGCAGTAGTCATGTCTCGCGCGGCGGCTAGCAGAATCGCCTTGGCGTGGTCGCGCAAGGCTGCTCGATCCATGCACTCGGCCGCCGGGGTGATCGTTCTGGCGAACTGCTCCCATTCATCGACGATGCGGTCCACGTGTTGCCTGATGAATTCGGATAAGCGCATGGCCGGCACACCTGACTGGAAACTCTTGGCATCTTAGCCCCTTTGCCGACGGGTAAAAACTACCGCTGACAAGGCGGATCAGGCTTGCGAGTTTTGCGGGTGGTATTTAATTATTTTTTAGATTCTCAAGTTGAGTGGTGTTGTTGGTTTTATCGCTTTTTCCCAACAACTATTTGAGCTTTTATTTTTGTCGTCATTGAATAAGCTGGGCGTTCTGTTGATCGCATAGGGATACATGCGTAATGAATGAAATATCAGAAGGATCTGTTTCGGGCACTTCTCCAGTGCTCGCTGTCGGTGAAAACATTTATCTGAATTATCTTGCAACCAAAGTCCCGGCGTTAATAAATAAACCATCGGTATCAAAACTTGTATCAAATGCAATCCAGCCACCCGACTTTCCCGAGTGGTACGTCAAGGCCAGCGCTATCGACCGTCAGTATCTCAAGGAACTCATGAGTGAGCGCTGGCGGTTGCAAGACAGCCTGGATGACACACTGGGCGATTTACAAAAGGACATCAATAAGTTCGCCGAACCCTTGCTTGTTCAGGCCCTGAAAGAAAAGCTGAACCTGGATCTGGATGTTCATGCGACATCGGTACGGCTTTATATTCCGGCGCTCCTGGGTTTTGGCGTCGACACCAATGCCAGTCGGCTCAGGCAGTCAACTCTGCTGGAGGCCGCACTCCATAACTTCGAGGACTCTGAAACCCGTGCTGGCGCCTTTCGTGATGGCTCCGGCATTTTCACTACCGACGCCGAGGGAGCCCTGAAGCGCCATTCATTGACCATCGAAAGTTTTGCGAGCCTTTGCAGGGATCTGGATCTCGGTGCGCAATATCAACGGCACATCAAAGGGTTGCTGGCCCCTTCGGCGGTTGATGCCAAAGCCTCGCTTGAGCAGCACTTCATCGGGACCGAAAAGGCCGCGTTCAATGAGTCAGCCCTGATTGCCTATTTGAAGAGTGATATCACTTCTTATGCATATGGCAAGTTGCAGCAACTGCGAGACAACCAGACAAACATCACGATGGGCAATCGCCCGTTACAGTCTCATCGGCTGACTCTTTTGGGCGTGAAGCTGTCGGGTATCGTGTTGTTCAGTGCAGTGGCTGATCCAACACGAGTAAAGCGAATCTACAACAGCCTGGTTCCGGCACACCAACGAACAATGATGGAGTGGTCGCGCAAACTGGCCATTTTACCCGGGCAGGAGTTTGATCAATTCAAACTGCTCAAGGCCTTTTTTGCCAACGGGCCAAGCGGTGTGGTCGACGAGATGCTGGGCAGGAACGATATTTTCACGCAGAGCCGGCTCGATGGCACCTTGATCGCCTACGTACCGGACGACCCTGAACATCCCTTGAAGGAATATCCGTCCTTTACCGACTTCATGAAGGAGCTGACGAGCCAGTTGCGCTCGTCGGACTATCAGCAGTTCTTCAGTCGGTTCGTACCGCAAAAAGACCAGGGCAGGTTTTTCGCTCGCGTCAGGGAACGCTTCAGCACCTTTACCTGGCAGCAGCGGGAGCCGTTGAGCATGGGGCCATGGTGGCGGGAAACTGCGGTGGAAAACCCCGATGCAGAGCCGATCACCAACGTGATTGAAGGCGCGCTCTGGCCTCGGCTCAGTCGATGGCGGCGCGACAAGGCCATCGCCGATGCGCGACATATCGCCGTGCCCACTGGCGATGAAGATGCCAATGCCCGCTGGGCGCGGCTGAGGAGTTACGCGAACATCGGCTGGAATGTGTTCAACTTCGGCGCAATGCTGGTGCCGGGCCTGGGAGAGGCCATGTTGGGCGTGATGGTCGGGCAAATGCTGCTCGAAACCATGGAGGGCATTGAGGACTGGAGCAAGGGAGACAAGGAAGAAGCGGCAGCGCTTCTGTGCGGTGTCCTGATCAATGCTGCCCAGTTGGCAATCATGGCGGCAGGGCATGTTTTACCCACGGGCGCAGCGGCAGCGGTCCGGCCTTCATCTTTTGTCGAACAGCTGAAGCCGGTGGTGCTCGCTGACGGCAAGACCCGTCTCTGGAATCCGGACCTGAGTCCGTATGAACATCAAGTCAGTCTGAGTCCGGATACGAAGCCAAACGAGCGAGGCCTGTATCTGCACAACGATCAGGAGTTTCTGTCGAGCGGCGGTAAATACTTTGCGGTGCAAGACGATCCACTCACGGGGCAACCGCGGATTCTCCATCCGGATCGAGCGATGGCGTACCAACCGAAGCTTGAACACAATGGCGCCGGCACCTGGCATACCGAGCTCGACCGCCCTGTCGAATGGACCTCCACCGAGCTCATGCGACGGTTGGGGGCGAGGGTAGAAACGTTCGACGACGCAACGCTTGAACACATCCGTATCGCCAGTGGCGTCGAAGAAGATGTGTTGCGTCGGCTGCATGTCGAAAATGAAACGCCGCCCGCGTTGCTGGTCGACACGATCAACCGGTTCAAGGCGTGGGCGGACACGGGGAAGCTGCCTGAGAACGGCCAGTCAAACATTGCCGACGCCAGGACGCTTCAGGACACTTTTGCGCAATTGCCCGCCAACATGGCAGAGGAGTTACTGAGCGCCGCTGATCCGGCTGACTTGCGAGTGCTGGCCGAGCAAAAGCGTATTGGCTTGCACCTCGGGCAACAGGCGCGCGCCGCCTCGCTGGAGGTGCGTCTGTCGCGTGCCTATGAAGGGTTGTTCCTTGATTCACTGCAGGCGCTGGATACGGAAAGGCTGGCATTGCATAGCCTGGAAAGCTTGCCGAACTGGCCGCAGGAGGTGCGCATCGAGATTCGCGAGCATTCTTTCACTGGCCGTGTGCGCGACAGCATTGGCCCAGATGAAGCGGATGTGCGCAAAGTCCTGGTCAGCACGGAAAACGGTTATGAAGCGCGGGATGCCGAGGACAACCATCTGCACGGCGCCGATGACCTGTTTTCTTCGGTATTGCATGCCCTGCCTGACGCTGAACGCAAAGCACTGGGTTTTGAAATCAATCAAGGCGCGACACTCAAGCACACCGTTCAAAATGCACCCTTGGCGCGTGACCAGCTTCGCCCGATGCTGGCGGACAACCCCCTGCGCAAGCCTGCTTATGATCCCGAGACGATGAAGCTGCTCGGTGGAATGCCTCTTCCGCAAGGCATTCGACGGCTCACCGGTCGCCTGACGTTGCAGGAACGCGTCAGGAGCGTGCGGCCGGGCTGGACAGAAGAGCAAGCCCAGGCTTATCTGGACGGTGGCGGCAACGAGGCTGACCCGGAGCTGCGGGCCAGTGCGCTGGAAGCGGAATTCAACCGCCTCAATACCAACTTCCAGCGCTGGCTGAATTCGCCGACCGAAGCGAACAGGCTCAGCCCTGCCGGCGTTGCCGAATGGCAGTCCAGAAACTCACTTTACAGGGCCATTCGTCAGTGCTGGCAGCAAACCGGGCCCGGGCATGTGGACTCTTTCGAGACTCTGCAGGGAACAGTGCTTGACCTCAGAAATATGCCCATGGGACGACACTTGGGAACCATGCCCCCTCTGGAAGCCGATTTTCAGCACGTGACCAGCCTGAACTTGCTGGGCACTGAGATGACCGACGCACACATCACCTTTCTTGATCATTTTCCGCGCCTGCGTTCGCTGAATCTCACCGGCAACCGGCTCACGCAATTTCCTCCTTCGGTGGGGCGAATGCGTGGGCTGACCGAGTTGTACCTCGGCGATAACCGGATTGTGCTGGATGCGCAGGGCGCTACGTACTTAAGATGGCTTACCCGGCTTCAAAGTCTCGATTTGCAGGGAAACCCGTTAGGGCGAGTGCCCGATATCGGTGGTATGCGCATGCTACACACCGTGATGCTGGGTGAGACCGGTATTCATACCTGGCCGGACGGGCTGTTTTCTCAACCCAGATTCCGGCATTTCTACCTGAACCTGCAACGCAATGAGCTGACAGCTATTCCCCAGGTAACACCTGGCTCTGGCGAGGCGGAGTTGTTGGCACGGACGGTGTTGAGTCGCGACCCGCAGTGGTTGTCGGCCGAGAATCTGAACACGCTCAGAGATAACATCAGGTCCGTCGGCCTGGACCCCGATCGTCCGTATCCGCCTCGTGGCGTGCGCGACAGCCTTGATTGGGAGGAAGGCATGACGCGGCCTGAATGGGTCGCCAAACAGGCGATATGGAACAGCGTTGAGGATGAGTTCGGTTCGGTGCCTTTTTTCAATCAGATCAGGAAGCTCACCGAGTCCAGCCATTTCAACAGCGATCGCGCATTTAGAGTGGACATGACGAGCAAGCTCTGGCGAATGCTGGAAGCCATGTCCAAAGACAGTGAGTTGCGGCGCAACCTTTTTGTCATGGGTAAAGACGAGGTTACCAATTGCGTCGACGCCGGGGCACAGTTGTTCAATGCGATGGGCGTTGAAGTGTTGATCCACGAAGCCTACGCATTGCGCAGTCCGGGTCTGGTGGAAGCGGAACTGGTGCAGTTGGCCAGGGGCAAGTCCCGCCTGGATGAAGTGAGCCGGATCGCCCACAAGGTGGTCGCCGAGCGACTGGCGAACGGTGAGCAATTCAGGGTCGTCGATGAAAATGGCCTGGTCTCGGGGACCATCGATGAAGTCGAAGTACATCTGGGCTACATGACGGACCTGGCCGAACGGCTGGATCTGCCCTGGCAATCCCGTGACTTGCAATTTCGCACGCACACAGGTGTCACCCCCGAGATGATCGAAAGTGCCTATCAGCGGGTACTGGCTCTGGAAGCCGGCGACTTGTTGCGTGATTCGATCATCGAACAGCCGTTCTGGGACACGTTCATCCAGCGCTTGAATCGAAGCGCCTTCAAAGTCTTCAGGCGCCGAATCGATGCGACGACGGAGTTTTACATGGCGCTTGATAGGCGCGCGACCGAACCGAATCTATCGGTCGAGGCCAAGGCAGCTCTCAAAGAAGAACTGCGGGTCCTCGCCGCAGAGTTGGGTAAACCGGAAAGCGCGATTGCTCCGGGAGAGGTCATGACAGACGAGGCTTATGCCGCCGAGCTGGAGGCGATCAACACCGAGATGAAAACGCTGATGAAGACCCTGACCCAGCAGGCGATGGATCGGGCGAAGCTGCAAAGGGTAGAGATTCCCTTCACGGTCAAACCGAATAACTGATTGACCCGACAAACAACCCTACCGGCACGAAGACTGACGCCCTTCGTGCCGGTTTTTTTATACCTGACAGAATTTCAAAACAGGAAGTAACGCTGAGCCATCGGCAACACATCCGCCGGCTCGCACCACAGCAGCACACCGTCGGCCTTGACCTGATAGGTCTGCGGATCGACGTCGATGTCCGGCAGGTAATCGTTGTGAATCAGGTCGGTTTTCTGCACCTCGCGGCAGCCTTTGACCACCGCGATTTTCTTCTTCAGCCCTAAGGCTTCAGGCAAACCGGCTTCCTGTGCCGCCTGGCTGATAAAAGTCAGGCTAGTGGCGTGCAACGAGCCGCCGTAACTGGCGAACATCGGGCGGTAGTGCACCGGTTGCGGCGTCGGGATCGAGGCGTTGGCGTCACCCATCAGGCTGGCCGCAATGGCACCGCCCTTGAGGATCAGCGTCGGTTTTACCCCGAAGAATGCCGGGCGCCAGAGCACCAGATCCGCCCATTTGCCCACTTCGACCGAACCCACTTCATGGCTGATGCCGTGGGTGATCGCCGGGTTGATCGTGTACTTGGCGATGTAGCGTTTGGCGCGGAAGTTGTCGTTGCCTTCGCCGTCGCCCGGCAGTGGGCCGCGTTGCTTTTTCATCTTGTCGGCGGTCTGCCAGGTGCGGGTGATGACTTCGCCAACGCGGCCCATGGCCTGACTGTCAGAGCTGATCATCGAGAACGCGCCGAGGTCGTGGAGGATGTCTTCGGCGGCAATCGTCTCGCGCCGGATGCGGCTTTCGGCGAACGCCACGTCTTCGGCAATGCTCGGGTCCAGGTGGTGGCAGACCATCAGCATGTCGAGGTGTTCGTCGATGGTGTTGCGGGTGAACGGCCGGGTCGGGTTGGTCGAGCTCGGCAGCACGTTGGCGAAACCGCAGGCCTTGATGATGTCCGGCGCATGACCGCCACCGGCACCTTCGGTGTGATAGGTGTGGATGGTGCGGCCCTTGAAGGCGGCGAGGGTGGTTTCGACGAAGCCGGACTCGTTGAGGGTGTCGGTGTGAATCGCCACTTGCACGTCGTACTGGTCGGCCACGGTCAAGCAGTTGTCGATACTCGCCGGGGTAGTGCCCCAGTCTTCGTGCAGCTTGAGGCCGATGGCACCGGCCTTGACCTGCTCGATCAACGGCTCCGGCAGGCTGGCGTTGCCCTTGCCGGTGAGGCCGATGTTCATCGGGAACGCATCGGCGGCCTGGAGCATGCGCGCCAGATGCCACGGCCCTGACGTGCAGGTGGTGGCGTTGGTGCCGGTGGCAGGTCCCGTGCCGCCGCCGATCATGGTGGTGACGCCGCTCATCAGCGCTTCTTCGATCTGCTGCGGGCAGATGAAGTGGATGTGGGTGTCGATGCCGCCGGCGGTGAGGATCATGCCTTCACCGGCGATCACTTCGGTGCTGGCGCCGACGGCGATGGTGACGTTGGGCTGGATGTCCGGGTTGCCGGCCTTGCCGATGGCCGCGATGCGCCCGTCCTTGAGGCCGACGTCGGCTTTGACGATGCCCCAGTGGTCGATGATCAGCGCGTTGGTGATCAGGGTATCGACAACCTCAGCAGCCAGCAGTTGGCTTTGGCCCTGGCCGTCGCGGATGACCTTGCCGCCGCCAAATTTCACTTCTTCGCCGTAGGTGGTGAAGTCCTGTTCCACTTCGATCCACAGTTCGGTGTCTGCCAGACGGACCTTGTCACCGACGGTGGGGCCGAACATGTCGGCGTAGGCTTGTCTTGAGATTTTCATGCGCTTGCCTTGGGATTCAATTGGGTTTGAGACCGCTCGCGTAGCTCGCTATCGCAGCCTCGCTCCGCTCGACAGCTTCTACAGGGGGATCGTGTTCCCCCGGATATCGCGTTTTTCTGTAGGAGCTGTCGAGCGAAGCGAGGCTGCGATCTTTTGATCTTTAATCGAGGTCGCCCATGATCCTGCCGGCAAACCCGAACACCCGGCGATGCCCGGCCAGGTCCACCAGCTCGACCTCGCGGCTCTGCCCCGGTTCGAAGCGCACCGCGGTGCCGGCGGGGATGTTCAGGCGCATGCCACGGCTGGCGGCGCGGTCGAAGGTCAGCGCGTCGTTGGTTTCGAAAAAGTGATAATGCGAGCCGACCTGGATCGGCCGGTCGCCGCTGTTGGCCACCTTCAGGCTGACAGTGCGTCGGCCCACGTTAAGCTCGATGTCGCCGGGCTGGATCTGGTACTCACCGGGAATCATCACTGGGCTCCTTGGAGAATCTTGTAGTAGAGGGCGGTCGGTTTGTAGCGCCCGTTCGGGTCGCAGGCGTAGTCCGGAATTTCGCCGGCACGGGTGTAACCCAGGGCCTTGTAGAAGTCTTCGGCGGGGGAGCCGGCCTCGGTGTCGAGGTAGAGCATGCCGCGTTTGTGCTGGCGGGCCGCAAGCTCAAGGGCATGCATCAACTGCTGGCCCAGGCCGCGACGACGGGCATGTTCACGCACCAGCAGTTTCTGCACTTCGGCGCGATTGAGCCCATTGGCTTTCTGGCACAGGTTCAGTTGCACACTGGCCTGCACCTGTTCGTCCTTGACCACCACCCACAGCAGCACGTTGCCTTTGTTCAGGTTGTCCTGGACTTCATCGAAATGGGCTCGGGCCTGGGTGGCATCCAGATCCGCCATGAACCCGACGCTGGCGCCATAGCCGACGGCGTCGAGCAGCAGATCAATCAATCCCTGACGATAGTGCGCAAAGCTTTCAACATTGACGCGTCGCAGTTGGGCGGCGTTCATGGGGCATCACTCCTTGTGGGGACCGGGTGGCATTACGCCGGGGTCGAGGATCAGTTGCATGAAGGTCAGGTCCAGCCAGCGGCCGAACTTGGTACCCACCTGCGGCATTTGGCCGGTGACGACAAAACCGGCCCGCTCGTGCAGCCGGATCGAGGCACCGTTACCGCTTTCGATGGCGGCGACCATCACGTGTTTGTTGCAGCCTTTGGCGCGCTCGATCAGCGCTGCCATCAGTTGCGGGCCGAGGCCATTGCCACGTTGGTCGTTGCGCACGTACACCGAGTGCTCGACCGTGTGGCGGAACCCGTCGAAGGGCCGCCAGTCACCGAATGAAGCGTAGCCGAGTACGTTGTCGTCGCCGTCGACGATCACCAGAATCGGATAGCCCTGGGCCTGCCGCGCGCTGAACCAGGCCTGGCGGTTGCCCAGGTCCACGGCCTGTTCGTTCCAGATCGCCGTGGTGTTGAGTACGGCGTCGTTGTAGATGTCGCGGATCGCCGGCAGATCGGCGTGCAGCGCATCGCGGATGTGGTAAGTCATGGCGCGGCCTCAGGCGATCGGTTGGTGAACGGTGACCAGTTTGGTGCCGTCGGGAAACGTCGCTTCGACCTGGATCTCCGGGATCATTTCCGGGATGCCTTCCATCACTTGTTCGCGGCTGAGCAGGGTGGTGCCGTAGTGCATCAGCTCGGCCACGGTCTGGCCGTCACGCGCGCCTTCGAGCAGCGCCGCAGAAATGTAGGCCATGGCCTCCGGGTAATTGAGTTTCACGCCGCGAGCCAAACGCCGTTCGGCCACGAGGCCGGCGGTGAAAATCAACAGCTTGTCTTTTTCGCGTGGGGTCAGGTCCATCGTAGAAATCCATAATCGGCAGTTAAAAAATCTTGCATCGTGCGCCTCGTGTTCAGGTGCTCCATATTCGCGGAGGAACGGCTTCGCGGCCTAAAAGTGCCGGGCGCAATAACCGCCACAAATCGATCAGCCAGCCACGTGCCAGCAGCGCCTCACCGGCCAGGCACCGGGCGACCAACAGCCCCGGCAATTGCGTCAGATCCCCGCGCACCTCATTGGGCAGCGAGCGGCACTTCTCCAGCAATTGGCTATCAATCTCTCCGGTCACCAGCAACGTCGCAAACACCGGTTGCCCATCCAGCCCGATCGGCGAGTCCAGCAAACCGTCATCCCCGGCAATGCGCTGGCGTTCGTGCCAGAGCAACTGGCCGTCGCGGCGGATATCCAGGTGGGCCTGGAAGTGCCCGAGGTCGAAGCGCTCTCCACTGGCCGGGCGACCCAGTGCTACCACGTCCCAGTAGAACAACCGGGCATCGCCTTCAAGATCAATGCTCGTGCTGAGTTCAGCCTGAGCGGCACTGAAGATAATCGTCTCTTGCGGCAACCACTCCAACGTAGCACCGGCAGCCACGCGCAAGTCGAGTTTCTGATAAGCCGGCCCGGCTGCGCGATACCACTTGGCGGCGCCGGGGCTGGTGATTTGCGCCCAGGCGTGCGTGCCGACGCTGGCCGAGATGTCCAGCCGATCACCGCCGGCAATCCCCCCCGGTGGGTGGACGATGATGTGCTGACACACCTCGGGGCCTTCGGCATACAAGTGCTTCTGCACCCGCAGCGGGCCTTGATGACGGCGCTGTACCGGGCGGGTGCTGGCGCCGAAACGGGCGTAGCCCAGCTCCAGCTCGGCATGCCAGCTCGGGGTAAACAGCGCAGTGGGGAGAGGTAAATTCATATCGTCTAATTTATCGTCAGAAGGCTGCAGGTTAGATCGTAACCAGCCCGCGCACACCTTCGGCTTCCATATTTTCGCCACGACCCTGCTGCACGATCTCGCCCCGGGACATCACCAGGTACTGATCGGCCAGCTCGGCGGCGAAATCGTAGAACTGCTCCACCAGCAAAATCGCCATGTCGCCACGCACTGCAAGTTTCTTGATCACCGCGCCGATTTCCTTGATCACCGACGGTTGGATGCCTTCGGTGGGTTCGTCGAGAATCAGCAGCCGTGGTCGGCTGGCCAGTGCTCTGCCGATTGCCAGTTGCTGTTGCTGGCCCCCGGACAAGTCACCGCCACGCCGTTGCTTCATTTGCAGCAGCACCGGGAACAGCTCGTAGATGAACGCCGGGACTTCCTTGGCTTCGGAGCCGGGAAACCGCGACAGGCCCATCAGCAGGTTTTCTTCCACGGTCAGCCGGCCGAAGATTTCCCGACCCTGAGGCACGTAAGCGATACCGGCATGCACCCGTTGGTGCGGCTTGAATGTGGTGATCGGTTGGCCTTCCCAGTTCACCGCGCCTTCTTTGGCCGGCAGCAAACCCATCAGGCATTTGAGCAAGGTGGTCTTGCCCACGCCGTTGCGCCCCAGCAGGCAGGTGACTTCGCCGATCTTCACCTCAAACGTCAGGCCCCGCAGGATGTGGCTACCGCCGTAGTACTGGTGCAGCTTGTCGACTTGCAGCATCTTCAAATTCCCCCTGTGATCGTTCCCACGCAGAGCGCGGAATCGATCAATTGCTCATCAGCGGCCGAGGTAGACCTCGATCACCCGCTCATTGTCCTGCACCTGTGCAAGTGACCCTTCGGCCAGCACGCTGCCCTGGTGCAACACGGTGACGTGGTCGGCGATCGAGCCGACGAAGCCCATGTCGTGTTCCACCACCATCAGTGAATGCTTGCCCGCCAGGCTCTTGAACAGTTCGGCGGTGAATTCGGTTTCAGCGTCGGTCATGCCCGCCACCGGCTCGTCGAGCAGCAGCAGTTGCGGGTCTTGCATCAGCAGCATGCCGATTTCCAGAAACTGCTTCTGGCCGTGGGACAACAACCCTGCCGGGCGATTGACCGAACTGGTCAGGCGAATGGTTTCCAGCACTTCGGTGATGCGATCTTTTTGTTCACCACTCAGGCGAGCTCGAAGGCTGGCCCACACCGACTTGTCGGTTTTCTGCGCCAGCTCCAGGTTTTCGAACACGCTCAGCGCTTCGAATACGGTTGGCTTCTGGAACTTGCGACCGATACCGGCCTGGGCGATTTGCACTTCGCTCATCTGCGTCAGGTCCAGGGTTTCACCGAACCAGGCCTTGCCGTGACTGGGGCGGGTCTTGCCGGTGATCACGTCCATCAGCGTGGTTTTGCCCGCGCCGTTGGGGCCGATGATGCAGCGCAATTCACCGACACCGATGTACAGGTTCAAATTGTTGAGTGCCTTGAAACCATCGAAGCTGACGCTGATGTCTTCCAGCGTCAGGATGGTGCCGTGACGCGTATTCAGGCCGGGGCCGACGCGTTGGCCGAGGCCGATGGCATCGCGGCTGCTGCCGGCGTCCTTGTTGGGCTCTGGTGGAAAAAAGACCGGTTCGAGCATGAATTCAGCCGTTGCAGTAATCCTCATTGTTCACCCCTTTTCTTCAGCAGACCGATCACACCCTTAGGCAGATACAACGTCACGACGATGAACAGCGCGCCGAGGAAGAACAGCCAGTATTCCGGAAACGCCACGGTGAACCAGCTCTTCATCCCGTTGACCACGCCGGCACCCAGCAGCGGGCCGATCAGCGTGCCGCGCCCCCCCAAGGCAACCCAGACCGCCGCTTCGATCGAGTTGGTCGGCGACATTTCGCTCGGGTTGATGATCCCGACTTGCGGCACATACAGCGCCCCCGCCAGGCCACACAACACCGCACTCAACACCCAGACAAACAGCTTGAAGCCGCGAGGGTCGTAGCCGCAGAACATCAGGCGGTTTTCCGCATCCCGTAGCGCGGTCAGCACCCGACCGAACTTGCTTTGCGCCAGTCGCCAGCCGATGAACAGACTCGCCACCAGCAACAGCACCGTGGCGAAAAACAACACCGCGCGAGTCCCCGGTTCCGTAATGCCAAAGCCGAGAATGCTGCGAAAATTAGTGAAGCCGTTGTTGCCGCCAAACCCGGTTTCGTTGCGGAAAAACAGCAGCATCCCGGCGAAGGTCAGGGCCTGGGTCATGATCGAGAAATACACGCCCTTGATCCGCGAGCGGAAGGCGAAGAAACCGAACACCAGCGCCAGCAATCCCGGCGCCAATACCACCAGGCACATGGCCCAGAGGAAGCTGCTGGTGCCGGTCCAGTACCACGGCAACTCGGTCCACGACAGGAACGTCATGAACGCCGGCAAGCCGTCACCCGAAGCCTGGCGCATCAGGTACATGCCCATCGCATAACCGCCGAGGGCGAAGAACAGACCGTGGCCCAGCGACAGCAAGCCGGCGTAGCCCCAGACCAGATCGAGCGCCAGGGCGACGATGGCATAGCAAAGAATCTTGCCCACCAGTGTCAGCGTGTAGGCCGAGACATGAAACGCACTGTCCGGCGACAACAGCGACAGCAATGGCAGCGCCAGCAGTAAAACAAGGATCACCGCGCCGACAGCAATCGTGACTTTGGGGCCGGCCTTTTGGCTGGCCGTGAGCATCAGAGGCTGGTTCATCAGTCGATCACCCGTCCTTTCAGTGCGAAGAGGCCTTGCGGACGTTTCTGGATGAACAGAATGATCAACGCGAGGATCAGGATTTTGCCCAGCACCGCACCGATCTGCGGTTCGAGAATCTTGTTGGCGATGCCCAGGCCGAACGCGGCCAGCACGCTACCGGCCAATTGACCGACACCACCGAGCACCACCACCAGGAATGAGTCGATGATGTAGCTCTGGCCGAGGTCCGGGCCGACGTTACCGATCTGGCTGAGCGCCACGCCACCGAGCCCGGCGATGCCCGAGCCTAAGCCGAAGGCGAGCATGTCGACGCGCCCGGTGGGCACGCCGCAGCAGGCGGCCATGTTGCGGTTCTGGGTGACGGCGCGCACGTTCAAGCCAAGGCGGGTCTTGTTCAACAGCAGCCAGGTCAGCACCACCACAAACAAGGCGAACGCGATGATCACGATGCGGTTGTACGGCAGCACCAGATTGGGCAGCACCTGAATCCCGCCCGACAACCACGCCGGGTTGGCCACTTCGACGTTCTGCGCGCCGAACACCAGCCGCACCAACTGGATCAGCATCAGGCTGATGCCCCACGTGGCGAGCAGGGTTTCCAGCGGGCGGCCGTAGAGGTGGCGAATCACCGTGCGCTCCAGCGCCATGCCGATGGCGGCGGTCACGAAAAACGCCACCGGCAGGGCAATCAGCGGATAGAACTCGATGGCTTGTGGGGCGAAGCGTTGGAACATCAGCTGCACCACGTACGTCGAGTAAGCGCCGAGCATCAACATCTCGCCGTGGGCCATGTTGATCACGCCGAGCAGGCCGAAGGTGATCGCCAAGCCCAATGCCGCGAGCAGCAGAATCGAACCGAGGGACATGCCACTGAAGGCCTGGCCGAGCATTTCGCCGATCAGCAGTTTGCGTTTGACCTGGGCCAGACTGGTTTCGGCGGCGGTGCGCACGCTGGCGTCGGCTTCGACGCCGGGTTCGAGCAAGCCTTCGAGGCGGGTGCGGGCCAGTGGGTCGCCGGTTTCGCCGAGCAAACGCACGGCGGCGAGGCGCACGGTCGGGTCACTGTCGACCAGTTGCAGATTGGCCAAGGCCAGGCTCAGGGCGGCATGAACGGCTTCGTCTTGTTCGCTGGTCAACTGTTGGTCGAGGAATTTCAGCTGCGCCGGTTTGGCGCTTTTCTGCAATTGCTGCGCGGCGGCCAAACGGATTTTGGCGTCGGCGGCGAGCAACTGGTGGCTGGCCAAAGCGGTGTCGATCAGACCCCGCAGGCGATTGTTCAGGCGCAGGGTTTTCGGTTGGCCATCGATGGTCAGCTCGCCTTGTTGCAGGGCGTTGATCAGTTCGATACGGGCCGGATCGGGCTGCGCGGCCCAGGTTTCCAGAAGCTTGGCTTGCACCACGGGATTGGCCGCGACGAAATCTTCGGCGTCGCCGGCATAGGTAGCCATCGGTAATAACAGCGCGAGGGCAAGAATAAAGCGGCAAAGGGCGGTGGGCATAGCAGGTGTCCTGTGTTGATCGTTCCCACGCTCTGCGTGGGAATGCAGCCCGGGACGCTCCGCGTCCCAAAGCGGACGCAGAGCGTCCGTTGAGGCATTCCCACGCGGAGCGTGGGAACGATCAGGCTAAGCGGGGTGAATCAGTTGCTCTTCACCGCATACTCCGGCTTCTTGTCGTTGCCCGGAATGAACGGGCTCCACGGTTGGGCGCGGATCGGCCCTTCGGTCTGCCACACCACGTTGAACTGACCGTCGGCCTGAATCTCACCGATCATTACTGGCTTGTGCAGGTGATGGTTGGTCTTGTCCATGGTCAGGGTGTAGCCGGACGGTGCAGCAAAGGTCTGGCCGGCCAGGGCTTCGCGGACCTTGTCGACGTCGGTGGATTTGGCTTTCTCGGCTGCTTGCGCCCACATGTGGATGCCAACGTAAGTGGCTTCCATCGGGTCGTTGGTCACCGCTTTGTCGGCGCCCGGCAGGTTGTGTTTCTTGGCGTAGGCTTTCCAGTCATCGACGAACTTCTTGTTCACCGGGTTTTCCACCGACTCAAAGTAGTTCCACGCCGCGAGGTTGCCCACCAGCGGTTTGGTGTCGATGCCGCGCAGTTCTTCTTCACCCACGGAGAACGCCACGACCGGAACGTCGGTGGCTTTCAGGCCCTGGTTGGCCAGCTCTTTATAGAACGGCACGTTGGAGTCGCCGTTGACGGTGGAGATGACCGCCGTCTTGCCACCGGCAGAGAATTTTTTGATGCTGGCCACGATGGTTTGATAGTCGCTATGGCCGAACGGGGTGTAGACCTCTTCGATGTCCTTGTCGGCCACACCTTTGGAGTGCAGGAACGAGCGCAGGATTTTGTTGGTGGTGCGCGGGTAGACGTAGTCGGTGCCGAGCAGGAAGTAGCGCTTGGCGCTGCCGCCTTCTTCGCTCATCAGGTATTCCACTGCCGGAATCGCCTGCTGGTTGGGCGCCGCGCCGGTGTAGAACACGTTCGGCGACATCTCTTCGCCTTCGTATTGCACCGGGTAGAACAGCAAGCCGTTGAGTTCTTCGAACACCGGCAGCACCGATTTACGCGACACCGAGGTCCAGCAACCGAACACCACCGCCACCTTGTCCTGGGTCAGCAACTGCCGGCCCTTTTCGGCGAACAGCGGCCAGTTCGACGCCGGGTCCACGACGACAGGCTCCAGCATCTTGCCGTTCACACCGCCCTTGGCGTTGATTTCGTCGATGGTCATCAACGCCATGTCTTTGAGCGAGGTTTCGGAGATCGCCATGGTCCCGGACAACGAATGCAGAATACCGACCTTGATGGTCTCGGCGGCCTGGACAGTCCAGGCCATGCCCATCGCGGCAATGCTTGCCGTGAGTGTGAAAGCCTTGATCAAACTGTGACGCTTCATTGTGCGATCTCCATGAACGTTAAAGTTTTTTATGGTTGGCAGATGCGGACGACTGAAGGCTGTTTTGCAAGGGCTGTGCCCGGTCGGGGACGGGCAAGGAAATGTCGTATTAGAGTGGTTGCGGGGTTTGCGTGACGCACCATGAAGGGACGGGGCTGGCGCGTTGGTGCGAGAAGATGCGCCACATTGGGGCGATGCAGCCATCGCGGGCAAGCCCGCGATGGTCGATAACGCGGTCTACGCCGGGTCGACGTTATCCAGCGCCCGGTTCACCGCCAGCTCCGCCAGCATGATGCTCTGTTGAATCGCCAGCGCCGTGTAGCGCTGCGGGCCGGTCAGGTCGTTGGCGAAGTCGCTGGCCAGGACACTCGCCGTGGCTAACGATTCGTAGGCGTGGGCCAGGAGGCTTTCGGTATCCATGTCCGGGGCGACCATGAACATCGTGCTGGGGCGACGGGGTTTTTCGGTGTATTGCGCCGGGGGATCGAGGTAGTAGTCGAGGGCGCGTTTTATGGCTTCGCGATCCTTGAGTAATTCTTCGTTGCGCGAGGCTTCGGCGTTGGGGGTGGTGGTGTTGAAGGGTGGGTCAGGAATTAATTTGTCCATTGAAAAATTTCTCCAGCGTTGGAGCCTCCACTTGCCGCTTCTCACACGGGAAGAGGTGGCAGCTATGTGCGAGGTGAGAAGACCGGTTATGGACACCCGGCCGGACCGAAGTCCGCCCGCACACAGCCGCCATAACACATTTGCAGGCAGCTAATAAGCTGGCGGCGATTATGCGTGTACAGACACTGGATGACCATAAGTTGCCGGGCTTCTCACACCCGATCACTGAGTTTTCAGCGACAGCCAAAGACTAGAGAGCCCGCTTCCGACGGACAACCTGAAAGATGCGTGGGAAAGGTCTGAGTTCTGATACATCCGTTAAACATTCAAAGGCAGAATGCGGAGCGTCCCTGGCGGCATTCCCACGCGGGAGCGTGGGAACGATCACCCTGTGGGAGCGGTGAGTCAGCGCCGGCGCATCAGGCCGATGAAGAACAGCCCGCCGATGGCGGCGGTGGCGACGCCGATGGGCAGGTCTTCCGGGGCGATCAACGTTCGTGCGGCCACGTCGACCCAGACCAGGAACAGACTGCCCAACAACACGCACACCGGCAGTAACCGTCGATGCTCGGCCCCCACCAAGCGTCGTGCAATGTGCGGCACCATCAGCCCGACAAAACCAATCGAGCCGCTGATCGACACCAGCACCCCGGTCATCAGCGAGGCAATCAAAAACACCCGCAAGCGCACGGTGCGAGCATTCACCCCGAGGGTCACAGCCGTCTGCTCACCCGCCATCAACGCATTCAACGGTCGGGCCATGCCCAGCAGCAACACCAACCCGAGCAATACACTCGCGGCGGGTACGGCGAGCAATTCCCAGCGCGCCAGCCCGAGGCCACCGAGCATCCAGAACATCACCGCCGAACTGGCGCGATGGTCACCGAGAAACAGCAGCAGGTTGGCGATCGCCATCATCACGAACGACACCGCCACGCCGCACAGCAGCAGCCGATCACTGTCGAGCCGACCGTTGCGGTTGGCGATCATCAGCACGACCAACATGCTCAGCAGCGCGCCGATGAACGCCGCGATGGGCAAGGTCAGCAGGCCGACGATTTCACCGACATGCAACACCACGATCACCGCGCCGAGGGTCGCGCCGGAGGTCACACCGAGCAGGTGCGGATCAGCCAGTGGATTGCGCGTCACCGCTTGCAGCACCGCGCCAATCAACGCCAGGCCGGCGCCCACCAGTGCGCCGAGCAACATGCGTGGCACGCGGATCAGCCAGACGATGTGTTCCTGCCCAGCGGCCCAGTCCGGTACGCCGATACCGAAAATCTTGTGCAGCAAAATCCGCCACACCACCTCCACCGGCACCCGCGCCGGACCAAAACCCAGCGATACCACACACGACACCAGCAACAGCGCGCCGAGGGCCATCAGCAACAAGGCATAACGACGGTCGATCATTCGCCGTGGAAACCCTTGGCCAGGGTTTCAACCGCCAGCACGTTATCGATCCCCGGCGTGGCCTGCACGTACGGAATGACGATAAAGCGCTGGTTCTTGATCGCGTCCACCGATTGCAGGGCCTGGTTGTTCAGCAAAAATTGCTCCTTCTGTTCGGCGGTGACTTCGCCGTAATCGACGATCACGATCACCTGCGGATTACGTTCGACCACGTTCTCCCAATTGACCCGAGTCCAGCTCGCCTCGACGTCATCGAGAATGTTGCGCCCGCCGGCCGCGTCGATCAGCGCCTGCGGCATGCCCAGGCGCCCGGAGGTCATGGCCCGGTCTTCACCGCTGTCGTACAGAAACACCCGAGGCTTGTCGGTCGGCAGATCCTGGCGCACCTCGGCGACTTGCGCCTGCATCTCGGCGATCACGGTGTTGGCGCGGTCCTGCACGTCGAAGATTTTGCCGAGGTTGCGCAGGTCGTTGTAGGTGTCTTCCAGGCTGGCCGGTGGGCGCTTCATCACGAAGGCGCAGGACTCGGTCAACTCATAGACGTTGATGCCCAGCGGTTGCAGGGTTTGCGGCGTGAGGTCACCGCCCACGCGCATGCCGTAGTCCCAACCGGCGAAGAAGAAGTCGACGTTGGCGTTGAGCAGGGTTTCCACCGACGGATACTTGGCTGCCAGCTCCGGCAAGCCATCGAGGATGGTCTGCATCTGGGGCGTCACCGATTTCCATCCGGTCACGCCGCTGTAGCCGGCCATCCTGGGTTTGAGACCGAGGGCGAGCATCATCTGGGTCATGTTGATGTCGTGGCTGACCGCGTGTATCGGCGCTTGCTTGAAGGTCACTGCGCGGTTGCAACTCTGGACAGTCAGCGGGTATTTGGTGGCCTCGGCGAAGGCATGGGCACTGCCCAGCAACAACGCGACGCAAAGCAGGGAACGCAAAGTCATGGTTGGGTTATCCAGGTGATTCGTGGGTAGCCGTGCAAGGGATGGTCATCGATCAGGGCGTCGACGCCGAACACGTTGTGCAGCAGGTGTGTGGTCAGGACTTCCTTGGGGGGGCCGCTGGCCACGATGCGACCGTGATGGATTACGTACAGCCGATCACAGAAGGCCGCCGCAAGATTGAGGTCATGGATGCTCGCCAGCGTGCCGATCTGCAGGCGTTTGACCAGCTGCAGCAGTTCCAGTTGATAGCGCGGGTCGAGGTGGTTGGTCGGTTCATCGAGGATCAGCAATTGCGGTTGCTGGGCCAGGGCGCGGGCGAGGATCACCCTCTGCTTTTCACCGCCGGACAGGGTGGCGAAGGCGTGGTCTTCGAAGCCTTTGAGGCCGACTGATTCCAGGGCGTGGGCCGCGAGGTTGCGGTCGTGCACGGTGTCGCCGTCGAACAGTCCTTTGTGCGGCGTGCGGCCCATGGCGACCACTTCATCGACGGTCAGGCCGAAGGCGTCGGGAAATTYCTGCAACACCACGGCGATGCGTTGCGCACACCAGCGTGAGGACTGCTTCCAGACGTTGTGATGGTCGAGTTTTACTTCGCCGCTTTCCGGTTTGCTGAAGCGATAAGCGCACCGCAGCAGGCTGGTTTTACCGCTGCCGTTGGGGCCGATCAACCCGACGAACTCACCGGCAGCCACGTGCAAGGAGGCGTCACGCAGCTGGAACTGGTGATGGCAGTGGCCGTGGCCCAGGGGTGTCCAGGCGAGGTTGGTGAGGTTCAGCGAAGTCATTTCATTCCTGATGATCGTTCAGCCAGCACACAACCTGTGGCGAGGGAGCTTGCTCCCGCTCGGCTGCGCAGCAGTCGTAAAGCCCGACAACGCGGTATACCCGGAGAAACCGCGGCGTCAGGTTTGGGGTTGCTGCGCAACCCAGCGGGAGCAAGCTCCCTCGCCACAAAAACTTGGCGGTTTGCCAAGGATTCAATGCTGGCCCGCATTGTATTGGCTTTACGCGTACGCGTATCTCGCCTGTTTCATGATGAAGGTGAGGTGGATTCAATTTGCCGGCCCAGGCGCGACAGCAGCCCCCAATCCAATAGCCACACGACAACCAGCGAAGCCCCCACCAACGGAAACATCACCGCCAGGGCGAACATGATGACCATTGCGGTTTTCCATTTCGGCAGGTCGTGACGCAAGGGTGGCACACCGAACTTGCCCTGTGGCCGACGCTTCCACCAGATCACCACGCCGCTGACGGCGCTGAGCAAAATCATCAGGCAGATCAGCAGCACGATGATCTGATTGAACGGGCCGAACATCTTGCCTTCGTGCAGCATCACGCCGACCTCCGTGGCGCGGGCGACGTTGCTGTAATGCTGCCAGCGCACGTCGGCGAGGACGTCGCCGGTGTACTGGTCGACGTGCAGGGTGGCGTCGTTGCGCGGGTCGTCGGCGAACACCGCGATGGTGAACACACCGGTCGCGGTGGTCGGGAAGGTAATGCTGTAGCCAGGCTCGACCTTGCGCTGCACGGCAATGTTTTGCACGTCTTGCAGGCTGATGGTCGACGCCGCCGGGCCGGCTTGCGTGCTGGCGTGAGCCATGTGTTCGGCATGGTCGCCAGACATTGGCATCGGCGTGTTTTCCATGGCCCACGGCACGGTCTGGCGTGTGGCGCTGTTGAGGCTGCGGGCCTCGACGTCGGACTTGGGCACGTCATTCCACATGGCGACCGGAAAGCGGTTCCAGAGGTCGGCGTACTGCTTGCCCCAGAAGCCGGTCCAGGTCATGCCGCTGAGCAACATCACCAGCAAAAACGCCGCGCCCCAGAACCCGGTCACTGCGTGCAAGTCACGCCACAGCACACGTCCGCGACGGCTGAGGCGCGGCCACAGCACGCCGGCGTACTGACCACGCGGCCACCACAAAAATACCCCGGAGACCACCAACACCACACCCCAACCGGCGGCCAGCTCCACCAGCCGATCACCGACGGTGCCGATCATCAACTCGCCGTGAATCGAGCGTGCGAGCGCCTGCAGATTGTTCTTCGCGTCTTGCTCGCCGAGGATATCGCCGTGGTACGGATCGATGAACACGTTCAGTTCATGACCTTCATTGATCACCACGAATTGCGCGCTGCGTTCGGCGTTGACCGGCGGCAGGTATTGTTTGATCCGGGCTTGTGGATACGCCTCTTTCACCCGTTTGAGCAGGTCGTCGGCGGCCACGGTGTGATGACCGGCCGGGATGTTCATCAGGCTGCCGTACATCAATGGATCGAGTTGCGGTTTGAACAGGTAGACGATGCCGGTCAGGGCCAGCATCACCATGAACGGCGCGACGAACAGGCCGGCATAGAAATGCCAACGCCAGGCCAGGTTGTAGAAATTCGGTTTGGGCTGTTTCACTTCGAGTGCTCCGCTAGGCTTGGATCTTTTGTCATTGTCTGGTGACTGCTGCGCAGTCATTCGCGGGCAAACCCGCTCCCACGGCGGTGTTGAAGCTGTGGGGGCGGGCTTGCCCGCGATGCTCTTAGAAGCTCATGTCGACCTTGGTCCAGAGCGTGCGCCCCGGTTCGTTGATGGCTTGGGGATCATTGGCCGGGAAGCCGAAACCGGCGTTGCCGGCCAGGTTCAGGTGTTCGGCGTAGGCCTTGCCGAACAAGTTGTCGACGCCGCTGCTGACCTTCCAGTTCTTGTTGATCCGGTACGCGCCGTTGAGCGAGAACACGCCGAACCCCGAGCTTTTGTCGAAGTCTTTGCCGACCACGTTGCCCTTGTTCCGGTCGATACGGTTTTGCGCCGCGACCACCCGCCACAAGGCGCCGGCGCTCCAGTTGTCTTCGCTGTAGGTCAGGCCGAAACGGGCGTCCAGCGGTGGCATTTGTGGCAAGGCAGTGCCGTCGCTGCTGTTCTTGCCCCAGGCGTAGGCCAGGGTCGCATCGGCTTTCCAGTTGGTCGTCAGCTTGTAGGCCGCACCGAGTTCACCGCCCATGATTCGCGCGTCGATGTTCTCGGCTTGCGAGGTGGTGCCCATCATCCCCGGTGTGTAGTTGAACAGGATGTAATCGCGCACCTGCCCGACGTAACCCGAGGCCCAGGCTTCGAGGTCGGCGGTCTTGTATTGCAGGCCGAAGTCGAGCTGGGTGGTTTTCTCCGGCTTGATCGAGTCGAACGCATTCACCGAACCGGCGGGGCCGGAGTTGGGCGAAAACAGCTCCCAGTAATCCGGGAACCGCTGGGCATGACCGAGGCCCGCATACAGCGTGGTCGGGCTGTCGGCCAGGTCATGCTCGTAACGCACGAAACCGCTGGGCAGGGTGTCGGCGCGGGTGTCGTCGGAGGTCGGGTTGGGGCGGGCCATCATCCCGGAGCCGATGGTCTGTCGATAATCCTTGGCCGAAGCACGGTCCAGTCGTGCGCCGGTGATCAGTCGATCACGGTCGGCGGCGTACCAGGTCAGTTCGCTGAACACGCCGTAGTTGTGGAAGTCGGCGTCCTTGTTGCGGGGCACATCCTTGTAGGTGTCGATACCCATGGCGCTGCGTTGGCGGTGTTCGTTGGTTTGCGCATCCAGGCCACTGATCAACTGCACATCGGCCCAGCGCCAGGTGGCTTTGATCCGCGCGCCGAGGGTTCGGCGGTCGACGTTGGAAGCCATCGGGCCGGCCATCATCCCGGTGCCGGACGGCGTGCGCAGGGTATAGTTGTCCATCACGTGGTCGGCGTAGTTGTAGTAGACCTGCGCCTCGACCTTATCCAGCACCTCACCGATGTTCGATTGCTCGAAGCGCAGGCCGAGGCTTTCGCGCAAGAACTGCGAACCGTCCATGCCGCGCCCGGCGTAACGGGCTTCGCCGTCGCCCTTGCCGGCAGTCAATTCCAGCAGGGTGTCGGCGTTCGGCGTCCAGCCGACAGCGACATCGCCGTTCCACTTGTCGTAGCGCGAGGGCACGGTGTCGTTGTTGCCGTCCTTGTAGTCATCGGAATGCGCGGTGTTGCCGATCACGCGCACGTAACCCAACGGCCCGCCAGCGGCGGCGTCCAGCACTTTGTCGAAGCGGCCGTTGGAGCCGGCCAATACGCTGGCATTCACCCTTGTGCCGAGTTCGCCGAAGCTTTCCGGCTCCCGGTCGAACAGGATGGTGCCGGCCGATGCGCCGGGGCCCCAGAGCACGGTTTGCGGGCCTTTGATCACGGTGAGTTTGTCGTAGGTTTCCGGTGAGATGTACGAGGTCGGCGCGTCCATCCGGCCGGGGCAGGCGCCGAGCATCATGCTGCCGTTGGTGAGGATATTCAGGCGCGAGCCGAACATGCCGCGCAGCACCGGGTCGCCGTTGGTGCCGCCGTTGCGCACCAGCGCGAAGCCGGGGATGGTCTTCAGATAATCGCCACCGTCGCTGGCCGGCACCGGTTGGCGCGGGTCCTTGGGGTTGGTGACGACGGTCAGCGGCGAGCTCGGCGCGATGGCGGTGATCACCGTCGGGCTCAGTTCTTCGGTGTGGCCGGCGTGCTCATCGGCCAGCACCATTGGCGTCAGCAACAAGCCGCAAAGGGCGGCGGTGGCTTGCCTGAAACGAACGCGGGATGGGTTCAGGGCAAAAAAAGCCTGGGCAGCGCCCAAACGTGTGTCAGCAGAAAACCTGGACATGACAATTTCCATCGAACAGTCGTAAACGACACGGCCGGCAGCCTGCGGCTGTCTTCTAAACCGTGTGAGATCAGAGGTGGGGGTGTTTACGCGACGATGGGCGGGGCGCGGGTGCGGGCGCCAGGGAAGATGGTTTGCCGGGCGTGGCCCAGGCGAGTGGCGGGTGTGGTGAAGGTGGTGGCGGGCGGGGTGTCGAACGCGGTGAATGAAGCGCCACTGGTGAGCGCGGGGCAATTGAACAGCAGGCTGCAATAGCCGCACTTTTCCCACAGCGCGTGATGCTCGGCTGTCGGCCGGCAGTGTTCGGCGGCGGGTTGTGCGTCGTGGTCGGCGTGCTCAATCGCCGACATGTCCATGCCCATGTCCATCGACATGTTCATGGACATGCCCATTGCCATGCTCGAAGCAGCCGCGCGCGAATCCATCGGCATCGACTGAGAAATCAGCGGGCCGATAAAGATCATCAGCATGGCGAACAGGCTGATCCAGCTGCCGCGGGTCAGGCTCATTGGCTGACGGCGGCGCACGGATGGCCTGGCGCTATGCGGGCGCATAGGCGTTTTCAACGGGGGCGATTACTGGGCGTGCATGTGCGCTTGCATGCTGTCCGGCGCCTTTTTCTGCACCGAGACCTCGACCGTTACATCACCGGACTTCTCGAAGTGCAGGGTCAGTGGAAAGTGCTTGCCGTCGCTCAACAGGCTGCGGTCTCTGAGCTCCAGCAGCATCACGTGATACGCCATCGGCGCGAAGGTGACTTCGCCACCTGCCGGAATCTCGACGATGGGCACTTGCTGCATTTTCATCAGATCGTTTTGCATCACATGTTCGTGCAACTCAGCCTTGCCGGATATCGGCGAGCCGACGCTGAGCAGCCGATCAGCGGTTTTGCCGCTGTTGTGAATCACGAAGTACGCCGCGACGGTGGGCGCATTGGGCGGCAACTCCTGCGACCACGGATGGGCGATCTCAAGTTCGCCAACCTTGTATTCGTGGGCATTGGCAAAACAGGCAGGCAGCAGCAACACAGCCAGGACGATGAGTTTGTTCAACATGGCAGTTCTCCAGAACGATTCAAAACGCAGGTCAATTGCGAGAAGGAATCACACCAGAGGGGACGCGCGGGGGTTGAGGCTGGGCCATTGCTGGCGCGGTGTCGGTGTGTCGAGCGTGGCAGGCGGCACGCTTCGATTGGCCTCGAATCGCGCGTAATACAACTGCGGCGCATGCCCCGGCAACGCCACCAACGGCGCGGAGCCCGAGCAACACCAGCAATGCTGCATGTTGGAATGATCGTCGTTCTGCGGGGCTTTCTGCTCGATGTCGCCCAAGGAAATCGCCACCAGCTTTGTGCCGCTGGAAGAGCAGAAACTGCCCCACAGCAACTGTTCGGCCGGCGATTTCGCCGTTTGGGCCATCGCACCGGACATCGGCATGGCGAGCATGTTGAACAGCACTGCAAAGCAGGCGATCCAGGCAAATGCGAGCCGTTGTCGGGACATGGGACAGATCCGTTTGAGTGGGCGATCAGGCGCGGCTATTTAGCCTGATCAGGGGCGATAAGTAAAAAGACCGCGTGCGGTGTGGTGTCGCAGCGAGTCAGTCAGCATATCGAGCAGCCGGCGTGCAAGCTCAGCCTCGCCGTTTTGAAAGAGTGTAGCGACTTCGATTCTTAATGCCTGAGCGAATTGAGGGTCGATTTGGATTCTTGCCCGGATTGTGTGTTTGACATCTCTGAGCGCTACACGATTGAAGCTCCCATCACCCAGGTCTTCCTCTTCGCAGGCCTTGATGTAGTGCCACATATCGGCAGACGTCAGGAGAAACTCAGTGATATCGAAGCGAGTGAATTTTTCAGTCATCCGCCATTTCCCGTTACATGGGTGGGGCTTGAAATATGGGGGTTGGGTTGTGAGCCCACAAGTCAGTCGATTTGGATGATGTTGTGCGTTAGGTCCGATGGATATGTAGGGGATTGCGCATTTTCTGTCGCAGCTGCCGAAGGCTGCGTTCGGCTGCGTAGCGGTCGTGATCCCATGCGCCGCAGTCAACCTGGCAGACCGTGGTGTTTGATTTTACGACTGCTGCGCAGCCGAACACAGCCTTCGCCAGCTGCTACCAGTTTTGTGTGAGGGCTGTTAAAACCTCAGTCACCGCCCCAAACTCCCGCTCAACCCCTGGCAACACCGGCCGCTTCAACACCAGCACCGGCACTCCACGTTCCCGCGCCACTTCCAGCTTCGGCTCGGTGGCGGTGCTGCCGCTGTTCTTGCTGATCAGCACGTCGATCTGCCGCCGCTCGAACAACGCGCGTTCATCCTCGATCAGAAACGGCCCACGCGCGCCGATCACTTCGCAGCGCTCGTTGCCCGGATAAACGTCCAGTGCACGCAACGTCCAGAATTGCTCCGGCGGGATTTCGTGCAGGTGTTGCAATGGCTCGCGACCGAGGGTGAACAGCGGTCGGCGAAAGGGTTTCAGCGCGTGGATCAGCTCGGCCCAGTCGCTGACTTCGCGCCAGTCATCTGCGGCTTGTGGCTGCCAGGCCGGACGGCGCAAGGCCCAGCAGGCAATGCCGCTCAACTTCGCGGCGGTGGCGGCGTTGTGGCTGATGCGGGCCGCGTAGGGGTGGGTCGCATCCAGCAGCAGGTCAATACCTTCATCGCGGATGAACTGCGCCAGACCTTCGGCGCCGCCATAGCCGCCAACGCGGACCTGACAGTTCAGATCCGTCGGCACACGACCGACGCCAGCCAGGCTGTAGATGTGCTCCGGCCCCAGGGTTCGGGCGATGGCCAATGCCTCAGTGACACCGCCGAGCAACAACACGCGCTTCATTGAAAAACTCCCGCATGGCCGACAATCCCGCCCTGGCGATCGATGGCGAACACTTCGACCTGAACCTGCGCCGGCACCACGCTGCGGGCAAAGTCGAGGGCGTGCTGGCACACCGCGTCGCCGAGGGCGATCCCGGCGGCGCTGGCCATGGCCAAGGCTTGCTGACTGGTATTGGCGTCGCGGATCGCCTGTTGCAACGCCGCATCGGCACCGACTGCTGCGGCCCATTCAGCCAGTTGCGGCAGGTCGATGCTTGAATGCCGACTGTGCAAATCCATGTGCCCGGCCGCCAGTTTGCTGATCTTGCCGAAGCCGCCGCACAGGCTGAGTTTATCCACAGGCACTTTGCGCAGGTGCTTGAGCACCGCACCGACGAAGTCGCCCATTTCGATCAGGGCGATTTCCGGCAAGTCGTAAACCCGGCGCATGGTGTCTTCGCTGGCGTTGCCAGTGCACGCGGCGATGTGCAGGTAGCCATTGGTTTTGGCGACGTCGATACCCTGGTGGATCGAGGCGATGTAGGCGGCGCAGGAGAATGGCCGGACGATGCCGCTGGTGCCGAGGATCGACAAGCCGCCGAGAATGCCCAGCCGTGGGTTCATGGTTTTCAGCGCCAGGGCTTCGCCGTCCTCGACGTTCACCGTGACCTCGAAGCCGCCCTGGTAATTCAGTTCCTCGGCCAGCAACGTCAGGTGATCGGTGATCATCTTGCGCGGCACCGGGTTGATCGCCGGTTCGCCGACGTTCAGCACCAGCCCGGGCCGGGTGACGGTGCCGACGCCACGGCCGGCGCTGAAGCGGATACCCGGTTCGCTGTGCAAGCGCACCTGGGAAAACAGCAGGGCGCCGTGGGTCACGTCGGGGTCGTCGCCGGCGTCCTTGATCGTTCCGGCTTCGGCGCCGTCGTCCGTCAGTCGACAGAATTCCAGGCGCATTTGCACCCGTTTGCCTTTGGGCAGAATGATCTCGACGGCGTCCGCTGCCACGCCGCCGAGCAGCAGGCGGGCGGCCGCGAGGCTGGTGGCGGTGGCGCAGCTGCCGGTGGTCAAGCCGCTGCGCAGCGGGGCGGGTTGTTCGGCGGTTTCGTCACGCATCGAGGGGTTTCGTCACGTCCAGCAAGGTAATCGGCAGCGCCTGACGCCAGGTATCGAACTCGCCCAACGGTTGCGCCTGGGCGACGTGAATGCGGGTCAGCTCACCACCATGCCGTTCACGCCAGGCCATCAAGGTCACTTCGCTTTGCAGTGTCACAGCGTTGGCGATCAACCGGCCGCCGGGTTTGAGTTGCGCCCAGCAAGTATCGAGCACGCCTTCACGAGTGACGCCACCGCCGATGAAAATCGCGTCCGGGCGCTCGAGCCCGTTCAGGGCTTGAGGTGCACTGCCGCGAATCAATTGCAGGCCGGGAACGCCCAGGGCATCGCGGTTGTGTTCGATCAACGACTGCCGTCCCTCATCCGCTTCGACGGCCAGCGCCCGGCAACTCGGGTGAGCGCGCATCCATTCGATGCCGATCGAACCACTGCCAGCGCCGACGTCCCACAGCAGTTCGCCGGGGACCGGGGCGAGGCGTGCAAGGGTGATGGCGCGCACGTCGCGTTTGGTCAGTTGGCCGTCATGCTGGAAGGCCGAATCCGGCAGGCCGGCCAGGCGCGACAGGCGCGGTGTGTTCGGTTCGGCGATGCATTCGATGGCGATCAGGTTCAGGTCGGCGATCTGCGGCTCGCTCCAGTCGTTGGCAGCGCCCTCGATGCGTCGTTCGGCTTCGCCGCCCAAATGCTCCAGCACGGTGAGGCGACTCGGCCCGAAACCGCGTTCACGCAGCAGCGCCGCGATGGCCGCCGGACTCTGGCCGTCGTTGCTCAACACCAGCAAACGCACACCGCTGAACAAATGAGCGTTGAGCGCGGCGACGGGACGGGCGACCACCGACAGCGTCACCACATCCTGCAACGGCCAGCCCAGGCGAGCGGCTGCCAGCGATACGGAAGAGGGGGCGGGCAGGATCAGCATTTCCGTGGCGGGCAGTTGCCGTGCCAGGCTGGCACCGACGCCGAAGAACATCGGATCGCCGCTGGCCAGCACACACACCGGCTCGCCACGCAGCGCCAGTACCGGCTCAAGGGAAAATGGACTGGGCCAGGGCTGGCGTTCGCCGCGAATGCACACGGGCAACAAATCCAGTTGCCGCTGGCTGCCGAAGATCCGCGAAGCGCCCAGCAGGGCGTGACGGGCGTTCTTGCCCAGGCCCTTGAAGCCGTCTTCAGCTATGCCTACAACCGTAAGCCAAGGAATCATGCCGCTCCTCATTACGCGTTTATCGTTAATGGGCGGCATGATAGCGCGGCTTTCTCGACCTGACTGCTATCCATTTTATCGAACACGGCCGGACATCAAATGTTGATGTTGTTTTTTCTGGAGTGGTTGGTTTGTTGTTAGTGTATTTTTTGCATGAAGTTCAATAAGTGCATTTAAGGGGCGTGCTGAGTGAGTAAGTAACTGCCAGAAAGTTAGATGAACAACAATGGATATGTATATGAATGATACGCAGCAATCGATCAGTCAGCTGTCTGGAGAGAGTAGTGCCACCGTGCTCGGTAGTAACCTGTTGGCATTTTCCCCCGGTTTGTCCAGACAGGATAAACAGTACATCAAGGACAGCATGCGCTGGGCGCAGTTTCAGGCTGACCTTCGCCATGATAGAAGGCGTGAGCCTGTGGTTCGAGTTTTACTCGGGGGGGCTTTGGTCTGTCGGTTGGGGGCTGGAGCACGACCCCGTGATAATCGTTGAAAAAAATTTTTCCGGTGACTTGTTGGAAAGTTGGGCGAAGTCCTTGTCCTGGTTGGTGAGCAGGGCAAAGCTGAAGCAGGTGCAAGAGACTTTTCAACTGCTTGAGCACAACATTGCAGGGCTTGATTTGTTCACGGAAAGTACAAGGGAATGGGGAGATTTTCGTTTCTTGCCGGCGCAGTACAATCGTTACAATGAGCTTGAAATAGTGATCAGTAACGTACGGTTGCTCAGCGCCAACTGGGTGTCCACTTATTTGTTTTGGGATGTTGAGTATTCGAAGTCGCAACTGGATATTCAGTCTCGGCGGTTCGTGATCACTCCACGTCAAATGGATAAATATCGAGCAGACCTGAGCGAGGCTGTCAGGGACATGCGAATCAAGGAAGTCGAATTGACGCGGTAACTTCGCCTGGGCGGTTCGCGCTGAAATGAATTGAATCTCTTGTGAGTTGATTAAATGCTGGGTGGAAGTTAGTTTGAGTTGGCGCCATGAGGGCGCTTAAAAAAAATCTGAAAGGAATCAATGTTATGACTGAGTTGTCCAATCAAGCCCCTTCCGTAGCTGAGCGAGTTGCGTTAATTGAAGAGTGCAATAAGCTTATCGCTGCGCAGCCAGTGCCTCGTTCGTTTAAAGTATCCTCCAGTAGTGGATTGCCCATCGACAAAGATGAGCTTAATGCAGCGATCATGGGTACAGGTATCGCGGGATTCGACAAAAGCATGTCCAAGCGAAGCAAGCGTATTGTCAAAAATACTTATATGTACGCCGATCTGGTTGCCTTGCTGAAATACCCGAATCCCAATCAGAAAGAGCAACGTTACAACGAGTTCATGAGGCTTATGAGAGTGTCGGGATGGTTTGCTTTTAGTCAGCCTTATAATCGCTATCAAGCCAGCTCCCAAAAACTGACCATGGATAATATTGCACTTTCTGTTCTCCATACCGCGGTGACCGCGGCGGTGGCTCAAGGTGCGGCGGCATTGAAAGTACTCTCCGATGTGGCAGACGCTACCATGAAGGCGCTGAAGGATGAGCCTGAAGCGTTGACCCTGTTCGAACGTAATTCGAAGAAGGCCGAAGGCGGGAATTTCTGCATGACGAGTGCTCTGGAGGGCGCTGACGGTGATATCACCCTGGCCATTGGCGCTGTTCAGTACTTCGCCGCCGCTCAGCCGACAAAAGTGTTGTTTGCGGAATGGAGTACCTCCAGTGTCGAAATTTATAACGGTGCGGCCACGATGCATATGGACGAAGAAGACTATCTGGTTGTCGAACCACTGATCGTTAAGGCATTGACCGCGCAGCGTGAAAAAGCGCTCAGCTATGAATTTGGCGCAGCCTGAATTGAATTGAAGTCAGAGGTGTAAGCCTCTGACTTTTATTAGGGAAATATCAATGAATGCAGGTTTTGGCTTTAAGGCTTCCATCTGTGCCGGCGCCGTCATTTTAATGGCCAACGAACTGCCGGAATCGGAGAGGTACGACGGTCTGGATGCACTGCTTTATTCTCAAACAGTGGCGTCTCATAAAGTGCCTGATTTGACAGAGTTCGAGTCCTGGGCTCACGCCGACAAGATGGCCATGAGAGTAATGGGTGCAACGTTGTTGGACGATCCCAGCGTCAGCCTTCCCGTGCCTTTGCCCGGCAGTTTTACCTTGGCTGAACTGGCGCAACAGGTTCTGCGTCAGTGGATGCCCGCCGCCACTGCCGAGGCTTTGTACACAACTCTGGAATTTTTGTCTGACCAGGCAGTGACTTCCCCGGCGAACGAAGTGCTCCGAAAGTATGCTCTGCAGCAGGAAAGGTGGATACGGTTCAAGTTCGGTGTGCTCTCTCAAGGCATTGCTATGTCTATTGCGGTGATATCTTTCGAGATGGATGAAGCAGTAGCTGATAACCTTCTTCGCCACCGTTTCAGCACTGAAAAAGTACCAGGGAACGTGTCGGTCGCTGGCTACAAGGCGCTGATAGATCCAGAGGACTATGACCTTTCCCGAGCGAAAGTTATTTCATTGTTGGGCTCGCGGCGTCAGGAGCAGATCATTTCGTTTATTTGATGCCGAGCCTCAGGTTTGAGTGCCTGCGACGCGCTTGTGGTGTTTGGTCGACCGGCCATTCGACGGGCAGGCTTATCATGCCGTCGGACAAAGCAGGCATAATACCGCGCCTTCGCTCCGCGAAGCGCCTTTCCCACACTGCCGGTCGCCCCTTTGAACGAACGCCCGATGTCTACCGCCTTACGCCCCTCGGCCTGCCCGGGGTTGCTGCGTATCGTCCCGGCGCTGGATGGCGGTATCTGCCGGATCAAGCTGAACGGCGGCTCGATCAGCGCGGTCCAGGCTGAAGCGGTGGCCAGCGCGGCCGAGCGGTTTGCCGGGGGCGTCATCGAGGCGACCAACCGCGCCAATCTGCAGATTCGCGGGATTGGCAGTGAGCAGACGGCGTTGATCGACAGCCTGCTCGCCGCAGGGTTGGGGCCGCGTACCGCGGCGGGTGACGATGTGCGCAACCTGATGCTCAGCCCGAGCGCCGGGATTGACCGGCACATGCTCTTCGACACGCATGCGCTGGCGGAGCAGATCCTCACCACGCTGCAAAGCCACGAACGTTTCCACGAGCTCAGCGCCAAGTTTGCCGTGCAACTCGATGGCGGCGAGGCGTTGGCGATGCTCGAACACCCGCATGATCTGTGGTTGTCTGCTGCTGAGCGAAACGGCGAGCTGTTGCTGGCGTTCGGTCTGGCGGGTTGCCCTACGGACAGGCCCGCAGGCGCGGTGTCGCTCGAGCAGGGGCACGCACTGGTGGTAGCGGTGCTGGAGTTGTTTCTCGACCTGGCGCGTCCGGATCAAACACGAATGCGTCATTTGCTGTCCGAGTATCCACTCGCAGAGTTTCTCGCTCGCCTGGCCGAGCGTGTGCCCTTGAAGTCGATTACCGATTGGCAGCGCTTGTTGACTGCGGGTGCCCTGCACATCGGCGATCATCCACAGGCTGGAACCGAATACGTCTATGTCGGCGCTGTACCGCCTTTGGGGCGGCTCGATCCCGCCATGCTCAGGGGCGTGGCGCAACTGGCATGCGAATTCGGCGACGCGAGTCTGCGTTTCACTCCATGGCAAAGTCTGTTGCTGCCCAACGTTCGAAAAGAGCGGGCGCCTGAAGTCATTAGGCGTCTGGAGCAACTGGGCCTGCTATGTGGCGCTGATCAGCCTGTGTCACGGTCGATCGCCTGCACCGGTTCCGCTGGCTGCGGCAAGGGCCTGGCCGATACCAAGAGCGACGCCATGCAATTGGCTGCGCTGTTGCAACGTCACGATCAAACAGTGCATTTGTCCGGCTGCCAGCGTTCCTGCGCCGCGGCCCATGTAGCACCGGTCACGCTGCTGGCTGTCGCCCCCGGTCACTACGACCTCTATTTTCGCGATGCAGGGCAGCCGGGTTTCGGCGCGCTGCACGCACGCAATCTTACTATTGAAGCGGTCGCGGCCTTGCTCGACGCCCGCTCACGGAGCCCCCTTGATGCTTGATTACATCCGCGACGGTCAGGAGATCTATCGCAACTCCTTCGCGATCATTCGCGCCGAGGCCAACCTTGCGCGTATTCCGGCCGATCTGGAGAAACTCGCGGTGCGGGTGATCCATGCTTGCGGCATGGTCGAGGCCATCGATGGTCTGCAGTTTTCCGAAGGCGCCGGCAAGGCCGGGCGCGACGCGCTGGCGGCTGGTGCGCCGATTCTGTGCGACGCGCGGATGGTCAGCGAGGGCGTGACCCGCGCGCGTTTGCCGGCCAACAACCCGGTGATTTGCACCCTGCGCGACGACAGCGTGCCGGAGCTTGCCCGCGAGTTGGGCAATACCCGTTCCGCCGCCGCGCTGGAGTTGTGGCGCCCGCATCTGGAAGGCAGCGTGGTGGTGATCGGCAACGCACCGACCGCACTGTTTTATCTGTTGGAAATGCTCGATGCCGGCGCGCCGAAGCCGGCGCTGATCCTCGGCTTCCCGGTGGGCTTCGTCGGCGCCGCCGAATCCAAGGCGATGCTCGCGGCGGACAGCCGTGGCGTGCCTTTCGTCATCATGCAAGGCCGGCTGGGCGGTAGCGCCATGGCCGCCGCCGCTGTCAACGCCCTCGCCACGGAGATCGAATGATGCAGCAACCTGGACGTTTGATTGGCCTGGGCGTCGGCCCCGGTGATCCGGAACTGATTACCGTCAAAGCCTTGCGCCTGCTGCGCGAATCGCCGGTGGTGGCGTACTTCGTCGCCAAGGGCAAGAAGGGCAATGCGTTCGGCATCATCGAAGCGCATCTGCAAGACCCACAAACCCTGCTGCCGCTGGTTTATCCGGTGACCACCGAAGCGCTGCCGGCGCCGTTGTCGTATGAACAAGTGATCAGCGATTTCTACGATACGGCCGCCGAACAACTCGCCGCGCATCTGGACGCTGGCCGTGATGTGGCGGTGATCTGCGAAGGCGATCCGTTCTTCTACGGCTCCTACATGTACCTGCACGATCGACTGGCCGAGCGTTACGAAGCCGAAGTCGTGCCGGGTGTCTGCTCGATGCTCGGCGGTGCCTCGGTACTCGGTGCGCCGCTGGTGTATCGCAATCAGAGCCTGTCGGTGTTGTCCGGCGTGCTGCCCCACGAAGACCTCAAGCGTCGCCTGGCCGATGCCGATGCGGCAGTGATCATGAAACTGGGGCGCAACTTTCCCAAGGTCCGTCAGGTGCTGGAAGAACTCGGTCTGGCAGAGCGTGCGCTGTACGTCGAGCGCGCGACCATGGCCAACCAGAAAATCGTGCCGCTGGATCAGGTCGAGCCGATGTCCTCGCCGTATTTCTCGCTGATCATCGTTCCCGGTGAGCGGTGGCAAGGCTGATGACTCATTCCACGCCCGCAATCGTCATTCTCGGTCAAGGCAGTCTGGCCACTGCCCGCCGCATTCAACAGGTGTATCCGGCTGCGTTGATCCACGGCCTGGCCGGACGGGTCGAGGGCGCCGACCGCACTTATCCCGAATTCGGCGCGACCCTGCGCGAGCTGTATCAGCAGGACACGCCGATCATTGCCCTGTGCGCGGCGGGGATCGTCATTCGCACCCTGGCTGCGCTGTTGCTGGAAAAGGGCGCCGAACCGCCGGTGCTGGCCGTGGCCGAAGACGCCAGCGCGGTGGTGCCCTTGCTCGGTGGCCTAGCTGGCGTGAACGTCATGGCGCGCAAGATCGCTGCCGGTTTGCAGGTCGCCGCGGCGATCACCACCAGCGGCGAACTGCGCTTTGGCACCTGCCTGCTCAATCCGCCAAGCGGTTACGCCCTTGGCGATCTGGAACTGGGCAAGCGTTTTGTCTCTGATTTGCTCGCCGGGCACAGCGTGCGCATCGAAGGCGCGGCGCCGTGGCTGGAGCAGGCGCAGTTGGTGGAAGATCCGCTGGCGCAGCGTTCGATCCATGTCGGTAGCGACGCCCGTGAGGCGAGTGCCAATGAGCTGGTGATTTATCCGCGCAGTGTTGCGGTGGCGATTGGTGCCGCCGCGGCGGATTTGCCGGGCACTGTTCGCGCGGCGTTACAGCAGGCGAACGTCGCGGTGCAGGCGCTGGCCTGTCTGGTGGCGGCTGACACTGAAATGGCCAGCCCGGTGTTGCATGAAGCGGCCGTTGCGCTGGGTGTGCCGCTGCGTTTTGTCGCACCGGCGAGCGACATCGGCGCGTTGGCCCGTAGCGCGGTGCCCGCGGCGACGATCATCGCAACGACAAACAATGCGGCTGTGGCCGTGACCGAACAGCCGCTGGACCTCACGCAAGTCGGCCGCCCACGCGGGCGTCTGGCCGTGATCGGCCTCGGCCCGGGCGCCGCCGAACTGATGGTGCCGGCCGTCAAGGCCGAATTGGCCCGGGCCACCGATGTGCTCGGCTACGAAACCTACGTGCGCATGGCCGGTCCCTTTCGCGCGGATCAGTTGCTGCATTGCACCGACAACCGCGAAGAAATGCAGCGTGCCCGCCACGCCTTCGAACTGGCGGCCCGGGGCCGTTCGGTGATCGTGGTGTCCTCAGGCGACCCGGGCGTGTTCGCGATGGCGGCGGCGGTGCTCGAAGCCTTGCACGAGTCGAGTGACCCGGCCTGGCACACTGTCGAACTGGAGATCCTGCCGGGCGTCTCCGCGTCGCTCGCCACCGCTGCCCAGGCCGGTGCGCCGCTGGGACATGACTTCTGCGTGATGTCCCTGTCGGACAATCTCAAGCCGTGGTCGATCATCGAAAAGCGTCTGGACCTGGCCGCCGAAGCGGACCTGGCCCTGGCGTTCTATAACCCGATCTCACGTTCACGGCCATGGCAGTTGGGGCGTGCGCTGGAGATCGTCGCGCAGCATCGCAAACCTGAAACGCCGGTGGTGCTGGGGCGGGATATCGGCCGACCGGGACAGACCTTACGCACGACCACCTTGGGGGCGTTGACCCCGGATCAAGTGGACATGCGCACCATGGTGCTCGTCGGCTCGTCCACTACCTGCGCATTCCCTCGCGCCGAGGGTGGCGATTGGGTGTATACGCCACGCTGGTACGGTGAAAAGCCGGCGTCCTGATATCCAGCGGCCCTTCGGGGCCGCGGTCTTCACCGTCACTTCACAGCACTGGAATCCCACTGGTCGGGTTGGTTTTTTCCACGTTCGAACGTGTCGTCCTTTTCAGCGGCTGTCATGGGATTTGACGCGGTTGCCTGTCGTCTTTGTTCTGTCACTAATGTCTTGTTTTATTTATTCGGAAATATTAAATATTTTGCATCGTTGAGCGCGTGACAGGTTTATTTGAGGTGGCAGTAGTTTCATGTTTATTGGTGAGGTGTTAAGTAACTTTTGGTGTCATTAGGGTGTGTTGTTAAGTTTTTTTGTTTCTGCTTCATTGAAACTAATTGAATTTCTTCCTGTTTGAGCTTGCCTGTTTCAAGGCGTAGTTTTCAACTTCCAGGCCAAAACTTTAGATGCCCTGTTGTTTGAGTGTCTGTGCTTATTGGCTGGCCTATTCGTTGATAATTAAATCGAAACAGTAAGACGGGATACGCATGCACGATATTGAGCACCGAAACAAGGATGGTTATGTTGATTTTGTCAGTCTTTTCAAACTGGCGGATCTTGAGCGTGGATTGTCGTCGTATAAAGACAGTCCACACTACGAGGAACTATTGCGTTATTACTTTGCCTGTGTGGGGCTGCTGGAGTCGCCAAGACTGCTCGAGCCGTTAGGTTTATTCAAACACACGCTGACACTGTTGCTGGGCAACAAGCGAGTCAAACGCAATCTTGATTCGCAGACGCCGGGCAATGCTGACGACACCGCGATGCAACTATCGCAGATACATGACGAAGTCGAACGGTATGAGTCGCGTCTTCGGTTCAGTGTCGAGCAGATGAATACAGTGGCGACGGAAGTTCCCAAGGTGTTGCATTTTGTCTGGCTCGGTGGCGGTCTCGGCGCCATTCAGCGCGATTACCTCAACCTATGGAAACAGGTGTTGGCCGAGCATGGCTACACCCTCAATCTCTGGTATGACAGCGATGCGCTGCTGGCATATCAAACCAACAAACTGATTGTTGACGCCGCCAAGGCGCATGCCCTGACGCAGGTCGCAGACAAAAGTATCTCCGAAGATGAGCTGGCAACCCTGTACGAGGAGCGCGCCATTGTTCTGAAACAACAGATGTACGCACACATCAATGCGGCAGTGGCTAACGGTGAATCAGCCGATGAGGCACGGATGGATCTGCTGACTCGGGCCTACGGCCAGGATGCGGCGCAACTGCAAGCGTTGAAGGAAAGCAATCACCGCAGTGTGCAGGACATGAACGGTTTCCAATTGCGCGATCTTGATGCGGCCGAGGTGCCGTTGCAATTACAGGACATCTACGAACAGGAAATGCGATTACGTGGCAATCTGGCGGCGGCGTCCGATGTGGTGCGTGTTGAAGTTCTGTTTGGCGAAGGTGGCCTCTATGCCGATGTGGATAACCTGCCGCCGTTATCGAGAACGCTGGGCGGAGTCGATATCCACGGTTTGGGTTCCGATGCGCATTTGGGGATTTTGCAGTTATTGCTCAATGACAATCCCGAATGGATGCCTGGGCGTCGGGCATCCTCCAGTTACATCGAGACGATTCCCCCTGAGCATTTGCCGGCACTGGAGGCTTTTGTACAAGGCCGGCCGGGCCTGAGTGAGGTATTTCAGCCACCGGCAGATCGGTTGGCCCGACCCTTTATGCTGCGTGCGGCGTCGGAAGGCAGTTCGATAACGAATGCATTTCTGATGGCGCATCCCCGCTCGACGATTCTGCAAACCGTGCTCGAGCGTTTCCGGTTCAACTATGAGGTGATTGATGCTTCGAACCGGTTGGCCGCCCGACGAGGCGTTGCTTTGAGCGATGTTGATGCCATCGCGCCGCTGGTGCAGGAAGTGGTGGAAGGAACGTATGGGCCGCTGATTGAGCTGTCGATGGAAGAGGAAATATTTGCAGGGTTTCTGATCGATGCCATTGCGACCTACTTTCGCGACGGCATTCGGCTTCAGAGCGAAGGGACTATCTATTTGACCGGCCCTGGAGCCGTGCGTGATGGCATGGCCGATTACGCAAGAGCCCACTTTACCCCCTCGGTGGCTGAGGCCGTGCGCAAGGAGGCCGCCATTGCGCGCTACACGTCGGTCAACCGCGCCACCGAAGAAGAACTGGACCATTCCTGGAAGGACAATGAAACCGACCCTGATAAATGGGTCAGTAATGAGCAGAAACGCTGGCAGGAAGGCCAATACAAGACCCGTTACAGCGGCGATATCGCGCAATTGCTCAAAGGCCCGACGATTGAGTTCGAGCAGGGCTGGCCGGTGATCGAAGAGCGGCCGGTGCTGCTGACCCACGTGCTGGAGCGTTTGGTCGAAGGGCTGGGCGAGCCGTTCATGGCGGCGATGAGTCGGGGGCACACTGGCGCTATCCGCTTCGAGGTTCCACTGCCGCTGAGTTTTGATGATCGCCAGGCCATCCGTAATCAGCCCCTCGAATCGCAAGCCCCTGCTTTCCTGAACGATGGGCAAAACCATAACCCGGGTGTCGATGAAGTGCTGAGCGATCTCGCCAATGGCACCCGTCACTTCGTCGAGACGACCCCCTTGCAGAGGTTGTCGCTGGGGGTGTTGTTGGGGATGGACTCACTGCATAACCAACGCTTTGTAGAGTTCACCGGTGAGCTGGACAATCTGGCCAACAGCATGGTCGGGCAGGGCGCTTCAGGCCGTTACGCCGTCATTGAGCGGCAACTGTACAAGCGCGGGGCCTCGGAATTCATAGCCAGTCTGAGCAGTGATTCAGAACCGGCGCCGAGGGCGGCCGGCAGCGCACTTGAACTGAAAAAGGCGGCATTGACGCAGGCGCGGACGGCGGGCCAGTGGGGTCGCCATGTGGCGCAAATCCAGCAAGTGGCCACCCTTGAACATCGCATGCAGATCGTCGAGAAGGTGGGGCAGATACTCGACGAGCTCGAAGCCAGCGGCATCAAACTGGTTCCCCAGGATCTGCTGCTGCGCAGCGGTGGCGAGGCGGTTGGTGGTCGGTGCTTCCCGTTGACCCTGGTGATGAGCGCGGCACTGATGCAGGACGACATGGCCTCTCGGCAGTTGCGTGAACGTTTCTATCTGTCTGCCATCGATCCCGAGCAAGCTGATTCGGCAACCTTCCTGCAATCGCTGGAAGAGCTGCGGGATGTGCAATTGAACGATGTAGGGGCACCGCTTGCCCGCGCGGATCTGGATCAGGTCACTGCCGCTCTCGAGCAACATGAAGGCAGCCGCGCGCTGATGCTTAACTCCGACAATCATTCGATGCTGGTGGCCAAGACCGTAGAGGGCGATCACACCACTTATCATTTTTACGACCCCAACTTCGCGTTGTTCGAATTCGAGCAACCGGCCATGTTCAAGCGGGCGCTGGAATACTTTTTTCTGAAGCAAGGCATGGCACGGCATTACGCAGCCTATGGCTCGCAAGCCCGGCCGGAGTTTGACCTGATTGACCTGCATGGGGAAAAGGTGTCTGCCTTGAAGCTGTCTGCCGGATTTACCGTGGAGCAGCTATTAAAGTCCGAACCGTTGCCGGGAGCACCGCTGCGTCCGATTCGCCAGCGCCTGAACAGTGCCCGTGGGCAATCGCTGGTTAACAATTGGCATCTGGGCAGCAGTTTGCTGGAGCTCGATAGCCACTGGTGGGGACAGCAGATCGCACACGCCAGCGTGGGTTTGCAGGACTTGCATGCGTCGGTAACGCCACTGGTGCCGTTGTTCGAAACGCTGGAAATTACGCCCGAGGGCAAATATCGGGTGAGTCTGATCAATCCGTCGGACCCGGAACACGAGGTCCAGGTGATCAGCGGCGATCACCGTCTGTTGCGGATCAAGAATTGGCTGTCGGAACAGTTTTCGACCCTGGCGCGTAAACCGGTCGAGACGGGCGGTGTCGTGGATCCGACCGAGATCGGCAGTGTTCACACCCTCAACGCAGGGTTCGCCATTCAGGCGTTGATGAACGCGTTGCGTGGACGGGAAGGGGAGGGCCGGACATTGACTACCGCCGTGCGCCTGCACGCTTACGTCAACTATGCCCAGTTGGCGCATGGCACCGTCGTGGATGTGGTTGGCCTGGTGCAGTTGGTTCGCACTGCGTTGAGAGAAGAGAAAATCATCGCTCGTACTTGCGCTCCGGTCGTCGGCGAAGCTTTGGGGCATGCAGCCGGTGAAGGTATCGGCGCCGTATTGGGGCTGGCCAATGTCGGCTTTGATATTTATCAGTTGTCGACGGCGCAAAACGAAGTCGAGAAGGCCCAGTTCGGTACTCAATTGACATTCGATACCGCCAGCCTGGCGCTCACGGCAGGCGGTATCGGTGCAGGACTGGCCGGCGCATCGACCGCCGCTGCGGTGCTCGGTGGCGCCGGGGTGATTCTTGGTGGCCTGGCCATTGGTGTTGCTGCACTGGCTCAAGGGTTTGCCAGCATCTTGCGAGACGCCGAGGAGGTCGGCAAGTTCTTCGACGACATGGATCGGGGGTATCGCTCGCACGGCTACCGGTTCGATCCCACCGTTGGCGCCTGGGTCGTGCGACCAGCGCTGATCGTCCAGCGCATAGATCTGGGGGCCGGCAAGTTGCTGCTCGACAGCCCGAAGCTGTTTCCGCTGCACGACCACTTCGGAGTGCCGGGTTTCGATGTTGATTACGCGCGGGCGATCAATATCCGTCAGGAATTGAACCTGCCCGGTCAAAAAGAGTTTGCACCACCCTCAGGGCAAGCCATTGTGCTGCCATGCACACCGCAAACCTTTTATGGCTATGAGTACAAGGCGCTGCCTTTTGCCTTCGCATTTCACGACCCCGGTTTTGACACGGCCCGGCGCCTTGAAAAAAAGCAAGCGGATGGTCGGCAGCTATTTCTGTTTACGTTCTATTCCTTTCCGTCGCATTACATCCTTCATCGTCTGAATCCGGTGTATCGCGAAACAGTCATCGAGGTGCAACTGGATGCGGTGGATCGTTCACTGGTGGTCCCCGTTTTGCCGGATGCCTGGCACGGCAAGCTGTCGTATGAGCTGACAGGCGCGGGGGGGAGCTGTTCATTGATGCTCAATCCCGGTGCAAGTATCCGCCTTGTCTCTCCAAGCCTGAAGCAATGCCGCTGGGTGTTGCAGGCTAGTTGGGCGAGTGAAAGTGATATCCGCGTCGAGCCTTACGGCGAACTGTACATCGGTACTGTCCATGTGAAAATTTTCGGCAAAGGTCGTCACGAGGTGCTGATTCGGGCGGCGGATCAGCAGTTGTTCCGCGTTAATCTTGGCGAGCGCCGATTGGACATTCTCGAGCAGACCGCGCCTGAAGGACTCGATGAACAGGCATTGCTGGAGCACTACAAAGGCCTCACGCAGGAGCATCGACTGGTATTGCCGTACACGCAGATCCATCGTTATCTGATTCCGTTCGAGGCGCCGGACGAGCCCCGTTACACCAATGCCTGGTATGACAGCGCTGAAGACCGTTTCCTGTATATCCGCAACGAGACCGTCCTTGAGGCCGACGAGGCGCAGCTGTCGATGGTTTTCGATGGTTCTGCTTATTTCTACCAACCGGAGAACTACCAGATCTGGCAAGTCGATGCCGCCACAGGCTTGCTCAAGAATCGTTATCGCTTACTGCTACAGGAAGGCAAGTGCTCCATTCGCAGTATCGAAGCGGATGCTCATGGTGTGATTCATGTCGTGCAGGAGTACGTCGCGGGCAATCAGGCCGCCAGGCAGTACCGTTACCTGATTCACGAAGGGCGACTGCTGTTGAGCTCCGTGACTCACGATATGGCGCGGGAACTGCAGGCGTTGGTGTTTGCCAGCGAAACGCTGGCCGACTGGTCATCGGTGTTTGGCAAGTATGTGTCTTTCGATCCTGTTCCTGAGCGGGACGGATTCACAACGGTCGACTGGCAGCCGGCGCCTTACGTTTCGATCTGTTGGAAGTTTGACCCGGATCGGCGAGACATGGCGTGGGTTCGCAGTCGCGATCAGTTGCTCATTCATCCCCTGCCCCGGCCTCAACACACGCGTGGCTGGGCCGATTCGATCAAGCACCTGAACGATCTGATGCTGTTGCCGATGGCCGACGACAGCGACATATTCTTCATTTACGACCGGCTCGCCCAGACCCTTTGCCGACTGCAACGGACCGTGGCAGAGGGCAAAGGACAATGGGCCCACCAATGGGTGCAGCCCGCCGGGCTCAAGCAGGTCGTGGCCGTCGAGAGCGGCTATGTGGCACTCGATGAGGACGGGCTGTTTTTCAACCTGACCGCGCAAGGCGAGGTGCAGCTGGGCGGCCTGAGCGAGCAGTGGCTCAACGGCCGCGCCCAGTGGTGGCAGGCGCTGGAGCCGATTGCCGAGCGTTACCCGGGCAACAATATTGCCATTGTCGGCCTGCGCAATTTCGCCGATAACGGCAACGTAGGTGCCTGGTATGTGAATAACCGCTTGGTGTTGTGCGATCCGGGACTCGACAAGGAAATTCGCTTGCTTGGCGTTACCCCGGACAATCAGGCGGTCTGGCTGTTCGATCTGTCCAGCGGTGAAATCTGGAATCAGACGTTCATCGACCCGCAGCAACTTGATCAGGCATTCGGCACGGGCTCGCGATTGTTACTGAGCGACAGGTTGCCGGCTCATCAACCAGAGTGGGCGGATTGGCGTTTTGCCGACGTGACCATCGAGGGCGCCGGCTTGCGTGGGACAACCGTTGACGGCGTACTGCTCGAACTCCGCCATCAAGAGGTGGAGATCATCACCGGCGTCAGCCACGACTGGGTGAGCGCCCATGGCGAACACTTGATCGAAAGTCTCCAGGCGTTACTGGAAACGACGGAACATGCCGAATTTATATCTGTGGAGTCCGAACTCGACAGCTTGCAGTGGTATGCCGTCCAAAGCGCCCGGCTGATCCGGATTACCGGTAAAGATCTGCCCGCCGATTATTCGCTGCTGGGCACTCAAGGCCAGGTCAATGTGTTGCTGCATGAGGCCCGGGAAGGGCAGGTGCGTGTGTATCCGGACAGGCGAAGCATCGGGCCGTTCGATTATGTCCAGCGCAACGCCGAAGTGCTGGTTGTCGAAGGAGAAAAGACCTTGGGTGATCTCCTGCCGCTGATTCCCGATGACGTCAATACGTTGATTCTGCGATTGGGGCAGGGCGCCGTGACTTATCACCTGACGAAGGCTGCCTGGCTGAGGCTCGACTCAGTCATCGTCGACTGCCGGCACGCACTGGGTGAAGTGCCGGCCATTCCAGGCAAATTGATCTGGGCCTTCGATGATCCGCAAAGATTGCTGTTCGAGATTGTTCAGGAGCATCTGGTCATCGTTGACCCGGACAGTGAGCACAGTCTGATCTTCCGCGATGTGTGTTCCGCCGACCCGGCATTGCGCGGTGATGTGTTCCTTGCGTTTGAAAAGCTGCAATCACATCCGGTATCGATGTTCGTGGCGCGGTTGCGCGACAGGAAAGGAAAAGCCGGCAGTGCAACGTTGCAGGAGCTGTTGGCGGAGCCGGCAGTCGCAGGTTAAGCGGCGACTGCAGCGGGTCTCATGAAAAAAAGGCCGCGAACGATGCCGTTCGCGGCCTTTGACATGATGGGGGCGGTGTGGCGATCGCCACGTTCACGGGATGACGGAGTTGTGCGCCTCTCAGGGCACCAGATAGCCTTTCACACCGGTGAAGATGATCTGTGCCGCCAGTGCACAGACAAAAAGTCCCATCAAGCGACTGACGATCTGCAGGCCCTGGTCGCCGAGAATCCGCTCGATGCGGTTCGACAAGTAAAGCACCACCCCCACCGTGAAACTGGCCAGGGCAATGCTGAGGATCGCGGTGAGTTTGTCGTCCCAGTGCGGTTGGCTGACACCCATCACCAACAGTGCACCGATGGTGCCCGGGCCGCCGGTCAGGGGGATGGTCAGCGGGACGATGGTCACGTCCTGCTGCACGTTATCGGTCTGCACCACCGACTTGCCCTGGGCCATGCCCAGCGCCGAGATGAATAGCACGCTGCCGGCGCCGATACGAAATGCATCCACGGTAATGCCGAACACGTCAAATATCACCCTCCCGAACAGGTACAGCAAGACGCTGGAAACCAGTGTGGCAATTGCCACTTTCCAGGCCAGGCGACGTTGCTCCTTGCGCGAATAACCGCGGGACAGACTGATGAAGCAGGACAACACGAAGAACGGGCTGTAGAGCACCAGCATCTTCAGGTAAACGCTGAATAACACGTGGAGCATGATGTCGACTCGTGGCAGGAGATTGTTGGAGCGGAGTCTATCAGCCGGTTTAGAAAGTTGTCGGCGGGCGACGGGAGATTGCTCAGAACGTCGAAGCCGTACGATTCTGATGATCGCGCTGGGCAACCCAATGCTCGATCAGGTCGCGCAACTGCGACAGCTCGACCGGTTTGGCCATGTGCCCGTCCATGCCGGCCTGACGCGCACGCTCTTTGTGCTCGGCAAGGATGTGTGCTGTCAATGCCACCACGGGCGTGCGAGTTCGCTGGTTGCCGACTTCCCAGGCACGCAATTGCTGGGTGGCGGAGAAGCCGTCAAGGATTGGCATTTCGCAGTCCATCAGCACCAGGTCGTAACGCTGGGCCTTCATTGCCACCAAGGCTTCTTCGCCATTGCTGGCGGTATCCGGTTGCAGGTTGAGCTTGCCCAGCATGCCGCGGATGACCTTGGTCGAGATGCTGTTGTCTTCAGCCACCAGGATGCGGAAGTCGCTGGGTACCTTGACCGGAAGGGTTGGGCCGGTGGGCAGGTGCTGTGAGGTGGCCGGGCCGTTGTTGCGCTGGTTCAGTTCGTCCGCCAGGGTGGTCTTGAGGGTGTAGCCGGCCACAGGCTTGGCGAGGATGCGCTTGATCCCGGAGTTGCGCGCGATGATCTTGCTCGGCGCGTTGCTGATGCCGGTGAGCATGATCAGCAGAATGTCGTGGTTCAGGCTCGGGTCTTCCTTGATCTTGGCGGCCAGTTGCATGCCGGTCATACCAGGCATGTTCTGGTCCAGCAGGACCACGTCGAAATAATCGCGCAGGTGGGCCTTGGTGCGCAGCAGCGCCAGGGCCTCCTTGCCGGACGGTACGGCGCTGACGTTCAGGCCCCAGGCGCTGCACTGCTGCACCAGCACCTTGCGACAGGTGTCGTTGTCGTCCACGACCAGTACGCGTGCGCCTTGCAACGGACTGTCCAGGTCCGAGGTCGGATGCTCGAGACGGTCCGGGTCCAGTGGCAGGGTCAGCCACAATGTGCTGCCCTGGTTGGCGCCGCTCTTGATGCCGAATTCGCCCTGCATCAAACGAATCAGCTGACGGGCAATCACCAGCCCCAGATTGCCCCCCAGGCTGGTGGCCGAGAGGAAATGCTTGCTGTGCAGCTCGGCGTGCATCAGTGCGTCGCGTTCTTCAGCCTCCATCGGCTGGCCGCTGTCCTGCACGGCGATGCGCAACCGCGGTTTGGCGCTGCGTTCATCCAGGGCGACAACGATCAGAATCTCGCCTTCGTCGGTTTTCTTCAGGGCGTTTTCCAGCAGGCTCAGCAGCGTCTGGCGCAGGCGCGTCGGATCACCGCTGATGACGCGCGGTACCTGTGGCTGGATAAAGCTGATCAGCTCGATGTTCTGTTGTTCGGCCTTGGCGCGGAAGATGCTCAGGCAGTCCTCGATCAGGGCATTGAGGTCGAACTGCACGTCGTCCAACTCGATCTGCCCGGACTCGAGCTTGGAGATGTCGAGAATTTCGTTGATCAGCGTCAGCAGTTCGTTGCCGGCGCTATGGATGGTTTGCACATAGTCGCGCTGCTTGACCGACAGCGGTGTGCCCAGCAGCAGTTCGGTCATGCCCAGCACACCATTCATCGGGGTGCGGATTTCGTGGCTGATTTTCGCCAGGAATTCGGCCTTGGCGTTTATTTCGGCATTGCTGGCAGCCAGGTCGCGACTGACGCTGAAACGGTCTTCGGTGATGCTACGCTGTCGCTCGCCCAGGGCCACACTCATCAACAGGCCACTGATACAGATAAACACCAGCAGGGTGATGATCAGGCCTTGCGGGGCGACAAGGGTGAGCCCCTGCAGCGCCGGCAGGATAATCAACGTGCCAAGGTTGAACACCACCATGGCCGCCACGAACAGGCGAGCCGGGCGATAACCTTTTTGCCAGTGATGGGCGCTGACGAACAACATGCTCAGGCCGGCCAGGGCAACCAGTGCGTACGTGATCAGGTTCAGCGGCAGGGTGTTGACGAACAACAGCAGCAGGCCGCAGGCCACGATGAACAGGATGTCCCCCAGCAGCAGCTTGTTCAGCGGGTGTGGGCCGAGCGGGGCGAAGAAGCGGTAGGCGAACATCAGGCCGCAAGGTGCGGTCAGCAGCAAGGCAAGATAGGCACCGGGTGTTTGTACGACGGACCAGTTCGGCAACCATGGTCGGGCCAGGTTCAGCAGCAGCACCAGGCTGAGCAGCAGCAACCCTTCGCACGCCGCCAGCCAGAGGCTGCTGCGCGAGCGGGTGTAGGTGTAGCGGGTCAGGTTATGCAGGATCAGCATCCCGAGACAGCCAAAGAGCAGACCGTAGATCAACGTCTGGTTCTGAGTGGCTGCACTCATGACCGCCGATTGCAGGGTGATGTAGGGCCGAAACTGGTGTTCGGAGACCAGTCGCATATAGACGTCGAGGGTTTTGTCGCTTTGTGGCAGCGGCAACATGAAGTCGCTGCTGGGCAGGGGGCGCTCAGCCTGAGGCTGCCCGGTGCCGGTATTCAATTGATCGATCAGCTGGTCGCCGTCGAGCACATACAGATTGAGGTGCGACAGGTCGGGTGCGAACACCTTCAGCAACTGTTCGTGTTTGCCGGGTGCCAGCCTGAAACGCAGCCAAAGCGCACCCTCGGGCCCGGCTGCGGTGAGGCGGTCGAGTTCGACGGGGCTGAATTGATTGGTGTAGCGGCCGGAGCGGATGTCGCTCAGCTGCAGATCGCCCTGTTCGTCGAGCAATACCGCCCAGCCACTGCCTTGCGTGGCCTGGGCCGGGAGCATGCAGAGCAAGGTCAGCAGAGTGACGGTGAAGCCTATGGCAATCCTGAGCCAGCGCACGGCGAAATCCCTTCGTAGGTTGATGCCAGAATATAACTATGCGCGGCGCCGGAATAGTCCGGCAAGGGCTGCAAGCCCTTGCCTGGCCGAATGGATGGCTTATTCCTGATTTTCGCCACGCTCGCGGGCAATGGCGCGGTAGCCAATGTCCTTACGATAGAAGCAGCCTTCCCAGTCGATTTTAGCCGCCAGTTTGTAAGCCTGCTGCTGGGCTGCGTCGACGCTGGTGCCCATGGCGGTTGCGCACAGCACCCGACCACCGGCCGTCACCACCTGACCGTCCTTGAGTGCAGTGCCGGCGTGGAAAACTTTGCCTTCCAGTGCCGCGGCTGCATCCAGACCGTTGATGGCCACGCCTTTGGCGTAGTCACCCGGGTAACCGCCAGCGGCCAATACGATGCCGACGCTCGGACGTGGATCCCACTGTGCTTCGACCTTGTCCAGCGCTTGCGCCAGGGCCGCTTCGACCAGCAACACCAGGCTCGACTGCAAGCGCAGCATCACCGGTTGGGTCTCAGGATCGCCGAAACGGCAGTTGAACTCGATAACTTTTGGGTTACCAGCCTTGTCGATCATCAAGCCGGCATAGAGGAAACCGGTGTAGACGTTGCCTTCCTCGGCCATGCCGCGCACGGTTGGCCAGATCACCAGGTCCATGACCCGCTGATGGACTTCGGCGGTGACGACCGGTGCCGGGGAGTAAGCGCCCATGCCGCCGGTGTTCGGACCGGTGTCGCCATCGCCGACGCGTTTGTGGTCCTGGCTGGTGGCCATCGGCAGCACGTTCTTGCCGTCGACCATGACGATGAAGCTGGCTTCTTCGCCGTCAAGGAACTCCTCGATGACCACGCGGGAACCGGCATCGCCAAACGCGTTGCCAGCGAGCATGTCGCGCACCGCGTCTTCAGCTTCAGCCAATGTCATGGCCACGATCACGCCTTTGCCGGCGGCCAGGCCATCGGCCTTGATCACGATCGGTGCGCCTTTTTCACGCAGATAAGCCAGGGCCGGCTCGATCTCGGTGAAGTTCTGGTAGTCGGCGGTCGGGATCTTGTGACGCGCCAGGAAATCCTTGGTAAAGGCTTTCGAACCTTCCAGTTGCGCGGCACCCGCGGTCGGGCCGAAGCAATCCAGGCCACGGGAGCGGAACAGATCGACAACGCCTGCAACCAGCGGCACTTCCGGGCCGACGATGGTGAGGGAAACGTTTTTCTCCGCGAAATCTGCAAGCTGCTCGAGGGCGAGCACGTCGATGGCGACGTTCTCGCACTTGGCTTCAATGGCGGTGCCTGCGTTGCCCGGGGCAACGAACACTTTCTGCACGCGCGGATCCTGAGCCACTTTCCAGGCCAGGGCGTGTTCACGGCCACCGCTGCCAATGATCAAAACATTCATTTCAAAAACCTCGGATGACGCTAATTCTGTTTTAGAACCTAAAGCGCTTCACGCTGTAGGAGGTCGCAATGAAGTCGGTAGATGCAAGGCGGAGTCGACCTCGATGAGCGGAGTTGCCTTTTGGCAATGAGCATCATCGAGGTCGGCTCCAACGCAGCAGATGCCGGCTTCAGTGCGGCCGTTGTCTGATTAGTGACGGAAGTGGCGCATGCCGGTGAACACCATGGCGATGCCGGCCTCGTCTGCAGCAGCAATCACTTCCGCATCACGCATCGAGCCGCCTGGCTGGATCACTGCGGTAATGCCAACCTTGGCTGCGTTGTCCAAGCCGTCGCGGAACGGGAAGAACGCGTCGGAGGCCATCACCGAGCCTGCCACCTGCAAGCCTGCGTGTTCAGCCTTGATCGCGGCGATACGCGCGGAGTTCACGCGGCTCATCTGGCCGGCGCCGACACCAATGGTCTGACGGTTCTTGGCGTAGACGATGGCGTTGGACTTGACGTACTTGGCGACTTTCCAGGCGAAGATCAGGTCGTTGATTTCCTGCTCGGTCGGGGCGCGCTTGGTCACCACTTTCAGGTCTTCGCTGCTGATCATGCCGATGTCGCGGCTCTGTACCAGCAAACCGCCGTTGACGCGTTTGTAGTCCCAGGCCGGAACGCGGTCAGCCGACCACTCGCCGCAGGCCAGCAGGCGTACGTTGGCTTTGGCTGCCACGATGGCGCGGGCTTCTGCGCTGACGGATGGGGCGATGATCACTTCGACGAACTGACGCTCGACGATGGCCTTGGCGGTTTCAGCATCCAGCTCGCGGTTGAACGCGATGATGCCGCCGAACGCCGACTCGGTGTCGGTGGCGTAGGCCAGTTCGTAGGCCTGACGGATGCCGCCTTCGGCGTCCGGGCTCACGGCCACGCCGCACGGGTTGGCGTGCTTGACGATCACGCAGGCCGGCTTGACGAAGCTCTTCACGCATTCCAGCGCGGCGTCGGTGTCGGCCACGTTGTTGTACGACAGCTCTTTGCCCTGCAGTTGGGTCGCGGTGGCGATGCCGACTTCGGCAGGCTTGGCTTCAACGTAGAACGCCGCGCTCTGGTGCGGGTTCTCGCCGTAGCGCATTTCCTGGGCCTTGATGAACTGGCTGTTGAAGGTGCGCGGGAATTCGCTGCGGCCGGAGGTCGAGAGGGTTTCAGCCGCCTGGTTCACGGTGCCCATGTAGTTGGCGATCATGCCGTCGTAGGCAGCGGTGTGTTCGAAGGCCTTGAGCATCAGGTCGAAACGCTGGGCGTAGGTCAGGCCGCCGGCCTTGAGGCTTTCCAGAACGTTGGCGTAATCGCTGGCATTCACCACGATGGCCACGTCTTTGTGGTTTTTTGCCGCTGAACGAACCATGGTCGGGCCGCCGATGTCGATGTTCTCGATAGCAGTCGGCAGGTCGCAGCCTGGCTTGTTGATGGTGGCTTCGAACGGGTACAGGTTGACCGCTACCAGATCGATCGGCTTGATGCCGTGCTCGCTCATGATGGCGTCGTCGATACCGCGACGACCGAGGATCCCGCCGTGGATTTTCGGGTGCAGGGTTTTCACCCGACCGTCCATCATTTCTGCGAAACCGGTGTAATCCGCGACTTCTACTGCGGCAACGCCGTTGTCGCGCAGCAGCTTGAACGTCCCGCCGGTGGAGAGGATCTCGACGCCCAGGGCTTCGAGCTCTTTGGCGAATTCAAGGATCCCGGTCTTGTCGGAAACGCTGATCAAGGCGCGGCGGATCGGCAGGCGGGTGGTCTGGTCGGTCATCTCAATTTCCATCAAAAGCAAAGGAGTCAGCAAAAAAGGCGACCGGTTTTACGCGGGCGCCTTTCTGGTTTGATTGAATGCTTACAGCAAATCGTACTGCTTGAGTTTCTTGCGCAGGGTGCCCCGGTTCAGCCCGAGCAGCTCACTGGCCTTGGTCTGGTTGCCCTTGACGTAGTTCATCACGCATTCGAGCAGGGGAGCCTCGACTTCGGAGAGCACCAGGTTGTACACATCCGTGACGGCAGCGCCCTCAAGGTGGGCGAAATAATTGTGCAGCGCCTTCTCGACACTCCCGCGAAGGGTCTGACCTTCTTCGCTCGGGGTATTGAGGTGCTGTTTCAAATTCACGTTGTCGCTCACGGGTGTTGTTCCACTCACTAAAGTCTCGGTCATCATCGTCATGCGGCCACCCCTTCTCCGTCCCCTGTCAGGCTCTTGTAACGTTCGGCGAAGAAGCCTCGAACGTAGGCGCATTGTGCTTCCGTATCTTCCAAACGATTGAAGTGGGCGCGAAACTCCCTGGCGCCCGGCAAGGTTGCGAGATACCAGCCCACATGCTTGCGAGCTATGCGCACGCCCATGACGTCGCCATAGAAGGCATGCAGCGCGGCCAGATGCTCAAGCAGAATACATTCCACCTCGATCAGTTCCGGTGCCGGGAGTTTTTCGCCGGTACGCAGATAATGGTCGATTTCACGAAAAATCCATGGCTGCCCCTGGGCAGCCCGGCCCACCAACAGGCCATCGGCACCGGTCGCGTCGAGCACGTACCGGGCTTTCTCGGGCGAATCGATATCGCCATTGGCGAAGACCGGAATCGACACCGCCTGCTTGATCGCGGCAATGGTGTCGTACTCAGCTTCCCCGGTGTACAGGTCGGCACGCGTGCGGCCATGTACGGCCAACGCCGTGATGCCTGCCTGTTCGGCGATCTTCGCCACCGTCAGACCGTTCTTGTTCGCCCGGTCCCAGCCGGTGCGGATCTTCAGGGTGACCGGTACATCGACCGCAGCCACCACGGCCTGCAGGATCTCGGTCACCAATGCTTCATCTTTCAACAGTGCGGAGCCGGCGGCCTTGTTGCAGACCTTCTTCGCCGGACAGCCCATGTTGATGTCAATAATCTGCGCGCCCAGTTCGACGTTGGCTCGGGCCGCATCCGCCAGCATCTGCGCATCTCCGCCGGCGATCTGTACCGAGCGGGGCTCGGGATCACCTTCGTGGATCATGCGCATCCGTGATTTGCGGGTGTTCCACAAGCTCATGTCGCTGGTGACCATTTCCGAGACTACAAGTCCTGCGCCCAATCGTTTGCACAGCTGACGAAAGGGCTGGTCGGTGACGCCCGCCATGGGGGCGAGGATCAAGCCGTTGTGCAATGTATATGGACCGATGCGTACCGCCGACATAGGACTTCCCTGTTGTGGGGCCGGATCATGAGAGTTCGAAAAAGGGTTGGCATGATACCCGCTCTCGATGACTGGATAAAGGCTGAATTGAACAAAATCTGAACAGTTATTCTGTTATCGCCAACGGTTTGGTTTGAATGGTCAAAGTCAGAAATCTGCCGCCAAGCCTGTAACGGTGTGCCGTTTCACTCGGGCGAGTGGAAGCTCAGGCTGTAGTTCACCGCTTTGGGGCCTGGGTCGAGAATGTCCAGCGCGATGTGGATCGGCGTTTGCGGCGGCATTTCGGCCAGGCCTTCGAGATCGCCGTTGAGGTACTCGCCGGGTTTGAAGCGACGGCTGGCGATCAGGTGGCCGTTGAGGTCGGCAAAACGCAGCTCCAGCAGCGGGAACGGCTGGGAGAAGGGCGCACGGTTATAAATGATGGCATCGACCACCAGCGCCCCGTTGAAGTCCGGGTGGCTGCGGACCACCAGATTGCTGCTTTTGACTTTCGCGATGTCGACCTTGGACGGCACTGTGCAGCCGATGTGCGGGCACAGTTGCTGGAACCACGGACGATATTGGTCCTGGCGCGCCAGTTCGTCGAAGTGGTAGGCGACGTATTGGCCAACGAGGCCGGCGGCGCCGAGCAGGATCAGCAGCAGCCAGAAAAAGCGCCGACCCCAGGGGGAGCGGCGTTTTTGCCAATCCAGTTGCAACGGGTCGTCGGTCAGGTCCTGTAGCACTTCAGCGCGCAGGGCCGGATCGCTGCGTTCGCGTCGCTTGCGCAGGGGCTCGACGGAGGGCAGGTCATCGTCGATCTCATCGTCATCGGTTTTCGCCGACAGGCTGCCAAAAGGGATCGGGGCGTCAAGCGGGTCGTGCAGGCGCAGCTGCTGTATCTCGGGCTCATCGTCCAGCGGCACGGGCTCCATGGACAGCGAAGGCTCGGTGCGCGAGTGTTTGCTTGGCTCGATCGTCGGTTCGACCATCGGTGCTGGCGTCTGCGCGTCGGCGGCTTGCGCACGATCGGCGGCCGACTCACTGAAGAGGCTGTCGGGCCAAGGGGCTTCGTCGTGTTCGGTGTTGTCGCGACGAGCGCTGAGGCTGTCTTCGCGGGAGCGACCGAACTCCGTCGTCGGCTGGATTTCCCGCTGTTCGAGCCGGGCGAGTTCTTCATCCAGGTCCAGGCTGTCCAGGTCCATTTCGGCCGCGGTCCATTGCTTTTGGCTGATGGCCCGCTGCACGGGCGGTTCTACGGACGCCGATGCAACCGGTTTTACCGCTTCCTTGCCGGCACGTTGCTCAAGCAGCTGCCTGGCGGCGTTGAATACCTGCAAGCACGAGCCGCAACGAACCACCCCACGGGCCACGCTCAACTGAGCATGGCTGACGCGGAAGCTGGTTTGGCAATGCGGGCACTGGGTGACGAAGCTATCGGTCATGCGGCAATCCGGTTTATGCAGGCGCTCATTCTAGCGCCGACGGCCAGTGATGCGTACCCAGCCGTCGCGATTGGCGATCGGGTCCAGATCGAAGTCGCGAGCGTAGGCGGCGGCGACTTCTTCACCCTGTTCGGCGAGGATGCCCGACAGCGCCAGGCGACCGCCGGGCTTGACCAGGCTGGACAGTTGCGGCGCCAGGGACACCAGCGGGCCGGCAAGAATGTTGGCCACCAGCACGTCGGCTTGAACCTGCGGTAAATCTTCCGGCAGATAGAGCGGGAACAGCTCGTCGGCGATGTTGTTGCGTCCGGCGTTGTCGCGGGAGGCCTCCAGGGCTTGCACATCGATATCGGTGCCGACGGCTTGTTTGGCGCCCAGCAACAAGGCGGCAATCGCCAGAATCCCCGAGCCGCAGCCGAAATCCAGCACGTTGCAGTCTTTCAGGTCCTGGCCATCGAGCCATTCCAGGCACAGCGCGGTGGTCGGGTGAGTGCCGGTGCCGAACGCCAGGCCCGGGTCCAGCAGCAGGTTCACCGCGTCAGGCTCAGGGGCGGCGTGCCAGCTCGGGACAATCCACAGGCGCTGGCCGAAGCGCATCGGCTGGAAGCCATCCATCCAGCTGCGTTCCCAGTCCTGGTCTTCGATCACTTCGCTGTGATGCTCGGGTAGCGGGCTGCCGGTCAGCAACTCCAGGTGGGCCAGCACGCTGGCGGCGTCGGTGCCGCCTTCGAACAAGGCCAGCAGGTGTGTGTGCGACCACAGCGGGGTGGTGTTGAGTTCCGGCTCGAAGATCGGTTGATCTTCGGCGTCCATGAAGGTCACCGACACGGCGCCCACTTCAAGGAAAGCGTCTTCGTAGGTTTCGGCTTGTTCTGGGCTGATGGCGAGACGGACTTGCAGCCAAGGCATGGCGGGCACCTTTGAAAAATATAGATTGCAGCCTAGCGGGCTGCGAGAAGCGCGCAAGTTTACGCGAGCGCGAGGCAGAAGACGACAAGGTCGACACTGCGTGTTCTGTTGTAGGGGCGCAGAAACAACAAAGCCGCTCGAAAGCGGCCTTGTTGGTCTGGATCACATCTTAATGCGGATTCCTTGCATTTTTGGTGGTGAGCCATTGCAGGCCTTTGTTTGTCAGGCGGTAGCGTTGCAGGCGGCTGTTAGGTCGTTCGGGCAGCGTCATTTCAAGAACCCCGGCAGCAATGGCAGGCAATACGTAAGCCTTGCGAAAGTGGTCGGCGTTTTTCAGGTTCATCGCGGTTTGAAGTTCTAGCCTGCTCATATCGCCATCGATGACATTCAGCAACGCAGCGACTTCCATGGTGACTTCCATGGTGACTTCCATGGTGGTCTCCCCGGTCGCTGCTCCTTTGCTCTGTGACAGAGGGTGTGCGGGCAGTCGAACGACGTAAGCAATCCGGTCATCGTCAGTTTCAAACAGCGGTGCAGGTGAACCATTGGTGGCCATGACTTTGAGAATTTTGGGGATTCCTGTCGAGCGTCCTTCCGTCAGGTCCAGCTCTTTCAAAAACTCGCCAATTCGCCGGTTGCGGTAACGACGGCTAACGGCTCGACCGGCTCGCAAATCTTCCAGGCGAATTGAGCGGTCAGGTCCTGGAAAGCTCAAAATCACCAATTCTTCCTGGCTGATGCGGACCTCTATCGGTTCGCGTTCCTCGTAGGAGCGGTGATATACGGCGTTGACCAGCGCCTCTTCAATCGCCGTGAAAGGGAAATTCCAGACCCGTGTGGCTTCGGCACGGTCTGGGTGTTTGATCACCGTTTCATGCAAGAAATTGCGCTGAATATAGGCCAGTGCCTCGCGGGTCATGTTTGCCAGCGGGCCTTTGAAAATCTTTTCGTCAAAACGGTCGCCGCCAGCACCTTCGGGAAACCACAGAACATCAATCTGTGTCCCCGGAAAGAATCGATCGGGTGTAGCGCTGAAAAACATCAGGCCAACATTCTTGGGCCACGGCGACTCGGTCGGGCCACCCACGACGTTCATTTGTCGGCCCAGTGTCTCGGTAGGCATGCTGTCTGCGTCGTAGGCGAGGCCGCTGCCAACCTCCTGCAGGAAGCTTTGCATCAGGGGTTTGGATAGATCGCTGACGCTAGCGGCCAGGTTGAAGCGATCATCGAAGGGGACCTTGGCGGCAAGACTCAAGAGTTCCTGCTCGGTTTCCCCCTTGGCTTCCACCGTACTGCTGTAGCGACGGATGTAGTAATGCAAACTCCTGTGCTTGGAGGTCACCGCTGCCGGGGCTTTATACGGGCGATTTTGCCCGCCCGGTGCCCACAGTACTATCAGCTTGCGACCTTCAACCTCTTCCATGCTCAACACGGGAAAGTAGGCTGGCTGAATGGATTGGCAAGCGGCCAGCAGTTCGAGCTGGATTTTATCGAGATCCTGATCGGCAAGGCCCAGGGGAGGAAAGACCGGCTGACCATTGGCATCGCAATCCTGCCCAATTACCACATAACCACCGCCCAGGTTTTCAAAGTCGTTGGCGAAGGCGCAGAGCGTGCGAATGATCGGATCAGGATTCCAACCCGTTTTATATTCAATTTGCTCGCCCTCGACTGTCCGCTGGCGTAGCAGGTCGTTCAGGTTGATCGGCAGTTTTTCAGGCATGGGCGGGCTCTGGTTTGTCAGCGTTGCGCTGAATAAGGGGCGATTATAGCCAGCCCGAACAGGCTGGCACCTGTCAGTTATGTCCTATAGGGATGGATGAAACCTTCAGAAACAACAAAGCCGCTCGAAAGCGGCCTTGTCATGTTCCGGCTGAAGCTTAGTGCTTCTCGCCGGCCAGCTTGTGCTCGAGGTAGTGAATGTTCACCCCCCCTTTGCAGAAGCCTTCGTCACGGGTCAGATCACGGTGCAGCGGGATGTTGGTCTTGATCCCGTCGACAACGATCTCGTCCAGCGCATTACGCATGCGCGCCATGGCTTCGTCACGGGTTGCGCCGTAGGTGATCAGCTTGCCGATCAACGAGTCGTAGTTCGGCGGAACGGCATAGCCACTGTACAGGTGCGAATCGACGCGAACGCCGTTGCCGCCTGGGGCGTGGAAATGCTTGACCGTGCCTGGGCTTGGCATGAACGTTTTCGGGTCTTCGGCGTTGATCCGGCATTCCAGCGCGTGACCGCGGATGACCACGTCATCCTGGGTGAACGACAGCTTGTTGCCGGCGGCGATGCTGAGCATCTCCTTGACGATGTCAATGCCGGTGACCATTTCCGATACCGGGTGCTCTACCTGGACACGAGTGTTCATCTCGATGAAGTAGAAGCGGCCATTCTCGTACAGGAACTCGAAAGTGCCGGCGCCACGGTAGCCGATGTCGATGCAAGCCTTGACGCAGCGGGCGAGGACTTCCTCGCGCGCGTTCTCGTCGATGCCCGGTGCCGGCGCTTCTTCGAGAACCTTCTGGTGACGACGTTGCAGCGAGCAGTCGCGGTCGCCCAGATGGATGGCGTGGCCCTGACCGTCGGAAAGTACCTGAACTTCCACGTGACGTGGGTTGGTCAGGAATTTTTCCAGATAGACCATCGGGTTGCCGAACGCTGCGCCCGCTTCGGAGCGGGTCAGTTTCGCCGAGGAGATCAGGTCTTCTTCTTTGTGCACCACGCGCATGCCGCGACCACCACCGCCACCAGCGGCTTTGATGATCACCGGATAACCGACTTCGCGACCAATGCGCAGAGCGGTTTCTTCGTCTTCAGGCAGCGGGCCGTCGGAGCCCGGAACGGTTGGAACGCCAGCGGCGATCATGGCGTGCTTGGCCGATACCTTGTCGCCCATCAGGCGGATGGTTTCGGCTTTCGGGCCAATGAACGCGAAACCGGAGTTCTCGACCTGTTCGGCAAAGTCGGCGTTTTCCGCAAGGAAACCGTAGCCTGGGTGAATGGCGGTGGCGCCGGTCACTTCAGCGGCGGCGATGATGGCCGGAATGTGCAGGTAGGAGTGCGCAGCGGAGGCCGGACCGATGCAGACGGATTCGTCTGCCAGGCCCAGGTGCATCAGCTCTTTGTCGGCCTTGGAGTAAACGGCGACGGTCTTGATGCCCATTTCCTTGCAGGCACGCAGAATCCGCAGGGCGATCTCACCGCGGTTGGCGATCAGAACTTTTTCCAACTTCGCAGTCATCAAAGGCTCTCCGCGATTCAAACGATGGTGAACAGCGGTTGGTCGAACTCAACCGGCTGGCCGTCTTCGACGAGGATGGATTCGATCACACCGCTGTGGTCAGCCTCGATGTGGTTCATCATCTTCATGGCTTCGACGATGCACAGGGTGTCGCCTTTCTTCACGGTCTGGCCGACTTCAACGAAGGACGGCGAGGACGGCGAGGATTTGCGATAGAACGTGCCGACCATCGGCGAGCGGGCAACATTGCCGTTCAGCGTAGGCGCAGCTGGAGCCGCAGGTGCAGCGGCAGCAACCGGAGCGGCGGCAGCAACTGGCGCCGGTGCCGGTGCATGCATCGGAGCCGGTGCGTAGTACTGCTGAGCCGGCGTCTTGCTGTGACGGCTGATGCGTACGGACTCTTCGCCTTCCTTGATCTCAAGCTCGTCGATGCCGGACTCTTCCAGCAATTCGATCAGTTTCTTAACTTTACGGATATCCATGAATCATCAACTCCCAAGGGTCGGTCAGGGGCGTTTAACGCTTGTTGTTCAAGCCGTTGCCTGTCTTTCAAGCTGCTCTAGTGCGGCCTCCAGGGCCAGTCGATAACCGCTGGCGCCAAGGCCGCAGATCACTCCCACCGCAACATCGGAGAAGTAAGAGTGATGGCGGAAAGGTTCGCGTTTGTGCACGTTAGACAAATGCACTTCGATGAATGGGATGCTCACCGCCAGCAGCGCGTCACGTAATGCGACACTTGTATGCGTAAAAGCTGCTGGATTGATCAGAATGAAGTCCACACCTTCGCCGCGAGCAGCGTGGATGCGGTCAATCAATTCGTACTCGGCGTTGCTTTGCAGGTAAAGCAAATGGTGGCCGGCATTGCGCGCCCGCTGTTCCAGGTCCTGGTTGATTTGTGCCAGGGTGGTTGCACCATAGACGCCCGGTTCCCGGGTGCCGAGCAGGTTCAGGTTAGGGCCGTGCAAAACCAATAGGGTCGCCATCTGCTGCTCCTTTGTGATCCGTGTGCAATTGTCAGAACCAGGCGACTATGCCGCAAAGCCTTTGTGACTGTCCAGTTCTATGCAATAGGCAGCACGATGGCCGATGTTTGCGCGAAATATGTGACCGGGTGATTAAATCCGGTCATTTGCTTTCGCAACACGTTCGGCGAAGTCCGTGGCGTTTATCTCGCCGATCACTCGCACATCGGTGCGTTCGGCGCCGTCCCTGCCGAAAAACATCAGCGCCGGCGGGCCGAACAGCTTGTAGCGGTCGAGCAGGGCGCGCTGTTCGGTGTTACTGGCGGTGATGTCGAAGCGGATCAGTCGATAGCCTTTGAGACGTTCGACGACGTTGGCATCGTTGAGCACTTGGTGTTCGATGACTTTGCAACTAATACACCAGTCGGCGTACCAGTCGAGCAGCAGCGGCGTGCCGGAGGATTTGGCTTCGGCGAGGACGCGATCCAGTTCGGATGGAGTGGTGATGGTTTGCCAGGCGCTGGTGATTTGCGGTTGCTGCTCGTTGCTGGCGACGATATGCGGCTGGCCAATGGGGTTGAACGGATCGGACTGACCGCTGAACGCGCCGTACCAACAGGCCAGTGCATAAAACAGCAGAAACATCCCCAGCAATTGCCCCAGGCGTTTTCTCGGCGGTTTATAGACGAACTCCAGCGCGCCCATGAACAACCCGACGCCACCGGCGAGCAAGCCGATCAACAGCAAGGTGATCTGGCCCGGCAATACTCGGCTGAGCAAACCGATCGCCAGCCCCAGCAGCAGCACACCAATCGCGTTTTTCACGTAGATCAGCCACGGCCCGCTTTTCGGCAACCAGGCCGCGCCGCCAGTCGCCACCAGCAACAGCGGCGCGCCCATGCCCAGGCCAAGCATGAACAGTTTCAACCCGCCGCCCAAGGCATCGCCGCTGGCGCTGATGTACAGCAGCGCACCGGCCAAGGGGGCCGAGACGCAGGGCGAAACCAGCAGGCTCGACACCACGCCCAGCACCGCCGCGCCCCACAGTGAGCCACCTTCGGTGCGCCCGGCGATCCGGTCCAGGCGGCTGCTGATGGCGTAGGGCAGTTTCAGTTCGAACACCCCGAACATCGCCAAGGCAAACACCGCGAAAAACAGCGCGAACGGCACCAGCACCCAAGCCGATTGCAAGCGCGCCTGAAGATTAAGCTGTGCGCCGAACATGCCCATCAAGGCACCCAGCAGGGCGAAGCAGATGGCCATCGGCAGCACATAAGCCAGCGACAGGTTGAAGCCACGTAAACCGCCGATCTGCCCGCGCAGGACTACCCCGGAGAGGATCGGCAGCATCGGCAGCACACAGGGGGTGAAGGTCAGGCCGAGGCCTGCGAGGAAGAACAGCGCCAATTCGCGCCAGCCCCAATCTGTGGTCGTGGTGCCGCTGCCATCAATACTCAGGCGCTCTGTCTCGGGCGGGTAGCACAGGCCTTTGTCGGCGCAGCCCTGATAGGTCACGGCCAGCGTAAAGGCGCGGGGATCGGTGCGCGGCAGCTCTACATCGAGAATGCCGTGGTAAACCTCGACGTCGCCGAAGTATTCATCGTGCTTTTGTTCGCCCTTGGGCAGTTGAGCTGCGCCGAGGCCAACGTCGGCCGGATCTGCGCGAAACTGGAAGCGATGGCGGTAGAGGTAGTAACCCTCGGTGGCGACGAAACGCAGCTTGATCGATTGCGGCGTGCTTTCTACCAGGCTCAACTGAAAGGCTTCGCGCACCGGCAGGAAATCGGCGCTGTTGTTGATCGAACCCAGGGTGGAACTGGGGCGACTGTCCAGCAACCCGGCGGCGGAGGCCGGCAGGGCGAGCACTAAAAACAGCAGGCAGAGCAAACGGCGCATGACAATCTCGCGTATTGGAGGTGCGGGCATGATAGCTGAGTGTGCAATGTATGCGACTACGCCGATCTCCCGTAGGCGCTGCCAAAGGCCGCGATATTTTGACTTTGATCTTCAACGCTCGATCCGCCGCCAGGATCAACATCAAATGATCGCAGCCTTCGGCAGCTCCTGCAGGGAGGTGTTTCAGTCAGGCTTCCGGCTTACTTTGTTGGTTGATCGCTGGAGTGTTTACACAAGTTGATTGTTACAGGGGTGTAGTGGTTACTGTTGGTATGTCGAAACAGCGTGCTGCTGTGATACTCATAGACTTCCTGGTGGGTCGATACATTGATAGTTGAACCTTGGATATCGACCTTTATGGCTGGATCTCGGGTGACTAAAAACGGACCAGCGGTCTTGAGTTCAGACGCTATTTGCTCGTTGGATGTCAGTTCGCGATAGACATAGTATCGATAGCTGAACGGTACTGTTGCTCCGCCTCGATCATCCTTGACGCCATAGATGAAGCCGTTTTCGCCAAGGGGTAGTTTAAGTACTACATCGGTCAGCACCGGGTTGCCGGAAGACATGAGCCATGTCCAGCCGATATAAGCCAGGCATACAGCTAGCAGGGAGGAGGTGGCGATTGTGTATGCAGTGTTTTTAGTAGTTCCTGAAACGGGCATACCTGACTCCCTTCTTGATCCATTCCTGATCCGCAGGATCATCGCCAAAAGGAGCCTCGCACTCCTGTGCACGCTCGATTGATTGAAGCGCTAAACTCTAGCATCAAAACGATGACTAAAAAGCACCGTATAGATAAACAGGAGTTTTCATACAAGAACTCAGGTGTCGATAATCTTGCTCGTTGGTAGCGTTCAGGCCCGAGCCCTTAAACCCGAAATGCCTGCACCGCTGTATGCAACTGCCCACCCAATGTCAGTAAATGTTCGCCTTGGCTGCGCCCTTCACCAATCCTCAGCAAGTTATCCCCACCCAATTGATGAATCCGCTCACTGTGATCGCGGATTTCGCTGACGGCGCCGCTCTGCTGGGCTGTGACATCGGCGATGCGCACGGCGGTGTCGGAAATGGTCTGGATCGCTCCGACGATTTTATCCAGTGCACCGTCGGCGGCCTGGGCCTGGTTGGCTGTGGCTTCGGCGTGTTCGACCTGGGCGCGCATGCCTTCGACCGATTGCCGCGCGGCGGTTTGCAGGCCGGCGATCAGCGTCTGAATCTCGGCGGTGGCACCGGCGGTGCGCTGTGCCAGTGAACGAACCTCTTCGGCCACCACCGCAAACCCTCGGCCCATCTCCCCGGCGCGGGCCGCTTCGATGGCGGCGTTCAGGGCCAGCAGGTTGGTCTGGTCGGCGATCGAGCGAATCACCGTCAGCACGCCGCCGATGGTCGCCGACTCTTCGGCCAGATGTTCGATCATCTGTGCGTTGCCTTGCACTTCACCCACCAGCGCATGCAGCCCGGTGAGGCTCAGGCCGATGACTTTCTGACCGTGCTCCACTGCAAGGCCTGCATGACGACTGGCGTCCGCGGCCTGGCTAGCGTCACCGGCGACTTGTTGAATCGTCGCCTCGAGTTCGCCGAGAGAGTCGCGGATCAACGCGGTGTCGCCGGCCTGATGCTCGGCGCCGCTGTGCAGGTCGTTGCTCAATTCGGCCAGCGTCCGGCTGCTGCCGGCGACCTGCTCGGCGTTGAGGCGAATGGTTCCCACCAGGTCGACCAGATAGGCGCGCAAGCGATTGAGCGAGGCTTGAATGTCATGCAGTTCGCGGTTTGTCGCGCCCAGTTGAATGTCTCGGCTGAAATCGCCCTCGGCCCAGGTCGAAAGGGCTGGCGCCAGATTGGTCAGGGTTCGGGCCAGGCGTCGCTGCAAGGTATCGATGAGCAAGGCGATCAGCAGAATCAGCCCGATCATTACGCCCTGCATCAACCGCACTTCGCCCTGGATTTGCCCGTGCTGGGCGCGCACTACCGGTTCCAGCCCGGCGATGGCCTGCTGCACGGCGGTGATTTTCAAGTGAGTCGCGGCGCTGAGGTCGGCGCGTTTCTGGATCTGTTCGCGCGTGCGTGCCAGTTCAGCCGGGTAGCGGGTGAGCAGGCTGTTGAGTTCACGCTTGAGGCTGACACCGGCATCTTCGGCAACGGCTTTCTCGCTGTTCTCCAGGCCCATCATGGCGGAGAAGTCATCAGTGTTCGATTCACTGCTGGCAGTCACCCCCAGCAGCGGCAAGGTGTTCAATTGTTCAGCCTGAACGCGGATGCTGGCAACTTCGCGCTCGACATTGGCGGCCAGTTCGCTGCGCCCGCTGCTGACCAGTTTGTCCCGGGCCAAAGACAACTTGCCCAGATGCTGGGAAGCCGCGAGCAAAGGCGTCAGGTACGCCGCGTTGCCGTTGGCGTACTGGCTGAGCTGATCGAGGCTGGCGCCGAGCTCGCGCTCGGCTTGCAGCAGCAGGGCTTGGGGATCGCCGGCGAGTTTGCCGGCAGCCAGCAAGTCCGTTTTGCTGAACTCGTCCAGGTTCGACAGGCTGGGGCGCAAGGTATCGGCCAGGGCTGGAGGTAATTCGCCGAGCTCCTTTTGCAGGCTGTCGATGGCCTGGCTCGCGCTGCTCAGGCGCAGGGCATCGCCGCTGGCCAGGTAATCCTCGACGTTACGCGCCACTTCATTTTGAAACTGCTGAGACAGGCCCAGATAACGCTCCATCAACAGGTAGGGGCGTTCCAGGGCTTTTTGCGACCACCAGAGGGTAGCGCCGAGGGCTACGCAAACGGCGACCAGAAGGAGGGTATTGAGATTGGTCAACAGCTTCAGGCGCATTGCGGGCTACCAACGGCAGAATGGTAAGTGCCTGAAGTTATTGCGTTTCTGTTACAGCGTTATGACCGAATCGGTCGATTCCGATGAAAAAGTGGCACTTTGCTTTGACTCCCGCGCGGCTTGCACGCGGTTGCGTCCGGCGTCCTTGGCGCGGTACAGCGCCTCGTCTGCCTGTGTGGCCATCATCAGGCTGTCGGAGCCTTCGTGCAGTTCGACGACGCCGGCACTGAAGGTGCACCAGAGGTCCTGGGGCTGCGCGGGGTAGTGAATTTCGGCAAAGCGCTGACGGATTTCATCGAGCACCTTGTAGGCCGATTCAATATCGGTGTCCGGCATGACGATGGCGAACTCTTCACCGCCGTAACGGCCGATGAAGTCGGTCTTTCGCAACCGTTGCTTGAGGAACAGCGCCAGGCTCTTGATCACCCGGTCGCCCATGGGATGGCCGTGGCTGTCGTTGACCCGTTTGAAGTGGTCGATGTCGAGCATCGCAAAGCTCAGCGGTTTGTTTTCGCGACGGGCGCGGAATGAACAGTCTTCGAGCAATTGCAGAATGTGGGTGTGGTTGTACAAACCGGTCAGGCTGTCGCGCACCATCCGCGCTTTCAGATTGCGCGCCCGCGCCGCACGGTTGCGCACGGTGGTGATCAGGTGTCGCGGCTTGATCGGCTTGGTCAGGAAGTCGTCGCCGCCCTCACTCATGGCGTCGAGCTGCTTGTCCAGATCGTCTTCGGCCGACAGATAAATGATCGGCACGCTGACATAGCGGTCGTTATGGCGGATCACTTTGGCCAGTTCCGTACCGGTGCAGGCCGGCATGTACATGTCGAGGATGATCAGGTCTGGCTGGAAATCCGCCAGTTCGGCCATGGCCTGGATCGGTTCGATCAAGGTCCGCGTGACGATCCCGGCGCTGTTGAGCAGGCGTTCGGTGTGCAAGGCCTGGGCGCGGGAGTCGTCGATGATCAGCACTTTATAAGGTTCGTACTGGGCGACGCAGGTCAGCACTTCGATCTTTTCCAGCAGGCTCGAGGCTTCGAGGGTGCCGGTGAGAAACTCCTGGCCGCCGGCGCGCACGGCGGCGAGGCGGGTCGGGGTGTCGGTTTCGTGCAGGCTGAAAAACAACAGCGGCAAGGGCTGCTCCAGGCCTTGCTGGGCTTCGGCCGCCAGTTTCAGGCCGATGCCGGCGCCGCTGAAGTCGACATCCATCACGATCGCCGCCGGCAAACGCTCGACCATCGAGGCGCGGAACGCGGCGACGCTGTCGAGGGCTTGGGCGCTGAGCCCGAAGAATTCAAGTTGCTTGGCCAGCCGCTCGGCCCGGTCGTGATCCTGCAGCATCACGTAGATCGGCTTGCGCAGCGGTGGCAGGAAGGTGTGTTCGAGCTGATCGCCATGGCGCAGGCCAGTGCGGGACAAACGCTGCATCAGGCGGTTGAGGTCAGTGATCAATCCGCTGCTCAGGCGTCCGCGATTGGCGTCGACGGCCTCCAGCGACTGGCCGATATGACGGGCCAGCAGGGTGTGTTCCGGTTGTTCGAATCGTTCGGCAAAGCGCAGCAGGCGCAGATTGGCCTCGCTCAGCTCCGACAAGTCGGTGATGGACCATTCGTTGCGTTGCAGGCGTTGCCATATCTCAAGAATCTGACGTGCCTGATGAATTACCCGCTGGGCAAAGTGGTGCTTGAGGCGCTCACGGCTGGGGTCTTCTGGCTCGGTCATATCCTGACTACTAGTTAGGGTGCATGCTGAGATCGACTGGTGGCTCTATGCTAGCACCTCTTTTCAATTGCATGAGTGTCCTACGTCAATAATCTGCAAAGCGACATCATTCAGTTCCCGACCGACTGGTCGCATAGGCTCAACGCTGTGCTTCATTTATAGTGATGGCTTCGATTGCAGTCATTGTATGGCTCGCTGTGTCCCGCAGGATTTAATGCGCGGCAAATAAAGGCACGATGGCGTAGGGTTGTAGTCGAACCGATGAACTCAAGTGATTGAAAGGATATCGCCATGCTGGACTGGAAGAACCGCACGGGCAGCGCGCCTGAGCGTGCCGCTGAACCGAAATCGGCCACCCGCAGTTATTTTGGTGGCCTGTTGTTCAGTCGGGCGCTGGCCACTCTGATTTGCCTTTACCTGTTGGTGGCTATCGCGCTGGGCTGGTACTGGAGCCAGGAACCCGCGCTGTTCCCGGTTCAGCAGAATGCCCAGATGGCGGCCGAGAAAGAAGGCAAGCAGATGGTCGTCGGGTACACCACGGTGGAAACCCTCAAGACCGTCGCCGGTACCTTGCTGACCAAACCGGGTGGCTATATTTCCAACGACCGTTTCCCGCCGGGTCTATGGATGGACAACATGCCGAGCTGGGAATATGGCGTGCTGGTCCAGGTCCGCGACCTGAGCCGTGCGCTGCGTAAAGACTTCGCCCGTTCCCAGTCGCAGTCCGCCGAAGACGCCGACCTGGCCAAGGCCGAGCCGCGCTTCAACTTCGACAACAAGAGCTGGGTGCTGCCATCCAGTGAGTCCGAGTATCAGGAAGGCATCAACTCCCTGAGCCGCTATCAGGCACGCCTGTCGGGGCCGGACCAGAAGAGCGCGCTGTTCTACGCCCGCGCCGACAATCTGAACAACTGGCTGGGTGATGTAGGGACTCGTCTGGGCTCGCTGTCGCAACGGCTGTCGGCCAGCGTTGGCCGGGTCAAGCTCAACACTGCGCTGAAAACCGAAGTCCCGGCGCTCGGCCAGGTGCCGCAGGTTGACGAAGAAGTCGTTGAAACCCCGTGGATGCAGATCGATAACGTGTTCTACGAAGCCCGTGGTCAGGCCTGGGCATTGTCCCATCTGCTGCGTGCCATCGAAGTCGACTTCGCCGATGTGCTGGCGAAGAAAAACGCTACGGTCAGCGTGCGCCAGATCATCCGTGAGCTGGAGGCTTCGCAAGAGCCGGTCTGGAGCCCGATGATCCTCAACGGCAGCGGCTTCGGTGTGCTGGCCAACCACTCGCTGGTCATGGCCAATTACATCTCCCGGGCCAACGCCGCGGTGATCGACTTGCGTCAACTGCTCAATCAGGGCTGAGTCATGGTAGATAGCGCTAAAGAGGCCGCCCACCGCGCGGCCTCCGATGCCGAACAGATCGCCTGGGTCGACGAACAGGACAACCTGCTCGGCGCCCTGGTCCGCTCCGACCTGCGTGAGCGTGGGCTGATCGGGCGCGGCACCTACATCATGCTGTTCAATTCTGCCGGTGAGCTGTGCGTTCACCGGCGCACCCTGAGCAAAGCGATTTATCCCGGTTACTGGGACGTGGCGGCCGGCGGCATGGTGTTGGCCACCGAGACTTATGCCGAATCGGCGGCCCGTGAGCTGGAAGAAGAGCTGGGGGTGAGCGGTGTGGAACTGACCGCCCACGATCACTTTTTCTTCGAGGACACCGGCAACCGGCTCTGGTGTTCGGCGTTTTCGGCGGTGTGGGACGGTCCATTGATCCTGCAGCCGGAAGAGGTGCTGGAAGCGCGCTTTATCCCGATCGATCAGGTCCTGCTGGAAATCCAGCAAAAGCCGTACTGCCCGGACTCTTTGGCAGCCCTGAAGCGCTATCTTCGCGCCCAAGGGGATGACGTCGCAAAAGAGCTGTAAATTGGCGCCGATTGGCTCTTAGCAAGTCGGCTTTTTGCCGTTACACTGCGCGACCTTTTCAAACTGAACCGGCAGTGCCCGGCTCAGTAGCGCTGCCCCTGCCTGAGTGGGGCTTCGCGGTCGATAACCTTGCCCAAGGTTGCGATCAGTCTTTGTCCTCCCAAGAGGATTGCCGGTGGCCAAAAAAGCCGCATCCTTCGCCGCCCTTGGTGGCCTGGTATTTTCCACCGACGCAGGTCGTCATTGCCCGGAATGCAGTAAACCGGTGGATGCCTGCATCTGCAAACAAACCGTTATCCCGGCCGGCGACGGCATCGCTCGCGTGCGTCGCGAAAGCAAGGGCCGTGGCGGCAAGACGGTGACGACCATCACCGGAGTGCCGTTGGCCGAAGACGCGCTCAAGGAACTGGCCACCACGTTGAAGAAACGTTGCGGGACCGGTGGGGCGTTGAAAGACGGGATCATCGAAATCCAGGGCGATCATGTCGAGCTACTCTTGGCTGAGCTGATCAAACACGGTTTCAAAGCGAAGAAGTCCGGCGGCTAGCAGCCTCTGTGAAAACCACCCGCGGCTTGATCCAGTCCTGATTTCATTCTGGTCTGGCGTCGTCTCCATGGTTTTCACAGAGCCTGTTCAAGACCGGTTTCTAAACTCACTGCGGTCAGCGAGGTCTACCCCCTCGTTGACGAAACGTCATTTTCATTCTTTAGACTGCGCCGGCCTGAACTCAAGGCGACGCTCTATGACTTCTTTATAGGGGACTTCGATGTCCGTAAGACGCACACGCAAAGACGATGGCAGCCAATGGACAGTTGCGGACAGCCGCAGTGTTTACGGGATTCGCCATTGGGGGGCCGGGTATTTCGCGATCAATGACGCCGGTCGCGTCGAAGTTCGTCCGAACGGCCCGACCAGTTCGCCTATCGACCTGTTCGAGCAAGTCGACCAACTGCGCAAAAGCGGTTTGTCCTTGCCGCTGCTGGTGCGTTTCCCAGACATCCTGCAAGACCGCGTGCGTCAGCTGACCGGCGCGTTCGATGCCAACATCGAGCGCCTGGAATACCAGAGCAAGTACACCGCGCTGTACCCGATCAAGGTTAACCAGCAGGAAGCGGTGATCGAAAACATCATCGCCACCCAGAACGTATCGATCGGCCTGGAAGCTGGCTCCAAGCCTGAGCTGCTGGCGGTACTGGCACTGGCGCCGAAGGGCGGCACCATTGTCTGCAACGGTTACAAGGACCGCGAGTTCATCCGTCTGGCGCTGATGGGCCAGAAGCTCGGCCACAACGTGTTCATCGTGATCGAGAAAGAATCCGAAGTCGGTCTGGTGATCGAAGAAGCGGCGTCGCTCAAGGTCAAGCCGCAGGTCGGCCTGCGTGTGCGTCTGTCGTCCCTGGCGTCGAGCAAGTGGGCAGACACCGGTGGCGAAAAATCCAAGTTCGGCCTTTCGGCGGCGCAACTGCTGTCGGTGGTCGAGCGTTTCCGTGCCGCAGGCCTGGACCAGGGCATTCGCCTGCTGCACTTCCACATGGGTTCGCAGATCGCCAACCTGGCGGACTACCAGCACGGCTTCAAGGAAGCGATTCGTTACTACGGCGAACTGCGCAACCTTGGCCTGCCGGTCGATCACATCGACGTCGGCGGCGGTTTGGGCGTGGACTACGACGGTACTCACTCGCGTAACGCCAGTTCGATCAACTACGACATGGACGATTACGCCGGTGTCGTGGTCGGAATGCTCAAGGAATTCTGCGACGCGCAGAGCCTGCCGCACCCGAACATCTTCTCTGAAAGCGGCCGTTCCCTGACCGCCCACCACGCGATGCTGGTGGTGCAGGTGACCGACGTCGAGAAACACAACGACGACGTGCCGAAGATCGACAACAAGGAAGAACTGCCGGAAACCGTGCAGTGGCTGGTTGACCTGCTCGGCCCGACCGACATCGAAATGGTCACCGAGACCTACTGGCGCGCCACGCACTACATGAGCGACGTGGCCACCCAGTACGCCGATGGCAAGCTGACCCTGGCGCAAAAAGCCCTGGCCGAGCAATGCTACTTCGCCGTTTGCCGCCGCCTGCACAACTCGTTGAAGGCCCGTCAGCGTTCCCACCGTCAGGTGCTCGACGAACTCAACGACAAGCTGGCCGACAAGTACATCTGCAACTTCTCGGTATTCCAGAGTCTGCCGGACACCTGGGCCATCGGCCAGGTCCTGCCGATCCTGCCGCTGCACCGTCTCGACGAAGAGCCGCTGCGCCGTGCCGTGCTGCAAGACCTGACCTGCGACTCCGACGGCAAGATCAAGCAGTACGTCGACGAGCAGAGCATCGAGACCAGCCTGCCGGTGCACGGTCTGAACGAGGGTGAAGACTACCTGCTGGGGATTTTCCTGGTCGGTGCCTACCAGGAAATTCTTGGCGACATGCACAACCTGTTCGGTGACACCGACTCGGTGAACATCTATCAGAATGCTGACGGCAGCGTTTACCACGCCGGTATCGAAACCCACGACACCATCGAAGACATGCTGCGTTATGTGCACTTGTCGCCGGAAGAACTGATGACCCACTACCGCGACAAGTGCGCCAGTGCCCGCATCAGCGCCAGCGAGCGCACCCAGTTCCTCGATGCCTTGCGTCTGGGCCTGACCCGTTCGTCTTACCTGTCTTCTTGAGGTAAGGCACCGCGCCCATCGGGTTGTCTGAAAATTCTCCATACGTTGCGGAAATTTCAGATGACCTGGTGCGGGGCTTCTCTTTTTTCACGCGAAATGACCCACATTCCTAGCAATCCAAGCGATGTGGTCTTCTTTTCACGTAGGTCATTTCCTAAGTTGTACTTCGGCACTCTACTCGGCCATGTCTCTCAGCGAGAATCCCCGGCCGCCCCTCCTGTAGAGAATCGCCGATGTTCGATTCAGTCAACGAGCCGTCATTTCGTCTGGATATAGCGGGTCTTCCCGACCCCTTTGAGGTCTTGGCCTTTACCGGTAGTGAAGCGATCAGCGAGCCTTTTGCGTTCGACGTGGATCTGCTGAACGATGACCCGACGCTGGACCTCGCAAGCCTGCTGTACCGCTCGGCCTTTTTGCACTTCGGGCCGCAGGGGGAGGGTATTCACGGACAGTTGCTTGGTCTCGTTCAACCCGGCCATGGCAATGAGCCCAGGCTTTGTCGTGTGCGTCTGGGCCCGAGGCTTGCTTGCCTGGCCCAGCGCTTCACTCAGCGCATTTTCAGCGATCGTTCTGTGCCGGACATTCTCGCCCAGGTGCTCAAGGAGCACGGCATTGCCGGCAAGGATCGTCGTTTCGACCTGAGCGGCGATTACCCGTCCCGTGATTTCTGCACGCAGTACCGGGAGTCGGACCTGCAGTTTTTCCAGCGTCTATGCGCCCAGGAGCGGCTTCATTACTACTTCGAGCACCGTGCGCGCGGGCATTGTCTGGTCTTGGGCGACGGTCCGGGGCAGTTTCGCCGTGGCGAAGAGAGGGTCTTCGAGGATGAAAGCGAACGACCGGGAGTGCATCAGTTCAAGCTTCATGGCTGCGGGCAGATTGCCGAGGGGCAGACGAACCTGCCAACGCTGCGCAGCGGTCAACTGATGCCGTTGTCTGGTCATCCGTATGCGGACTGGAATCGTCTCTGGCTATTGACTCATGTCGAGCATCAGGGAGGACAACAGCCGGATTTTTTGTATCGCAACCAGCTGCGCGTCGTTTTGCAGGAGGTGCCTTTCATTGCCGCTCATCCAGATGTGAAACCCAGGATGCACAGCCTGCAAAGGGGATGGGTAGTCGACGTCGGTGAGTCTCGCCCCGATCCCTCCCGACCGGTTGCCGTGCAGTTTGACTGGCTTTATCAGGGCGAAGGCGCAGCTCCCAGCCACTGTTGGTTGCCGTTGTCTGGCGAGCTGGAAAACGCGGGTGTCATGCCCTTGAGTGAGGGCACGCAAGTGCTGGTGAGCTTTATCGAAGGTGATCCTGATCAACCCTTGATCAGCGGATTTCTTCCCGGAGCACCGTCCAGCGCAGCGTCAGCCATGGCCGACCGGCTATCCGCCTCGACCACTGAAGCCAGCCGCGCGGTTGATGGTTTATCGGGCTTGCTGCAATCCAGCGAACCCTTGGTACTCCTGTGTCTGCTGCCAGGTGGGGGCAGTTTCAGTCATTGCGCGCAATCCTTATGCACTTGCCGGGCAGCGACGCAGCCTGGTCAGAGCGGTGCGGCATGATTGCCGTTCAGGCGCCCGACTCGACCCCGCAATGGCTGTTGCTCGATGTACCGGGCGTGCCTCGGGCCGGTGCGATGTTGCGGCAACAGTTTGCTCATGTCCGATGGTTCTGGCTGTTCGAAGGCACCGAGTTTCATCCGTTGCGTGAGCACGGGCCAGTGTTGGTCGACCTTCGCGAATGCCCGGCACTCGTCGAGCTGTACTCAAGTGAGCCACACACATGGGGCGGGTTGCTGCTGGTCAGTGACGCCTCTTCATCACAGCTGCTGGAGCATTTGCGCCGCATGCTCACCGTCACCTTCAGCCTGCATCACCGGGCCTTGTTGAGTTACTACAACCCTCAAACGGCGAGTTACTTTTTCGATGCCTGCGATGCGCAGGAGCTGAGTCGCTGGCTCGGTCCGATCGATCAGTTACGCTGGTTCGGCGGCACCTGGGCCGATCGGGCCATTGGCTGTCTGGGCTGGCAGCAGTTGTTCAATCCACGGCTTGCCGTCAGGCCGCTGGCCATCGAAGAAAACCTCAGCTCGCGTCAGCGAGACACCTTGCAGACCTGCCTGCTGGAGCAGCATGCCTGGCGCTGGAGCCGATCCACCGGCACCGACTACAACAGCTTGTGGGCTCACCTGCAGGAAGGGCTGGCGCTGGGTTTCAGTGAGCGCCCGGTGCTCGATGGCTGGTTATGGCTGCGCTTGCAGCACCCTGACGCCGTGCCGGGGCAGCCGTTATCGGGAACCACCCAGCAGGAGCGTCTCGATAGCCTGCGCAACCTGTGGCAGAACGATCAACCCTGAACGGGTTGAAGGTGTGTCGCTCGTTATCCTTTTAACCAGCCGTCGTTCTTGCGCAAGTACCAGGCGAATGTGCCAAGGGTCAGGCTGCGCAGCATCATGAACAGCAGGAAGGTTATCCACAGTCCATGGTTGCCCAAGCCTTGCAGCATCCAGGCGAAGGGCAGCAGCAGGATCACCGTCAACAGCATGCCGTTGCGCATTTCCCGGGCGCGGGTGGCGCCGATGAACAGGCCGTCGAGCAGGTAACTCCAGACCGCAATCAGCGGCAGCGCGGCGAGGTACGGCAGATAGATGAAGGCGGTGTCGCGCACGCTCTGGATGTTGGTCTGCATCTGGATGAACAGGTGCCCGGCGAACAGAAACAGCAAGGCAAACCCCAGGCTTGCCAACAACGACCAGCCGCACGCCACCACCAGTGAGCGGCGCAGGGCATCACGGTCGCGAGCGCCGATGGCATGCCCGCACAGGGCTTCCACGGCGTGGGCCAGACCGTCCAGCGCATGGGCGGTCAGCAACAGGCCGTTGAGCAGCAACGCATTGGCGGCGACCGTGGCATCGCCCAGTCGTGCGCCCTGCACGGTGATCAGGAAAAACACCGACTGCAACGCCAGGCTGCGAATGAAGATGTCGCGGTTGACCGCCAACAATGGGCGCCAGCTCTGCCACAACGCCAGCGCGGCCCAGGCAATATGGCCGGGATAGGCGCGCAGGGCTTTGCGGGTCATGAACAGGCCGATCAGCGCGCCGGTCCACTCGGCGATCACCGAGGCCCGTGCCGCGCCGACCACGCCCCACTCCAGGCCGAGCACAAACCACAAATTGAGTGCGATATTGACCAGGTTGGTACTCAGCAGAATCGCCAGCGGAGCCCGGGCATTCTGGGTGCCAAGAAACCAGCCGACCAGCGCATAGCTGGACAGCGCCGCCGGCAGGCCGAACAGCCGTGTGTGGAAGAACTCGCGGGTCAGTTGATCCAGCTCCGCCGACGGTTGCATGAAGTGCAACGCAACCCCGCTCAACGGCACGCCCAACGCCCCCAACAGAATGGCCAGGCCCATGGCCAACAACAGACCTTGCAGCAAAATCTGCCGCAACGCAGCGCCATCCCCACGCCCGGCAGCCTGTGCGGCGAACCCGGTGGAGCCCATGCGCAGAAAGCCCATGGCCCAGGCGAGAAAGGTATACAGACTGGCGCCCACCGCGACGGCGCCGAGCTGATGAGCATAGGGCAGGTGACCGATGACGGTACTGTCGACCAGCGCCACCAGCGGTACGGAAATGTTCGAGAGAATCATCGGGGCGGCGAGCGCCCAGACACGACGATGGGTCGGACGGTCGCGCCAGTCGGCAATCAGGTTGGACATGCAGGCTCCTTGGGGGCGCCTGCATTGTAGCGACGTACTCGGAATCTGCATCGATCCATTGTGGAAGCGAGCCTGTGTGGCAGCCTTAGTGAATGATCCAGCTCAGCAACCACAACCCCAGCAGCAACCAGATAATCCCCATGATGATCGACACGTTCATGAAGGCGCGGATCGCCGCCCACAGCAGCATCAGCCCGAGGATCAACGTGATGATGCTGATGATCGAAGTGTCCATGCCCAATGCCTGGGCCAGCCCATCGACAAAATTTTTGCTGGCGTTGCTCAACAGATTGAACAGGCCACTGAGGGCATCGATGATAAAGCGAATGACTGAACCGATTGCCTGGCCGAGCCATTCGAAAAAGCTTTCTACCTGCATGTGTTCGTCCTGATGGAGTGGTGGCGTGGTTGCCAGATCCGAGCCTTGGGCTATCGATCGTGCTCCCGGGTTCCCGTAGAAGCTGCCGAAGGCTGCGATTTTTTTGAGTATGGCGCAAGTACGCAGGCACAACGCTGCCACTTGCCTTCACCCGTCATCCCCCTGAAGCTATACGCCTTCAGGAGAGCCCGATGAACCTTGTTGAACTGACCGAACGCCTGCACGCCATTCGTGACCGCAATGACTGGCGGCAATTTCACAGCCCGAAAAACCTCGCCATGGCCGCGAGCGTGGAAATGTCCGAGCTGGTGGAAATCTTCCAGTGGCTGACCGAAGACCAGTCGCGCCAGTTGCCGGCGGACAAACTGACCCATGCCGGGCAGGAAATCGGCGACATCGTGCTGTATCTACTGCTGCTGTGCAGCGAGTTGGGGCTGGACATGAATGAAGTGGTACGCAGCAAGCTCGCGGACAGCGAACGGCGGTTCAGCTGATGAGCGACCGTCATTTCGATCAGTTGGCGACCCGCTTCGCTGAAAAAATCTACGGTGGCGCCAAAGGGGCGATCCGCCTCGCAGTGCTGCAGGCCGACCTGGCCGAAACCCTGCCGGACCGCCCGTTGCGCGTACTGGACATCGGCGCCGGCCTGGGCCACATGTCGTTGTGGCTGGCCCAGCGCGGTCACCAGGTGACCCTGGCCGAACCCGCCGAGCCGATGCTTGAAGGCGCTCGCCAGCGTTTCGCCGAAGCCGGGCAGACGGCGACGTTCATTCAGGCGCCATGGCAGGATTTGCTTGGTCAGCTCACCGAACCCTACGACCTGGTGCTGTGCCATGCCGTGCTGGAATGGCTGGCCGAACCCCATGCGATTTTGCCGGTGTTGCATCAGCTGACGAAGCCGGACGGCTGGTTGTCCCTGGCGTTCTATAACCGCGATGCGCTGATCTACCGCAACCTGCTCAAGGGCCATTTCCGCAAGATGCGCAAGAACGACATGGCTGGCGAGAAGCAGAGCCTGACGCCGCAACAGCCGCTTGATCCACGGGAGCTGGCAGCGCAACTTGAGGGTCTGTGGCGGGTCGAAACCCAGAGTGGAGTGCGGGTTTTTCACGACTACATGCCGGTGGAATTCCAGGCCCGCGCCGAACTGCTCGACTTGCTGGAAATGGAACTGGCCCACCGCCGTCACCCAAGCTTCGCCGGGCTTGGGCGCTACTTGCACTGGATCTGTCGGCCGATCTGACCGGAGTGCGCAATGAATAGTCGTTCAGGTTTACTGGTGATCTGTCTCGGGTTGGCGGCCTGTCAGGGCAGCAACCCTTACATCGCGACGTCCAATCCCCTGCCACCGGCACCGCCCCAGGCCGCTGGCACTTTCGACCGCAGCGCCTACCCGGCGGCGCCGCGGGATTACGGTCGCTACCGCAGCTGGGCCTGGCTCAACGGGCGCCTGCCTGCGGGCACGGCCTGGGCCGACTCGGCGCAGGTGGCCGAAGTCGTCAGCAATGCCCTCGATCAACGCGGCTTGCGCCCACTGCACGACAACCGCCCGGCGGACCTGTTGGTCAGCGCCGACCTGCATCTGGAAACCCGCTTGCGCCAGGTGCAGGACGGCTCTGGTTACGGTGGCGGCTATGGCGGCGGGTATTACGGCGGTGGTTACAACCGCTACGGCACGGGTTACGGCATGTACAACAGCGTGCCGGTCGTCCGTACTTATCAGGTGCAAGTCGTGGTGGTGCGGGTCGATCTGTTCGACGCGAGCAGCGGTCAACCGGTGTGGAGTGCCAGTGCCGAAACCAGCAGTCAGGGCAACCAGAGCGAACGTGCCGATGCCCTGCGCGAAGCTGTCGAAAAGGCCATGTCGGCGTATCCTCCTAGTTAGCTCCCTATAAGGGAGCACCTCGCAGGCGCATGTCTTCTATCGGAGAAAAATCATGTTCCGCCGTCTCGTTTTACTGGCCATGGCCGCGTTGCTCACTGCCTGCGCCGCCAATCAGGTCAATCATGACTTCGATGCCAGTCGCGACTTTGCCGCCTATCGCAGCTGGAGCTGGAAAGAGCCCGCCGTGCAGTACCGTCCCGACGACCCAAGGATCAAGAGTGACCTGACCGAGCAACGCATCCGCCAGGCCGTTGCCGATCAACTGGATCAGCGTGGCTTGCGTCCGGCCGCCGCCGGCGCCAAGGCAGACCTGAAGGTGCAGACCTACCTGATCGTTGAAGATCGCCAGCAACAAGTGACCACCTCCTATGGCGGCGGTTATGGTGGCCCGTGGAACGGCTACTGGGGCGGGCCGATGTACAACGAAACCCGCAACGTCAGCTACAAGGTGGCGACCATCCAGATCGACCTGCTCGATGGCAAGGACGGCAAACTGGTGTGGCGCGGCAGCGACGAGCAGACCCTCAGCCGTACACCGAAGCCAGAGGACCGCAGCAATACGATACGCGAGACGGTCGGGCGGATAATGGCTAACTATCCACCGCGCTGAACACTGAACTAACCAACACGACAGCCCCCCTGTAGGGGCGAGCCTGTGGCGAGGGGCAAGCCCCTCGCCACACACGCCCCACAATAAGTCTATTTTCACATTGGGTTTTTGTTGGTGGGATGGCGAGTTGCCAGCAATCCGGCAAACCCTTGTCTACACTGCTGTTCATCAATGGAGGTAGCCCGCGGCGGTGCGCCGGCAAAGGAGTGCGCCATGTCTCCCTGCTTGCAGTTTCGTAGCCCGGCCCGGCAACGGGGAGCGATCGGTCTGATGGCGGTGCTGACCCTCGGCATGGCCCTGGTGTTCCTGCTGGTCGTGGTCGACAGTGGCCGTTTGTACCTGGAAAAACGCAGCTTGCAGCGGATAGCCGACATGGCCGCACTGGAGGCTGCCACGCGCAACGGTGATTGCGCCGTGGGGGGCACAGCCACCGCTTATGCCACTGCCAGCGTAAACCGCAACGGCTTCACCCTTCCTGACCCCACGCGCAACCTGACGGTAGCCTGTGGCACCTTGAGCCTGGACGCCAACAATCTTCGGGTTTTTGCGGCTAACCCAAGCAGCAGTGAAGCCATTCGGGTGATCGTCAGTCATTCGGTGCAGCGGAGTTTCGCCGGTGGCGTTGGCGCCCTGTTCGGCGGTGCGCCGGCCGGGGCCACCCTCAACCTGACGGCGACCGCCGTTGCGGCGCTGCCGCCACCACTGGCATCGCTGACCCTGCGCACCACGGCGCTGAGCATCGATAGCAGCAAGTCGGCCACCCTTAATGCGCTGTTCGGCGGTTTGCTCGGCGGCAGTCTGAACGTATCCGTGGCAGGGTGGGATGGGTTGGTGAACACCAACATCAGCCTGCTGGGTTACCTTGATCGACTGAAGGTCGACCTCGGCCTCAACGCCGCCGGATATAACCAGGTATTGGGCGCTTCGGTGGCCGTCAGCCAGTTGATCCAGACCGCCGTCAATGTGCTGGACCCCGGCGGCACACTCGGCGCGACGGCGACCATTGTCGGTCTGCAAGCCCTTAAGGTGGCCGCTGGCTCCACGACTGTGGTGTTGGGCAATCTGCTGCACGTCGAGAACGGCAGCGACATCTCAACGTTCGCGACGACTGTGAGTGTGTTCGACCTGATCGAAGGCGTCGTGCAACTGGCCAACAAGAAAAACGGTGTGGTGGCGACAGTGCCGATCAATCTGGCGGGGCTGGCGCAAATCACCGCCCGGGTGCAGGTACTGGAGCCGCCGCAACTCTCCGCGATCGGCAATCCGAAAAACGCTGCGCTGGATCCGCTGGGGCCCAATCGGATCTACGTGAGAACCGCACAGCTTCGCACGTTATTGTCAATCGACTTGCCAGCGCTGGACGCCATTGCGGCGCTGGTCAATGCGGCGGCGGACCTGGCAGGGCCGCTGACCAACACCCTCAACGCCTTGCTCGATCTCGATCTGGTGGCGGTGCTCAACTCACTGACCTGTGCCATCGGCGTGCCCTGTCAGACGCCCGACGTCATCGTGCTACCGGGGCCGATACGGCTCGACGTGGCGCTGGACGTCGCCAGTGCCAACAGTTACGTCACGGCCTACAGCTGCGTCAGCAACACCAGCAAAACCCTGACCACCAACACCAGTACATCGCTGGTGAACCTGAAAATCGGCCGGATCGATGCCGCCAGTATGTTCGGCAGCAACACCACACCGCCGGCGGTCACGGTGCAGCCGCTGAAGCTGATCGATATCGGCATCAAAACTTGTCGCAGATTTTTGTTCGTGCCCATCACCTGCGATCCGCGTGTACCTGGCGTCGGTGGTGGCCTCGATGTCGTTGCCGACACCAGTGTGGCGGCGAACACCAACATGCCCCATGTCTACTCCGCACCACCGGCCAACAACCTGCCGGACATCAACCAGCCGCCGTTTTACTACTCATTTTCCACCAGCAGCATCGTCAGCAACTTGCTCAACACCCCGGTCAACCTTCATGTGGATATGTATGGCCCGTCGGGCAGTCTCGTCGGCGGTCTGGGGGCGATCCTGAGCAGCGTGACCAGTGTGCTGGTCAGCGCAATCAACGGCGTGCTCAACCCGTTGCTCGACAGCTTGATCAACACCTTGCTGGTCAGCCTGGGGATTGACCTGAACAAGGTCGACGTCGGCGCCAACCTCAGCTGTCACTCGGGGCGCGCGTCGCTGGTGATCTGATCGCCCGGGACAATCGGCAACTCGATACAGAACCGCGCGCCTTCGGCCGAGTTTCTTACGCTCAACCGTCCGCCCATGTTCTCGACGATGCCGTAACTCACCGACAACCCGAGCCCGGTGCCGACACCCACCGGTTTGGTGGTGAAGAACGGTTCGAAAATCCGCTCCAGTAACCGTGGGTCGATGCCGCCGCCGTTGTCCTCGACCCACAGCCGCACCGCGTGTTCATCGCGTTCGGCGTACAGCGAAATCCACGGTTTGAACTCACGGTCGGCTTCGCGTTTGCTCAGCAGCGCGTCCCGCGCATTGACCATCAGGTTGATCAGCACCTGTTCCAGCTGATCGACGTAACCGCGCACCTGCACATCAAAACCGCTCTCGCTGACCCGCAGCTCGATGCCTTTGCCGCGCAAGCCTTCGGACAGCAGCGCCAGCGTGCCCTCGATGGCTTGAACCGGATTGAACGGCTGCTGCTCGACCTCCGAACGCCGGCCGAACACCCGCATGTGATCCACCACCTTCGCGGCGCGCTGAACTTGTGCGTCGATGCGATTGAGCTTGTCTGTCAGGTAATCGATTTGCGCATCGCCATTGCTCAGGCGCTTGAGCACATTGACGATGGCCATGCGCATCACGTTCAGCGGCTGATTGATTTCATGGGCAAGCCCGGTGGCCATTTCGCCGAGGGTGGCCATTTTCGCGCTCTGGGTAAGCTGCTGCTGGGCGCGCCTGACCTCAGTGTTGTCGCGGCCCACGGCCTGAATTTCCAGCAAACGACCCTGGTCGTCGAACACGCCGCGATCCGACCAGACCCACCAGGCGTGTTCCCGTCCCGGCAGTTGCAGGTTGATCTCCGCAGTGCTGACCGGGAACTCCGGGCTCAGCCGACTGAGCCGCTGAAGGAACGCTTCGCGCTGTTCCGGCGACATCCAGCTGCCCAGATTCACCCCCGGCAACTGCTCGGGTTGGCATTCCAGATAGGTCGCCAGTGGCCGGTTGCCGAAGGTCAGCGTCAGGTCGGGGCGGTAGCGGCAGATCATCGCCGGAGAGTCTTCCACCAGGATCCGATAGCGCTCTTCACTTTGTTTGACTTTCTCGCTGGCCAGGGTCGCCTCGGTGACATCCAGCCACAGGCCTACGGCTTCAACCGGCAGCCCGAGGTCATCGCGCAGCAGTTTGGCTTCGTCGAGCAGCCAGTGGTAATCGCCGCGACTGTCGCGCAGTCGATATCGGGCGCTCACCGAACCCTCGCGCAGCAGTTGCCGGGTACGCTCGAAATAGCTGTCGCGGTCTTCGGGATGGACCCGCTCCACCAGCGCACCCGCGGCGCAATCGTCGAGCGACCAGCCGAGCAATGGCAACAGGCTGTCGCTGAAAAACGTCGGTTGCAGCGCCCCTTCGACATAGCGCTGCACGTAGATCACCGCCGGTGAACTGGCGATCAGGTTGTCCAGCCGGGCATGGGCGGCAGCGGCGTTCTGCTGCTGGTTCTTGATGTCGCTGATGTCGAGCATGAAACCCACCAGCCGGCGGTTTTTACCGATGCCCAATGCCTGGCCTTGCAGTCGATACCAGATCGGTGTTTGCACCGAATCGTGGCGATGCAGCCGTACGCACAACAGCAATGGCGCGCCTTCGTCCTGCAAGGCTTGCAAGCGAATCGTCAGTTCTTCACGGTCGGCGGGGTGGATCTGTTCGAGCCAGTCATGCAGCGGCAAGCGGGCGCTCGCCAGGTTCAGCGCATTGGCAAGCGACGGCGCCAGTTGCACCTGGGCCTGGTCACTGAAGATTTCCCACCAGCCAGTGCCGAGCAAGGCTTGCAGAGACTCCAGTCGCTCCAGTTGCAGATGGTGTTGATGTTCACGCAAGCGCTCCAGCAGCGGCCCGGCCAGGGCGGCGGTGAGTTGCAACCAGTCGCGCTCGCTCAAGTCGGGGGCACGTTCTTGCACCGGGTAGAAACCACAGAGCAACCACGCGACCACGCCCTGGGCATTGCGATAGGGCACCGCGAACCCTTCGGCATTGCCGAAGATGCTTTGCAGGCGTGGGTGCTCGCTGGGTGTCAGCTGTTGGGGGACTGAGCCATTCAAACTGTCGAGGCCGGTGCCCAGGCGTTGATGGGTTTCCCACAACCTTGGTGCATCGAAGGCCGCGTACTGCTGGTGAATCAACCAACCCTCGGCCTGTTCATCGAGCAAGGCCATGGCCATGCACGGGATCTGAAAACGCTGGGCCAGGCTTTGCAGTTGTTCCGCCAGCACCTCGGGCAGACGAGGCGGGCTGCACAGGCGCAACTGTTCGCTGACCTGCGCCGCGAGCAACTGGCATTGCTCACGGCTGCGTGCTTGTCGACGTTCGAGCAACAGGTCGCCGATGTCGATCAGCTGCAACAACCAATCCTTGCCCAACGGCTGCACCCAGCCGCGCAGGTGCAGCGGTTGCCCGGCGAGGCTGAAAAAGTCCAGGTCCAGGCTCTGTCCCTGCCACTCGGCCGGCGTGCCTTCGACCGACAGGGCGCTATGGGGCATGAGGTAATCGAGCAGGTGCGGTGACTGCGCGTCGGGTATTTGTTGCGCCAGCAGATACCGCAACGGACCGCTCAGCTGAATCACTCGACCTTCATCATTCAGATGCAGCTGCAAGCCGACACGTTGCACGCTCGCAGGGTCTGGCGTGTTCGGGGTCTGTGGCGGGTGACGATTGAGCAGACGCCCGAAGAGTTTGTCCCCGGAGCTCAAAATTGCAGGCTCGATTGGGCCGTGAGGGTCGCCGGCAGATTGGGCACCGAGCCGATTCCTGGCAGTACCAGAAACGGCAGCACTTGATTCAGTTTACTGGTGGGGTAGTTGATGCTGACCGTCAGCACGCCGCCGGTGTAGGTGGCGCTGGCGTCGGTGGCCACGTTGAAATTCAGTGCGGCGGGAATCCACGCCAGTTGCCGGGTCAGTTCGGTGGTGGCAACGGTTCGCACGGCGGTGTCGTAATTGGCGGTGCTCGGGTCCAGCGCCACACTGCGGCGCACCGCTTCAGCCGTGGATTTATTGAACGATTGCATCAGTAACAGCGGCAGGCTGTAACTGACCAACCCATAAAACACGGCGAAAAAAATCACGAACACCAAGGCGAACTCAATCGCCACGGCACCTTTTTGTTTGCGGGGGAGGCCTGTTTTCATGAGCGCGTCTACCCTGACAATTACTGCGTAGTGTCAGCATAGAATCATTCAGCCAAAACGGACGTTTTTTACCGGATGCAAAGCCTTGTCCTACTCATCTGGCTGACGCTTTGCGCAGCACAGGATGCCCGAGAACGCCACATCGCCAACGGTCTGACCGTTGGCGCAGGTGTGCTGGCGCTTATCTATCTGTTGTGGACAGGGACTACTTGGCTGGGGGCCGAGGCGGTGCAGGGCGGCTGGGCTTTATTGTTGGCATTGGCCTTCACCTTGCCCGGTTATGCAGTGCGACGTATGGGGGCAGGCGACGTGAAGCTGATGGCGACGCTGGGCCTTGCGACGGATGGTACGCACCTGCTCGGCGGTTTCATCGGCGCCGGGGTGGCCAGTGCGCTCTGGCTGCTGCTGGCGCCAAGACTCTGGCTGCATATGGGTCAGAGGCTTAGGGCGCGTCTTCGTTATCTGGAGCCAGGCATGTCAAAAAAACAGCCCTTTGCGCCGTTCGTGCTGGTGGGGGTGCTGCTCACTCTGGCCTGGATGCATTAGTCGCGGGCGTCACCTGTTCTATGTACATAGTCGGAAAGTGCGTCTACTTTCAAAACTGTTGTTGTACAGCCTGTGGTATCGGTGCAGGAGCGGCCAAGCCAGACTTGGCATGGAGTGGCACGTGAACAAGCTTACCTCGGCAGTAAAAGTTCTTGTAGTTGATGATGAGCCGTTGATTGTCGAAGAGCTTTGCGAGTTCATCGAGCTCAATGGTTATCGCTGCGTGCCTTGTGTCTCTGGCCATCAGGCGATCGAGCGTTTCAGCGAAGACATGAATATCGGCTTGGTGCTGTGTGATTTGCAGATGCCTGACATGGATGGCATCCAGCTTGTCCAGGCGTTGCAGCGGTTGTCCGGCAAGCATCGGGCATTCGAGGCGATCATGCTCACCGGGCATGGGGACAAGCAGGATGTGATCAAGGCTTTGCGTACCGGGTTCGCCGATTACTATCAGAAGCCGATTGATCTGGCTGAGTTGCTCGAAGGTTTGCAGCGCCAGGAAGTGGCCTTGCAGGAGCGGCAGAAAAACCTGCAGTTGGGGCATTTGAGTCAGAAGCTGCAGTACCTTTGTGAATCGATCGATGAGCTTTATCAGGATCTGGACAAGGTTCGGCGGGGGGCGTCCCCGGAGCCTGCGTCAGGTTCGGTTGACGGTGCGCTCAGTGAGCCGGAGCGGGTGGTGGGGATGCCGGCGGTGTTCAATCAGCTGTCGCCGCGGCAGTTGGAGGTGGCGCAGTTGGTGGGCAAGGGGCAGACCAATTATCAGATTGCCTGTGAGTTGGGGATTACCGAGAACACGGTGAAGCTTTATGTGTCGCAGGTGTTGCGGTTGACGCATATGCATAATCGTACGCAGGTGGCGTTGGCGTTGTCGCCCGGGAATGTTGGGGGGCGGCGGGTTTCTGCGCACTGAGTTTCTGTCTCTTGATCTTGGCGGCCTGGTAGCCGACCAGGTTCTTGTTGATCGAGTACATATCCATTTCTGCGGTAACGACCACCTATGGTTTCGCTCTTACAGCGAGTCCCTTTTGGCAAACGCCCGGAATGCCGGCCCAGCCAAAAGTAACCAAAAGGTCTCGCCCCGAACGTACGGCCCCTCGCTAAGGCTCGGCGTTCCTTCGCTCCGGTATCCATCTGGGGGCATCGCCCTACGGTTGGCTTCGCTTCAACCTACATGCGATGTGTTCGACTGCGTCGAACGGCGCTGCGCGCCAATCCCCAGATGAACACCTCCACTCAGCCTCCCGAAGGGGCGGGTGGATCAAGATCAAAAGCTGGCGAGGCGAGCTAACGCTCGGCCTGTAGTTTGGCGGGTGTATGCCGCTCCATTGTGGGAGCGGGCTTGCTCGCGATGGTGGCCTTACAGGCAACGATGTTTATTGGTCGGTAAAAACGTCAGAACCTTCCCACATGTTTTTCAGGTTGTCCGTCGGAAGTGGAATCTCTAGCCTTTGTCCGTCGCTGACAATTCAGCGTCTGGGCGTCGCGGCCCTTTGATCTGATGCATAATCGCTCCACCTAGCAACAGCACTTTTGTGTCTGTCGTTTCGTGTTATGGCGACTGTGCGCGGGATACCTTCGGGTATGTCGAGTTACTCAGATCTCGGTCCGCGAACCCGCGTACAGTTGCCACCTAAAATTGCGTCGCGGCAATTGGATGTGGCTCCATTTCAAATCTGAGAGGTGTCACCATGTTCAAAGCAACCCCGAATCCCCCTGAAACTGACGACGTTTCGCCCTACGAATCCCTCGATTCGAAAAAACTCAACGAAGCCGCCGAACGCGCGCTCGACCACTACCTAAAACCACCACCCAAACAACCCGAAGGCCGCAAACCAAGCAGGATGTTTCAGGTCGCCCCGGACATGGACAACGAAAGCCTGCTGGCCCATGTCTGCGAATCACTGGCCTCGGCCAGCGTCATGACCAGCGATATCGCCGCCTATGTCGACGCCCCGCAGCGGCATACGCTCCTGGCGATTCAGCAGGTGATCATGCTGGCCGAGCTGGCGGTGAATCGGGTGCTGGATAACGTCGACGTACCAAAAGCCGCGCCACACAGCTGACCCCTGGCAGGAGCGGGCCCCTCACCACAGGCTCGCTCCTGCAGGATCACCGGTCTTTCAAGAACCAAAGGCCCGCGCCAGCGCGGTGAAGCTCGGTCCGGCCAGCACGATCAGCAGCGCCGGGAAGAGGAACAACATCATCACCACGGACATTTTTGCGGACATCTTGGAGATGTATTCCTGCAAGCGTGTCAGGCGTCGGTCATCGAGCAGCAGCTTGAGCGCCAGCAGTGATTTCATCGCGCCGCCGCCCTGGTGGATCAGTTGTTGAAGGATCACGCAGGTGTCGGTGAATTCGTCCACCGCGAGCAATTGGGTGGCCTTGTTCAGTTCTTCGCCCAGTTCCAGACCGGAATCGACCCGCGCCAGTATCAGGCGCAATTCGTGGGTCAGGGCCGGTAGCAGTTGTTTGCCTTCGACGCTCAACACTCGCAGCGACTGTTCCACCGCCATGCCGGATTCGAACAGGATGCGCAGCAGTGGAATGAAGGTTGATATCTCGATCGCCAGTTGTTTTTGCCGCTGCTGCGCGGCGGCGGCCAGTAAGCGTTTGGGCAGCAGGTAGCCGAGGGCGGTGGCGAGGGTCGGGGTGATCCAGTGGTTGTTCACCTGCGGGAAGAACAGGCCCTGGATCAACAGGCACAGGGCCAACGCCAGCACCGGTGTGCCGATCTGGCAGGCGGCGAACAGCGAGCGTTGTCGGGCGCTGCGCCAGCCGAGGCGGTTGAGCAGGGTCTGGGTTTCGTTGTCCAGTTGGATCGAACGCTGACCGATGCGGCTGTCGCCCAGCAGTTGTAGCCAGTGACTGACGCGATGGTCGCTCAGCGGTTTGCCGTCCAGTCGTTGGGCCACCTGGCGCGCACGCCGGTGCTGATCCAGCAGGCCGCTGAGCAGCAACAGCGTGGCCGCCAGAAACAGCAGTGCGCTCAGCAGCAGGGCGATTTTCATACGCTTCGCAACATGCGCCACAGCGCCAGGCAGCCCACGACCTGCAAGCCGAACGCGGTCGCCAGCATCAGTTGTCCCGAGCCGCTGTTCCACATGGCCAGCAGGTATTTCGGATTGGACACCAAAAAATAACCGGCAAGCCCCACTGGCATCAGCCCCAGCACCACGGCCGTGACGCGGGTTTCGCCGGTCATGGCGCGCAGTTGGCGCGCCGCCTGGTCTCGTTCGCGGATCATTTTGATCAGGTTCTCAAACAGCTCACTGGCATTGCCGCCGTAACGGTGATTGACCTTCAGACCTAGCGCGAACAGGCGAAACTCGTCTTTCTCATACAGCTCGGCGAGGTCTGAAACGGCGTCTGGCAGGCTGACGCCCAAGTGCACGTTGCGTTGAACCCGACCCATGGCGTCTTTCAGTGGCGCTTCGGCGGCGTTGATGGCGCCCAGCACTGCATCGGCCAGGGTGCGTCCGGACTTCAGGCTGCGCACGGTGTGGTCGAGCAGCGTCGGCAGTTGTTCGATCATGCGCTTGAGCCGGCGCTGATAGCGCCAACTGATGTACAGCCGCAGAGCGAGGGGCGGCACCAGCAGCAACATCAACAAACCGATCCAGCCCGCCAGAGTAAAGCCCAGCAAAACGCCCAAGGCCCAGAGCAGCAGCCACGATCCGATGCGCTCGGTGGGGCGACCGAGGCCGGCGCGTAGAAAGGTCCGCTCCAGGCCCGACCAGGATGATTTCGCCACGGTCAGTTGCGGTTGCCCCTGCGTCAGGCGCCCGAGGGTTCGATCGATGCCGGCCTGGCGCAGACCGTTGTAGAACAAACGGATCGACACTCCCAACAGCGTCAGGCAAAGCAGGATGAGCAGCGCCGGTTTGAGCATGCCGTGACCCTCAATACGCCAAGGGAGAGAGTGCCGACTCGCGACGCAGTTTGTCGCCGGCGGGGTTGGCCGCCTCGCGCAGAAAACCGCGGCCGGTGTGTCGGTCGAAGCGGAACAGGGTGTTGGTCACGTAGACGTCGTCACGAATACCGACGACCTCCACCACTTCGCTGACGCAGCGGCGGCCATCGGGCAGGCGCGTGAGTTGGATCACCACGTCCAGCGCCGCACAGATCATTTGCCGCAGGGTGCGTTCGGCGATGAGCCGTCCGGTCAGGCCCACCAGCGTCTCCAGACGCAACAGCGCATCCTGGGCATTGTTGGCGTGCACGGTGCTCATTGAGCCGTCGTGCCCGGTGTTCATGGCGGTGAGCACGTCGACCACTTCGACGCCGCGAATCTCGCCGAGGATGATCCGGTCCGGGCGCATCCGCAGCGCGTTGCGAATCAGGTCGCTGGCCTTCACTTCGCCGTGGCCTTCGGCATTCGGTGGCCGGGTTTCCAGGCGCACCACGTGAGGATGGCCGAGTTGCAGTTCGGCGACGTCTTCGATGGTAACCAGCCGTTCGTGAGGGGCGATCAACTGGCTGAGAATGTTCAGCAGCGTGGTCTTGCCGGTGCCGGTACCGCCGCTGACCAGGATGTTGCAACGCTTGCCCACGGCCTCCTGAATGAACTCGAAGATCGCCTGGTCAATGGTTTGCATCGCCATCAGGTCGGAGCTTTTGAGCATGTCCTTGCGAAATTTTCGAATCGACAGGCACGGGCCGTCGAGGGCAATCGGCGGGATGATCGCGTTGACCCGGCTGCCATCGGGCAGGCGCGCATCGACCATCGGCGAAGACTCGTCGAGCCGTCGGCCCAGGGGCGCGAGAATCCGTTGCATGACTCGTTCGACGTGGTGGTCGTCGATGAACCGCAGGTCACTGAGGTGCAACACTCCCTCACGTTCGACGAACACCCGGTGCGGGCCGTTGACCAATATCTCGGTCACCGCCGAGTCGCGCAGCAGCACTTCCAGCGGACCGAAACCGGTGAGTTCGTCGACGATTTCTTCCGCCAGCCGTTCCATCTCGTAGCGGGAAATCGCCAGGTGCAGACGGGCGATGTACTCGGCGACTTTGTCGGTGACGAACTGCGACAGCATGGGCCGCGACCCTTCCAGCAGGTTTTTCCCGGACTCTTCGATGGCGTCGATGATGTAGCGGTGCAGCACCAGCTTCAGGCCTTCGTGGTCGGTATTGCCGGTCGGCCCGTGCGAGGGCGCGCCGAAGAGTTTTTCCCCGCTCATTGCACGCCCCTCAACCGGTTGAACCAGCCGGCCTTGGGTTTATCCAGGCTTTCGGAGCGTTTGGCCAGCCATTCGCCGAGGGCACGCAGGCTTTGGGTCAGGCCCTCGCGCGGGGCCAGCTCGAACAGGCTCAGCCCCTGATTCTTGGCGTTGAGCCGCACTTCCGGGCTGTAGGCAAACACAGCGATCACCTCCATGCCGAAGGTTTTGCCCAAGGTGTCGGAGTCCGGCGCGACGCTGCGCAGGTAGCGGTCCACCAGCAATCTGGCGTGGTCGAGCTTCAGGCCTTTTTCGCGCCAGCGGCTGAGCACCTCAAGGTTGCGTCGGCAGTCGAGCACGTTTTGATCGGTGTACCACAGCAACTTGTCGCAATGGCTGACGAAGGTGCGCAATGCTTCGCTGTCCGACTGGCCGGTGAGGTTCACCACGATGTGCTGGAAATGTTGGCGCAAGGCACTGAGCAGCATGTACAGCTCGGCGGCGCTGGTCTGTTCGAGCGGTTCATCGTTGCTGGCGTAGGCGAGGATCCGCAGCCCGGCGTCGCAGGTGGTGAAGGCGCTGTCGATCAGCGTTGCATCGAGGCGCCTGAGGTGACGCAAGGCATCGCCGAAATGAAACGAACTCTCCAGCCCCAGCAGCGCCAGGCTGTCGCCACGGGGCAGCCCCAGATCCAGCAGCAGCGTTTGCTGGCCGCTCTTTTGCACCACATGCGCCAGGTGGTTGGCGAGCAACGCGCCGTCGGCATTGTTCTGTGCGCCGTAAAGTACGGTCAGGCTACCTTGTTGAGCCTGTTGTGGGTTCGGCGCCACGGTCGGCAGGCGTTTACTCAGGCGTCGCACCAGGCCGGCGACTTCACTGGACCGCGAGCCGTAAGAGACAAAATCCCGCGCTCCGGCGCGCATGGCATTGAGCACCAGTTGGTTGTCCATGCCATCGCCCAGGGCCACGATCGCCAGCATCGGTTTGGCTTCCAGGGCTCCCTCGATCAACGCGCTCTGGGCCACCACATGCTCATGGTCCAGGCCCACGAACACCAGGCTGGCGAAGGTCACGTCCACCAGTGTCAGGAGCTCGTCGAGGTTGCCGCCACCGGCGCTGATCACTCGGCCCAAAGGGGCGAGCGCCCCTTGCAGCCACTCCAAGTCGGTGTTGTTGCGTGTGATCGCGAGGAAGGTCTGGCTCAGGTTCTGGCTTTGGCTCATTGCGATAATCCGCCGTGTTTATCGACGTGGCCGTTTTCGAGGAAGTGCGGCGTGAAACATCTGCGCATGGAGAGTCCTCGCTCGATTCAGGGCGTTTGTTGGGTGACGGCATTGCCGCGAATGACTTCCACGCTCGGCTTGCGCGGTGCTGCGGCTCTGGGGGCGGGGGATTGTGGAGTGCCGGCCAGGGCCAGTTGACTGAACTGCACCAGCTCGCGGTTGGCGTTGGCCAGGCTCGCCGATGAGTCACCACGGCCGGCCCAGTATTGGCTCAGGCGTTGTTCCTCGGCGCTGCGCACAGCCAGACGCAAAACCCCGACCTGTGCCGCGAGCATCAGGCGGCTCAAGAGGGATTCAGGGACGGCGAGCAACACGGTGCGGGCGCTGGAGCGCAGTTGTTCCTGCTTGAGTTTCTCTTCATGGCTGAGCGCCGGGTTGGCAGGTTTGCCATCATTCGTCAGCCCCAACTGCTCGCCGACCCCGAGTACCCGTAGCGCCGGGACCACGACCTGGGCCGACTGCTGGAGGTTGTTGGTGTCCATGCGCAGAAACAGCAGCACATCGACATAGTCGCCGGGGCTCAGTTGGCCGCCGACATTGATCACATCATCCGCCGCCACGGCGAGGGCGCGTTCATCGGCGCGGATCATCCGCGCCAGCGTACCGCCGGCTTCGAAACTCTGATCATTGAGCCAACTGCCGGCGGTGAGCGCGCGCCAGGGTGTACGGCCAATGGCTTGTTCGAGACGGGTCAGGCAGCCCACCGGGACGGTACGCAGTTTTTCCAGGGTCACGTCGGCGGCGGTGATCTGCTCGAACGGTGCGATATCACGCAGCAGCACCACCACCGGTTGGCGGGTCGGGTCGTCCACCGAGGCCAGTATCGAGGGCGTTGATGTGCCGGTTTGTGCGACAGGCTCGGGAGCCGGTTGACGACTCAGCGCCAGCCCCCAGTAACCGGCAATGATGGCGCCTGCCAGAAACAGCCCGGCCAGGCCCAGGGTGACGCGGCTGTTCATGAAGGCTTTCCCCCTTTCCTGCGCGTAACGCCCCCAAGAGCTCTAACGAGATGACTTCGCAATCAGGCAGTTATGAGCGTGGGACTATTTCGCTATTTGACGGTAGCGCAGGTAAAGCAAAATGCCATTACGGGACTGGAAATATCTGACAAAAAATAACGGCCAATGCTCAAGATGATGTTTTTGTGACATCAATGCACTGGTTACTGCTTAAGTATTAATGCGTTCTTACAGTTGTTGGTCATGGGTTTGCCGACAATGCTGATGCTGGCATATGGGAATCATGTTGCGGTCGTGCAACATCCGCTGTCATTCAGGAGACGCGTCATGTCCTTCTCTAAAACGGTTCAGAAGATCAAATCCCACATCGCTTTTTACAAAGACCTTGCCAAAGACACCGAAGGCGCTTCGGGCATCGAGTACGCAATCATTGCAGGCATGGTGGCCGTGGTGCTGGCAACGTTTGTGGCACCCATCTCCACGGCGGTCACCGCAATGTTCAACACGATTTCAGCCGCGCTTTGATTTGAAGACTGGCAATGGGCAGTCATTTGCCAATCCTGCAAAGGGCTTCTAACGTCAAGGCTTAGTCCATTGCAGGTGTTGCCCCATGAACGCTCCAGCCCTCCCTCGGCAACAGCTTCTTCTGGTCGATGATGAGGAGGATGCGTTACTGGAACTGGCGGAGTTGCTGGAGGGCGAGGGTTTTACTTGTTTTACGGCAACGTCGGTCAAGCTCGCCCTGCATCATTTGACTCGTCATCCTGATATTGCGCTGGTGATTACTGATTTGCGGATGCCGGAGGAAAGCGGCATATCGTTGATCAAGCGTCTGCGTGAGCACACGGCTCGTCAGCATTTGCCGGTGATTGTGACGTCGGGGCATGCGGATATGGAGGATGTGAGTGACATGTTGCGCTTGCAGGTGCTGGATCTGTTTCGCAAGCCGATCTATCACGTGCGTTTGTTGGATACGTTGAATAATTTGTTTCCGCAGCCTCGGGGTTTGGTGAGTTCCTGAGCGTACTGTGGCGAGGGGGAAAGCCCCCTCACCACAATCCATCAGGCAACCGGCCGCCACTGCCCCACCATATGCTCGATCTCCCCGGCCCCCATCAACTGGAAATCCCCACTGGACCCCGCCGCGCTGGACATCAGCGTCACCTCGCTGGGCAAACGCACCGGTTTTCTGAACTGCACCGCAATCTCGACGTTGGCCGTCGGCAAATGATCGCTCAGGGCTGCCAGGGTGCGCGCCTTGTTCCACAGACCATGGGCGATGGCGCTGGGAAAGCCGAAGAGTCTGGCGCTGATCGCACTCAGGTGAATCGGGTTGTAGTCTCCGGATACTTTGGCGTATCGGCGACCAATGTCCGCCGGTGCTTTCCAGTGGGCCACTTCGGTCAGCGACAACGTCGATGCAAACGCTTGCTCGACAGGCTCGCCTTCCAGTTTGACGCCGCGACAGAGCATCTGGCTTTCGGCTTCCCACAGCGGTCCCAACTGGTCGTCGAGCATTGTCACCAACTCGAACGTCGCGCCCTTGGCATGGGGTTGCAGGTTCTGCACCTTCACGCTGACCCGCACGCGGCTCACGCCACCCATGGGGCGCAAGATGCGGATGCGATTGCTCAAGTGAATCAGCCCCAGCAACGGGAAGGGAAATGCCTTGGCGGTGAGCAGTTGCATCTGCAAGGCAAACGCCAAAATGTGCGGATACGTCGGTGGCAGCAGTCCGTTGTCGGCGAAACCACACACTTTACGATAAGCCTCCAGGCGTTTCGGATCGACGTTGACCCAACAGTGATAACCCAGCTCAGGCAGTGTGGTGCCGGTGATTTTGCGTCGCGTCGCCGCTCTCAAATACAGCGTCTGCAGGCCCGGTTCGCTATTGAGTGTGTGCCAGTCGGTGGTCATGGTCAGGCTCCCAACACGCTTTGCCCGCACACGCGCAGTGCTTGCCCGGTAAACGCTCCGGTGCCCGGTTGTGCCATCCAGGCCACGGCTTCGGCGACGTCTTGCGGCAGGCCGCCCTGGCCCAACGAACTCAAGCGCCGCCCGGCTTCGCGTACGCCGAAGGGCAGGTGCGCGGTCATCTGGGTTTCGATAAAACCGGGGGCCACCGCGTTGATGCTGATGCCGCGCTCGGCCAGCAGCGGTGCCCAGGCCTGGGCCAGGCCAATCAGCCCGGCCTTGCTCGCGGCGTAATTGGTTTGCCCGCGATTGCCGGCGATGCCGCTGATGGACGCCAACAGGATCACTCGGCCGTCGTCGCGCAAGGTGCCGCTGTCGAGCAGCGCCTTGGTCAGCACTTGCGGCGCATTGAGGTTGACCGCCAGCACCGCGTCCCAGAACTCCGGCGTCATGTTGGCCAGGGTTTTGTCGCGGGTGATGCCCGCGTTGTGCACCACGATGTCGACGCCGTCCGGCAAGTGTTCGATCAGTTGCGTGGCGGCGTCTTCGGCGCAGATGTCCAGGGTGATGCTGCGCCCGCCGAGGCGCGCGGCCAGGGCGTCGAGATCGGTTTTGGCCGGCGCCACGTCCAGCAGGATCACTTCGGCGCCGTCCCGGGCCAGGGTTTCAGCGATCGAGGCGCCAATGCCCCGGGCTGCCCCGGTCACCAACGCCTTGCGCCCCGACAACGGGCGGGTCCAGTCCATCACCTGCGTCGCACACGCCTTCAAGCGTATGACTTGTCCGGAAATGAAGGCACTTTTGGGCGAGAGGAAAAACCGCAACGGGCCTTCCAGTTGATCTTCGGCCCCTTCGCCGACATAGATCAGCTGCAAGGTGCCGCCGTTGCGCAGTTCCTTGGCCAGCGAACGGCTGAACCCTTCCAGAGCCCGTTGGGTGCTGGCGGCGAACGGGTCGCTCAAGGTCTCCGGCGCGCGACCAAGAATCACCAGGTGCGCATGGTGGTCGAGGTTTTTCATCAGTGGCTGGAAGAATTCGCGCAGCTGTTTCAGCTGATCGACCTGCACCAGGTCACTGGCGTCGAACACCACGGCTTTGAGTTTCTGGCCGTGGCCGGGAATCCACGCGGTGGCCAGGGTCGGGTCGGTGCCGTAGCTGTAAATGGTGTCGGTCAGGCGGTTGGCGAGGGTGCTGATTTTTTCCGTCAGCGGGCCACCGCCAATCAACAGCGCCCCCTCGACAGGCCGCAATCGGCCTGCTTGCCAGCGTTCCAGCCGTACCGGCGACGGCAGACCCAGGGCACCGACCACACGATGGCCGATGGACGAATTGGCGAAGTCGATATAGCGGTCAGACATGAATCACGCTCCAGAAGCCGGGGTTAAAAGTGTGGACCATGAATGGCAATTAGTCGTTCGATCCGCGAGATAAGGCCTACGCTTGAACATTGCAGGTTGGTTTGAGCTTGGGTTTAGCAGGTCTTTCAGGAATTGCAGCCCGCTCCCACAGGGATGTGTGTTCACCATTGACTATCAGAAGGAGCTTTTTTCATGACTCAGCTGCGCCGCGTCGCGATTATCGGTGGTAACCGTATCCCCTTTGCCCGGTCCAACGGGCCGTACGCCACTGCCAGTAACCAGGCGATGTTCACCGCAGCGCTGGAAGGCCTGATCGAGCGCTATAACCTGCACGGTGTGCGCATGGGCGAAGTGGCGGCCGGGGCGTTGCTCAAGTATTTGCGCGATTACGGCCTGACCCGCGAATGTGTATTGGGCTCGCGTTTGTCGCCGACGACGCCGGCCTACGACATCCAGCAGGCCTGCGGTACGGGGCTGGAGGCGACGTTGTTGGTGGCGAACAAAATCGCCCTGGGGCAAATCGAATGTGGCATTGCCGGCGGTGTCGACACGGCCTCGGACGTGCCGATCGGCGTCAACGAAGACTTGCGCAAGATTCTCTTGCAAGCCAATCGCGCCAAAAGCACCGCCGACAAACTGAAAACCTTCCTGCAATTGCGTCCCCGACACCTGATCCCGGACTTTCCAAGTATCGGCGAGCCGCGCACCGGCCGGTCGATGGGCGAACACTGTGAATTGATGGCCCAGACCTGGGGCATCCCGCGTGACGAGCAGGATCGGCTGACCCTCGAAAGCCATCAGAAACTGGCGGCGTCCTACGCCGAAGGCTGGCACAACGATCTGATGACGCCGTTCCTCGGCCTGACCCGCGACAACAACCTGCGCCCGGAGCTGACCCTGGAAAAACTCGCCTCACTGAAACCGGCCTTCGAGAAAAGTGCCAAGGGCACCCTGACCGCGGGCAACTCCACGCCACTCACCGATGGTGCGTCGGTGGTGCTGCTGGGCAGTGAGGAATGGGCGAAGGAGCGCGGTTTGCCGGTGCTTGCCTATTGGCGCGATGGCGAGGCGGCGGCGGTGGATTTCGTCAACGGTGCCGAAGGGCTGCTGATGGCGCCGGTGTATGCGGTGCCGCGATTGCTGGCGCGCAACGGCCTGACCTTGCAGGATTTCGATTACTACGAAATCCACGAAGCGTTTGCCGCGCAGGTGCTGTGCACGTTGAAGGCCTGGGAAGATCCGGAGTACTGCAAAACCCGTCTCGGCCTCGACGCGCCGCTGGGTTCCATCGACCGCAGTCGCCTCAACGTCAAAGGCAGTTCACTGGCCGTCGGGCATCCGTTTGCCGCCACCGGTGCGCGCATCGTCGCCAACCTGGCGAAGCTGCTGGACGCGGCGGGCAAGGGCCGAGGGTTGATCTCGATCTGCGCCGCCGGTGGTCAGGGCGTGACGGCGATTATCGAGCGCTGATTATTGAGGGCTGAGCACTGCCGCGTCTTGCTGCGCGGCCAGTTGCCGGTTGCGGTTGGCGTAACCCTCGGCCATCACCGAGCACACGATCAGCTGCAACGGGTGGTAGATCATGATCGGCAGCAGGATCAATCCAAGGCCAGGGTTGGCGCCGAAGATCAGCGCCGCCATCGGTGCCCCGGCCGCCAGGGATTTTTTGCTGGCGCAGAACACCGCGGCGATCTCGTCGGCGGGGCTGAACTTCAGCGCGTGGGCGGTGCGGGTGGTCATCCACAGGATGATCGCCAGCAGAATCGCACTGCCGATCAACGCCGTGAGAATCACGCTGTTGCCCTGTTGCTGCCACATCCCCGAGACCATCGAGTTGCAGAACGCCGAGTACACCAGCAACAGGATCACCAGTTTGTCGGCGATGTTGGTGTAGCGCTTGTACCGGGCGAAAATTTTTCCCAGCAACGGCCGCAATAATTGCCCAAGCACCAGCGGCAACAACAGCATCGCGCACAGATCGAGCAGGGTTGAACCCAGGTCGATGCCGCCAGCGCCGCTGCCGACCACGAAACTCACCAGCAACGGTGTCAGGAAAATCCCCAGCACACTGGACAGGCTCGCGTTGAGAATCGCCGCCGGTACGTTGCCGCCCGCGCTGCCGGTCAGGGCCACGGACGAAGAGATGGTCGAGGGCAGGGCGCAGAGGTAGAGGAAACCGAGCATCAGCAACGATGGAATGTGTGAGCCCAGCAGTGTGTCACTCAGCAACCAGATCAACGGAAACACCGCAAAGGTGAAGACTTGAACCATCACGTGCAGCTTCCAGTTTTTCAGCCCGTGGCGGATCTGCTCGCTGGAGAGGTTGACCCCGTGCAGGAAAAACACCAGGAACACCCCGATGTTGATTACCCACTCGGCATGCATCCCGCCGCCGGTGGCGCCGAAGGTCGGGAAGAAATACGCCAGCAGCGTGGCGATCAGCATGCCGCACAAGAACCAGTCGGTGACCACGCGTTTAAGGTGTTTGAAGGCATGCATGACCGGCACCGAATCCATTTGTAAGAATTGATGACTTAGCCTAACGTCGGCCCTATCAGCCGTCTTGCGACATAAGGCCAATCAATGCCGACTAACGGACAACTTACCCTCGAGCGGACCATCCCGGCGCTGACGGTGTTGCCGCGTCCGTTGTATGCGCGGGCGGAAAGCCTGAGCGCCGGTTCGTGGACGCCGCCTCATCGTCATGATTGGGTGCAGTTTTCCTACGCCATCAGCGGCGTTCTCGGCGTGCACACCGCCGAGGGCAGTTTCTTTGCGCCGCCGCAGTGGGGCATCTGGATTCCGGCGGATCTCGAGCATCAGGTCGTGACCTCGATGCGTGCCGAAATGCGCAGCCTGTATGTGCGCCGCGAGGACTGCCAATGGGCGGACGGGCGTTGCCGGGTGCTGGAAGTTACGCCATTGGCCCGGGAGCTGATCAAGCGCTTTTGCCAGTTGCCGGTGGAGTATCCACAGGGCGACAGTCAGGAGGCGCGATTGGTGGGCGTGCTGCTGGATCAGTTGGCGAGTCTGCCGGAGGTTGGGTTTTCCTTGCCGTTGCCCCGGCATGAGCGACTGCTGGGTTTGTGCAACGAACTGATCGAAAGTCCCGAGTGCACGGTGACCTTGCAGGAATGGGCCGAGGGTTTGGGCATGTCGGAGAAAACCCTGATGCGCTTGTTTCAGCGTGAAACCGGGTTGAGCTTTCGCGGTTGGCGGCAGCGCATGCGGCTGCTGTCGTCATTGAGTCTGCTGGAAGAGGGCGACAGCGTGACCAATGCCGCGCTGTCTTGCGGGTATGACTCGACGTCGGCGTTTATTGCGGCGTTCAAGGGGTTGTTCGGGTTTACCCCTGGTGAGTTGTTCAAACAGTAGTTGAATGATCGTTCCCACGCGCAGCAAAGGAATGCAGCCCGGGACGCTCCGCGTCCCTGCCGAAGCGGACGCGGAGCGTCCATTGAGGCATTCCCACGCAGAGCGTGGGAACGATCATGCCTACTCAAGTCCTGAAGCGGCGAACCAACCCGTCCAGCTCATTCGACAACCCTGCCAGGCTCTGAGAATCCAGCCGCGCCGAGTTGGCCAATTCCGCCACCAACTGCGCATCGCCATGAATCTGACTGATATGCCGATTGATGTCCTCGGCCACCTGATGCTGTTCCTCAGCCGCCGTGGCGATTTGAGTGTTCATGTCGCGAATCACATCCACCGACTCACGGATTTGCCCAAAGCTGCTGCGCGCTTCACCGATGCGGGTCACCGATTGCTGAGACACCTCCAGGCTCGCATGCATCTGCTGCGTCACCTGGCTGGTGCGCTTGGCCAGATTGCCCAGCAGACCGTCGATTTCCGCCGTGGAATCGGCAGTTCGTTTGGCCAGGGCGCGAACTTCATCCGCCACCACCGCAAAGCCACGACCCTGTTCACCGGCCCGGGCCGCTTCGATGGCCGCGTTCAGGGCCAGCAGGTTGGTCTGTTCGGCGATGGAACGGATGGTCCCGAGGATCGACTGAATGTCGTTGCTGTCGCGCTCAAGCTGTTGCATCGATTGCGCTGACTGTTCGATTTCCTGGCTCAAGCGATCGACACTGCTCACCGCTGCATCAATCTGTTGCTGACCTTCACGGGCCTGGCGCTGGCCGCTGTCGGCCGACTCGGCGGCCTGGCTGCAAGAGCGCGCGACTTCGTTGGCGGTGGCGACCATTTCGTGGAACGCCGTGGACACCATGTCCACCGCTTCACGCTGACGCCCGGCGGCTTCGGCCATGTCGCTGGATACCTGGGTCGAGCTCTGGGAGGTGGCGAGGATCTTGGTCGCGGCGCCGCCGATGCTTTGAATCAGGTTGCGGATCGCCGCCAGAAACTGGTTGAACCAGTTGGCCAGTTGCGCGGTTTCGTCGCTGCCACGGATGGACAAATTCTTGGTCAGGTCGCCTTCGCCCTGGGCGATGCCTTCCAGACCGCTGGCCACGCTGCGGATCGGCCGCACGATCAGGCTGGCGAAACTGGCGCCGACGATGGCGAAGAACACCGCCAGTACTGCTGCGATGATCGCGATCAGCCAGGTCAGTTGAGTGGCCGAGCTCATCACGTCGGTCTGCTTGATCAGGCCGATAAAGGTCCAGCCCAGTTGCTCCGACGGCCAGACGTTGGCCATGTAGCGCTCGCCATTGAGCTCAACCTCTACCAGCCCTTTACCGGCCTTGCCGAGTTGCGCGTAGCCGTCGCCGAGGCTGCTCAGGGCTTTGAAGTTGTGTTCCGGCTGCTTGGGATCGACCAGTATGGTGCCGGTGTTTTCCACCAGCATCAGGTAGCCGGTTTCGCCGAGTTTGATCTGTTTGACGATTTCGGTGAGCTGCTTGAGCGTCACGTCGATGCTGACCACGCCGCCATTGCTGCCCAGTTTGTTATCGATGGTGCGCACGGTGCTGACGTAGGTCGCGTCATCCTGGGCCCAGTAATAGGCCTCGGTGCGAAGCGGCTTGCCCGGCTTGGCCTGGGCCGCCTTGTACCACGGGCGCTGTCGTGGGTCGTAATTGCTCAGCTTCGCATCGTCCGGCCAGGACACGTAACCGCCCGCCGCCGTCCCGAGAATCGCATAGGCGTAGGCTGGGTGGCTGTTGCCCAGGTCCTGGAGGAGGGCGAAGACCTTCTTGTCCATCTCGCCTTGGGGAATGCTCTCGGCGTTGGCGCTCATGTAGGTCTTGAGGCTGTCGTCGGAGTTCTTGATCAGCGGCTGGGTGGCCAGGTAGTCAACGTTCTGGCTGATGCCATCAAAGAACAGTTGCATGGCATTGCTGACCTGACGAATCTCGCGGCCACTGCCGTCGACAAAATTGTCCTTGGCATCGCTGCGCAAGTTCAGCACAACGAGGGTGGCGACCAGCACCACAGGCAAGCAGGCGATGATTGCAAACGCCCAGGTCAACTTCTGTTTGATGTTCATCCGCGCTCCAGTTTTTCTTGTAGGCCCACGCAGTACTGATGACTCGCGGATTATTGGCAGCCGAAAACGTTTGATATGCCCCGATCCTTGAGCGCGCCTTCTTGATTGTTGTCGAGGCGATTGTCAGACAATTCCTTTTCTCTCTAATGACTTCGGCTGAGGCGCGGGGAAATTGAGGTCTTTTGAGAAAAATCCTGCGAACGCCAGGGATCGAGGTTAGATTCTGTCGCAAATACCTTGGCACTCCGTCGTCAACAAGTGGTCCTCGCTCAGCTATGATCCGGGGCGGTCGATGAGTTTTGCCTGATTAATCCGGCACATTGTGTGCATCTTGATGTTCATGGGAACGTTCATAGGTCGGCAACCCCTCCCCCGAATGAGAGGATTGCCGTATAACGAATGACTTTCGCGTGTTTGGTAATAAAGGACCCACAATAAAAGCTGATGAAGACTCCAAAACGCATTGAACCCCTGATCGAGGACGGTCTGGTCGACGAGGTGCTGCGCCCACTCATGAGTGGCAAAGAAGCAGCTGTTTATGTGGTGCGCTGCGGCAACGAGCTGCGTTGTGCCAAGGTCTACAAGGAGGCGAACAAACGTAGTTTTCGTCAGGCGGCCGAGTATCAGGAAGGCCGCAAGGTGCGCAACAGCCGGCAGGCTCGCGCGATGGCCAAGGGCTCCAAGTTTGGCCGCAAGGAAACCGAAGACGCCTGGCAGAACGCCGAAGTGGCGGCGTTGTTCCGCCTGGCCAGTGCCGGGGTACGGGTGCCCAAGCCGTATGACTTCCTCGAAGGCGTGCTGCTGATGGAGCTGGTGGCCGACGAGTACGGCGATGCCGCGCCACGCCTGAACGATGTGGTGCTGGAGCCGGACCAGGCACGCGAATATCACGCTTACCTGATTTCGCAAATCGTGCTGATGTTGTGTACCGGCCTGGTGCACGGTGACCTGTCCGAGTTCAACGTGCTGCTGACGCCGACCGGCCCGGTCATCATCGACCTGCCGCAAGCGGTGGATGCGGCGGGCAACAACCACGCGTTCAGCATGCTGGAACGGGACGTGGGCAACATGGCGTCGTACTTCGGTCGCTTTGCACCGGAGTTGAAACGCACCAAGTACGCCAAGGAAATGTGGGCGTTGTACGAAGCCGGCACCTTGCACCCGGCCAGTGTGTTGACTGGCGAGTTCGACGAGCCGGAAGAGCTGGCGGACGTCGGCGGAATCATGCGCGAGATCGAGGCGGCCCGTCTCGACGAAGAGCGTCGCCAGGCGGTTCGGGCGGCAGACGATGCGCCACCGAGCAAGACCGAAGAACCGCCTCCACCGTGGATGCAGTGATCGGTTGACCCAAAACCCGGCTTTGGCCGGGTTTTTTACACCAGCAATACCCCGCACACTCAAGGACTGAATGTGAACTCCATCCGCAATGCCCAACTGATCATCGCCGCCCGGCTGATTTCGGACTTCGGCGCTTTCCTCAACATGGTCGCCCTGGCTACCTACGTCTACTTGCTCAGCAATAGCGCCATGAGTGTCGGTATCTTCCTCGCCAGCCGTGTCGCCGGGGGAATCTTTGCCAGCCTGATCGGCACCCGGTTCTATCGCCGCTGGGGCGGGCGCTTGCCGCTGATTGCCTTCGATCTGCTGCGCGCCGGTTTGCTGGGTCTGCTGTTGATGCTGCCAGTGGCCCAGCAAGCGCTGCTGTTACCGCTGATCGCGTTCGGCCTGGGGTTTGGTAATTCGATGTTTGCCATCGGCCTCAACAGCCAATTGCCGCACCTGATCGAAGAGGCGCAATTACTCAAGACCAACGCCTGGATAACTTCGGCGTCGTCTGCGGCGATGGTCAGCGGGAGTCTGGTGGCTGGGTTGTTGGTGGCGAGTTTTGGCTTTGAAACGGTATTTGCGCTGAACGTGGTCACGTACCTGCTGGCGGCGCTGCTGATTGTGCCACTGCGGTTTTGCGGACCGGCCCCCAGCTGTGACGAACCYCTTCACAAACAGGGCGAATGGCAGGCCCTGCGCCAGGGTTTGCGCACGGCGCCGGTACTGGCGGCGATGTTGGCCGTCGCCATGGCCGACACCTTGGGCAGCGCCGCGCACAACGTCGGTCTTCCGATCATTTCAAAACTGCTCACGCCCGAGTCGGCCAGCACCACCCTGGGCCTGATGCTGGCGGTGTGGGCTTGCGGCAAGTTCATCGGTGCGCGAATCGCCAGTCGCCTGAACGGCACGGACAACGCGCACCTTGAGCGGCGATTTTTCTTTGGCGTGTTGCTGATGTCCTGCGGCTTCATCCTGACGTTTCAGCAGCAGACCCTGTACGGTTTGCTGCTGTTTTCGTTGCCTGCAGGCTTGGGCGACGGGTTCTCGGAAGTCGGCCTGATGTCGCGTCTGCAACGTGAGCCGGACAGCCTGCGCCTGCCGATTTTCAGCTTTCTGACCCTGCTGCAGATGACCGGGTTCGGCGTCGGCATGTTGATCGCCGCGCCGTTCTATTCCTGGTGGACACCCGGCGCAGTGGTGCTGTTGTTCCACGGCATTCCCCTCACCCTGTTGCTGGTGGTGAAGGGGTTGGCGCTCAAGAATGAGCGGGTTCGGCGCAGCAACCCGAGGCCAGCTCCTTGAGAATCGGGCAGTCCGGGCGGTGGTCGCCGTGGCAGTGTTCTACAAGGTCTTGCAGGGTGTCGCGCAACTGACCAAGTTCGCGAATCTTCTGGTTCAGCTCGTCGATGTGCTGACGGGCCAAGGCCTTCACATCGGCACTGGCGCGCTGGCGGTCCTGCCAGAGGGTCAGCAGTTTGCCGACCTCTTCCAGTGAAAACCCCAAATCCCGAGAGCGCTTGATGAACGCCAGGGTGTGCAGGTCGTCATCGCCATAGACCCGGTAGCCACTGTCGGTGCGATGGGCCGCCTTGAGCAGACCGATGGATTCGTAATAGCGGATCATCTTCGCGCTCAGACCGCTCTGGCGGGCCGCTTGGCCAATGTTCATCGGTTGTCCTCCAGGTCTTTGGGCTTCCAGGTTTTCAACAGTAACGCATTGCTGACCACGCTGACGCTCGACAGCGCCATGGCCGCGCCGGCCAGCACCGGGTTGAGGAAGCCGAATGCCGCCAGTGGCAGGCCGATCAGGTTATAGACGAAGGCCCAGAACAGGTTCTGGCGAATCTTCGCGTAGGTCTTGCGGCTGATTTCCAGCGCCGCCGGCACCAACCGTGGATCACCGCGCATCAGAGTGATGCCGGCAGCGTGCATGGCGACGTCGGTGCCGCCGCCCATGGCGATGCCGATGTCAGCAGCGGCCAGGGCCGGGGCGTCGTTGATGCCGTCGCCGACCATCGCCACCACGCCGGTTTTTTTCAGGGCGGCGACGGTGGCGGCTTTGTCCGCCGGGAGTACTTCGGCGTGAACATCCTTGATGCCCAGCGCTTGGGCGACGACTTTGGCGCTGCCACGGTTATCGCCGGTCAGCAGGTGGCTGCTGATATTGCGGGCGCTTAGGCGTTGCACCGCTTGCAGGGCGCCGGGCTTGAGCGTGTCACCGAAGGCGAACAGGCCCAGCACCCGAGGTTCGGGGCTTTGCTCGATCAACCAGGACAGCGTCCGGCCTTCGGTTTCCCAAGCGCTTGCGGAGTCGGCCAATGGCCCGGCATTCAAGCCACTTTCTTCCAGCAAGCGCCGATTGCCCAGGGCCAATCGCCGACCATCGAGGCTGCCGGCAATGCCGCGCCCGGTCAGCGATTGACTGTCGCTGACATCGGCCACGGTCAAGCCGCGCTCGGCGCAGGCATCCAGCACCGCCTTGGCCAGCGGGTGCTCACTGCCCCGTTGCAGCGCGCCGGCCATTTGCAGTAAGGCAGCTTCGTCACCTTCGATGGCACTCAAATGCGCGATGCGCGGCGTGCCCGAGGTCAGTGTGCCCGTCTTGTCGAACACCACGGCGCTGACTTCATGGGCGCGCTCCAGGGCTTCGGCGTCCTTGATCAGAATCCCGTGGTGCGCCGCCACACCGGTGCCCGCCATGATTGCCGTCGGTGTGGCCAACCCGAGCGCGCAAGGACAGGCGATCACCAACACCGCGACGGCGTTGATCAATGCGGTTTCCAGCGGCGCACCGTACAGCCACCAACCAACCAGGGTCGCCAGTGCAATCAGCAGCACCACGGGCACGAACCCCTGGCTGACTTTATCCACCAGTTTCTGGATCGGCGCTTTCGCTGCCTGCGCGTCTTCGACCAGGCGGATGATCCGCGCCAGCACAGTTTCTGCGCCGAGCGCCAAGGTCCGCACCAGGAGCCGACCTTCACCGTTGATCGCACCGCCGGTGACCTTGTCGCCCGGAGCTTTGGGCACCGGCAGGCTTTCGCCGCTGATCAATGCTTCATCGGCGTGGCTCTGGCCCTCCACCACTTCGCCGTCCACCGGGAAGCGCTCGCCGGGTTTGACCAGAACCAGATCGTTGAGGCGCAAAGCGCTTATCGCAACCTCCTGCTTCCGGCCGTCGATCACTTGAATGGCTCGCTCCGGACGCAAGGCTTCGAGGGCGCGGATGGCGCTGGCGGTCTGGCGCTTGGCGCGGCTTTCCAGGTATTTACCCAGCAACACCAAGGCAATTACCACCGCCGAGGCTTCGAAATACAGGTGCGGCATGCGACCGGCAGCGGTGGCCCACTCGTAAACGCTCAAGCCGTAGCCGGCGCTGGTGCCCAGAGCCACCAGCAAATCCATGTTGCCGGCACCGGCGCGCACGGCTTTCCAGGCTGCGACATAGAAGCGTGAACCGAAGATGAACTGCACGGGCGTTGCCAACGCGAACTGCACCCACGCCGGGAGCATCCAGTGCACGCCGAAAGGTTGCAGCAACATCGGCAGCACCAGCGGCAAGGCGAGGGCGATGGCCGCCAGCAAGGCCCAGCGTTCGCGCTGCAGGCGTTGTTGCTGATTATCGGTTTGCGGGTGTTCGACTTCCCAGACGCGGGCGGAATAACCGGCCTTGGTCACGGCGCCGATCAAGGTTTGCGGATCGACCTGGCCGAGCAGCTCAAGGTGCGCCCGTTCGTTGGCCAGATTGACGCTGACACTCTTCACCCCCGGCACTTTGGTCAATGCCCGTTCGACGCGGCCGACGCAAGACGCACAGGTCATGCCGTCGATGCTCAATTCGAGGGTCTGCTGCGGCACGCTGTAACCAGCCCGCTGCACGGCGTCCATCAAGGCCGGCAGGCTGCCACTGGGCGCTTGCACCCGGGCCTGTTCGGTGGCCAGGTTGACACTGACGGCCGTGGCGCCGATGACTTTGCTCAAGGCACGCTCGACACGCCCGGCGCAACTGGCGCAGGTCATGCCGGCAATCGGCAGATCGAAAGTGGTGGATTCGGACATCGGTCACGCTCCCTGTAGAAATTGCCTACAGGATCAACCTTGCCATGCTGGCAAGGTCAAGTGCCATGTCTCAGATCAAAAGATCGCAGCCGACTCAGTATTCCAAAGCCGCAGGCTTGAGGTACATCCCTTCCTGCGTCATCGCAATCCGGAACTTCAACACATCCCCAGCCTTGAGTCTGATGTCCTGCGACCCCGGCGCGAGCATGCCCGGGTTGCAGCCCGGCGCCTGGCCCGGCAGCAGTTTGAGGCGCAGGGACACATTGCCCGGCGGCAGGTTGAACGAGGTGCTCTGTTCCTGGAACAGCCGCCCGGCCAACTGATCCTGGATGTACACGCCGATCTCGCAGGAAGTCGACACTTCCAGACGCTCGCGGGAAATGATCAGCACGCCGTAGTCCTCCCCGGCGGCTTGAACCGAAGGTGTCGCGGCAAAGAGGCTGAGGAAGCCAAACAGGCTGAGAGCTGACCAGCGCATGGCTGAATCTCCTGATGTCGAGTCATTGATGGGCGCAGCTTGGCCGAGCGCGACGCCGATTGCCAGCCCGGCAGCTTGTTTCAGAACTTGACCTTGCCATGGTGGCAAGCTCGAGACTGCGCGCAACCCTCATATAAGGGCTTCATTAAAGGAGACGTCCCATGCAAGTGTTCAACGTTGAAGGTATGTCCTGCGGTCACTGCGTCAAGGCTATTACTGAGGCGCTGCAAGCCAAGGATCCGGCAGCCAGTGTGCGCATCGATCTGGCGGCAAAAGAAGTCGGCGTAGAAAGTGTGCTGACAGCCGATCAGGTAATCGCCGCCATCACTGAAGAGGGGTACGGGGTAAAACAGGCCTGAGCTATTTTTAATAGTTAGCGACCTATCGGAATGTTCAAGGCGTCCACGCCCGGCTAGACTGTCAGCCTGCCGATCCATGGCTAACCTGTCTGCCCAACCTGGACGCCTGATGAACCTGCGCACAATCCTGATTCTCGGCGCCTTGAGCGCTTTCGGTCCGCTGGCGATCGATTTCTACCTGCCGGCCTTCCCGGCGATGGCGCTCGCTTTCGGCACCGACGAAAAACACGTTCAACTGACCCTGGCGGCCTATTTCCTCGGGCTGTCCATCGGCCAACTGGCGTACGGCCCGGTGGCGGATCGCTTTGGGCGACGGCTTCCCTTGCTGGCCGGTGTCGGTTTATTCACCGTGTCCTCATTGGCCTGTGCTTACGCGCCGAGTCTTGAGTGGCTGATCGGCGCCCGCTTTGTCCAGGCGCTGGGTGGTTGCGCGGGCATGGTGATCGCCCGGGCAGTAGTCAGCGATAAATGCGATGCGGTGGGTTCGGCGAAGGTCTTTTCGCAGTTGATGCTGGTGATGGGCCTGGCGCCGATTCTTGCGCCGATGCTGGGCGGGTTGTTGGTCAACACGACGGGTTGGCAGTCGATCTTTCTCGCGCTGACCGGTTTCAGTGCGCTGGCCGGGTTGGGGGTGGCCCTCGGGCTACCGGAAAGTCTACCGGCCCATGTGCCGCGTCAACCGTTGTCGGGCGCGCTACGCCAGTACGGTCGGTTGTTGGCGGACCCGATATTCCTCGGTCATGCCCTGACCGGTGGTGTCGCCATCGCCGGGATGTTTGCCTACATCGCGGGCTCGCCGTTCGTCTTCATCAAACTCTATGGTGTGCCGGCCGAGCATTTCGGCTGGCTGTTCGGGATCAACGCGGCGGGGTTCATTCTGGTGGCCCAGGTCAATGCCCGGTTGCTGGCGAGACGCGGTCCGGCCTTCTTGCTGGCGCGCACTGTCTGGCTCTACCTGGCGGGCGGCCTGGCCCTGTTGGCGGTCAGCTCGCTGCACACTGCGCACTTGTGGCCATTGCTGATTCCGCTTTTTGTCTGCATCGCCAGCCTGGGTTGTATCGTGCCCAACGCCTCGGCCTGTGCGATGAGCGGGCAGGGCGCACGGGCGGGCAGTGCCTCGGCGATGCTCGGTTGCCTGCAATTCAGCGTTGCCGCCGGGGCCGCGGCGCTGGTGGGTGTTTTGCACGATGGCAGTGCCATGCCGATGGCCATGGTCATCAGCCTGTGCGCAATTGTGGTGGTGAGCGTGGCGATGCTCACCCGGCGTTTGCAGAATGCCCGGGCGTTGGAACAAGCCCAGGCCTGAGGACGGACTCAGCCAACAGCACGCTGCTGACGGCCGGGAATCTGATGGGGCGCGTGCAAGCGCGCTTCAAGGGTTTTAGTGAAGGCCAGGGCTTCGGCTTCACTGCGGAACGTCACAGCGTGTTGATCCAGGCGAACCTGCCAGCGGGATGTTGCCAATTCTTTTATCAGGATCTTCATTGCGCAGCTCCTCTCGTAAAAGACGTCTCGTATAAGACATCACGTAAAAGACTATTCGCAGAGTTTTCGATTGTAGACCTGAATAAGATCGAAATTGTGACGGAGGTCAACTCTCTGACTGACGGCAAAAGATCGCCGGCTTTGGGCATGTATCCCGGATATTTCGGTCGTACCCTGTAGGAGCTGCCGGAGGCTGCGATCTTTTGATCTTGTGTTTTAAAAAGCCAAATCAAAAGATCGCAGCCTCCGGCAGCTCCTACAAAGGTTGTGATCTTTTGATCTTCGGGTCAGAACCCTTCAAGCACGATCTTGCCCTTGGACTTGCCACTCTCCAGCAGCTCATGGGCACGACGCAGGTTGGCGGCGTTGATGGTTCCGAAGTGCTCACCGACCGTGGTTTTCAGTGTGCCGGCATCGATCAGCCCGGCGACGCGGTTGAGCAGTTTGTGCTGCTCGATCATGTCGGCGGTTTCGAACAGCGAGCGGGTGTACATGAACTCCCAGTGCAGCGACAGGCTCTTGCGTTTGAGCTTGGTCACGTCCAGCGCCTTCGGATCATCGATCAGCGCCAGTTTGCCTTGCGGCGCCAACGCCTCCACCAATTGATCCAGGTGTTGGTCAGTCTGGGTCAGGCTGGCGACGTGGGTGACATGTTCGAACCCGGCACGTTTGAGTGCTTCACTCAGCGGCTGACCGTGATCGATCACTTGATCGGCACCCAGGTCACGCACCCAACTCTGGGTTTGGGCACGGGACGCGGTGCCGATGACTTTCAACCCGGTGAGCTGGCTGGCCAATTGCGTGAGGATTGAACCAACGCCCCCGGCGGCACCGACGATCAGCAGGCTCTGACCCTCATCGGTTTTGCCTTCGCGTATTTGCAGGCGTTCGAACAACAGTTCCCACGCAGTGATGGCGGTCAGTGGCAGGGCGGCGGCTTCGGCGAAACCAAGGGTCTTCGGCATATGGCCGACGATGCGCTCATCCACCACATGAAGCTCGCTGTTGCCGCCGGCACGGACGATGGAGCCGGCGTAGAACACCTTGTCGCCGGCCTTGAACAAGGTCACTTCGCTGCCAACAGCCTTGACCACGCCCGCCACGTCCCAGCCCAGCACTTTGGCCGCGCCACCTTCAGGCTGCACGTTCTGGCGAATCTTGGTGTCCACCGGGTTGACCGAAATGGCTTTGACTTCCACCAACAGGTCGCGCGGGCCGGCGACCGGTTCTGGCAGTTCGATATCTTGCAGGGACTTTTCGTCGCTGATCGGCAGGGAGGCGTAGTAGGCAATGGCTTTCATAGTGGGGTCCGGGGAGAGGGATGATTTCGATGGCACAGATGATTGGTTATTTCTCTGCAAGATAAAACCCGCTAAAAGAGCAGTCTCTTTCAATATTTTTTTGATAATCGGGGCTGAAGATGTTGCGTTTCGATGACTTGCAGTTGTTCGTTCGGGCGGCGGACCTGGGCAGTCTGTCGGCGGCGGCGCGGGTGATGGACCTGTCGGCGGCGGTGGCCAGCGCGGCGTTGAAGCGCATCGAACAACAACTTGGCGCACGCTTGCTCACCCGTTCTACCCGTAGCCTGCGCCTGACGGCCGAAGGCGAGGGCTTTCTGGAATACGCCCGGGCCGCCTTGAGCACTCTCGATGAGGGCCGCCGTTTGCTGGCCAGTGGGCAGGATCAGGTCAGTGGGATTTTGCAGCTGTCCGCGCCTTCGGATTTCGGGCGCAACCTGCTGTTGCCATGGCTCGACGAGTTTCAGCGCGAGCATCCGAAACTCACCGTACGGTTGCTGCTGGGCGACCGCATCGCCGACCTGTTCCGCCAACCGGTGGACATCGCCCTGCGTTACGGCGAGCCGGAAGATTCGAGCCTGGTGGCGTTGCCCATCGCGCCGCAGAACCGCCGTGTGCTGTGTGCTGCGCCGAGTTATCTGGCCCGACATGGCGAACCACGGCAGCTGGAGCAATTGGCGCAGCACAATTGCCTGCTGTTTATGCTCGGTAGCCGGGTCCACGATCACTGGAGTTTTCACGACGGCAAACGCGAGGTGAGCCTGACCGTCAGCGGCGATCGCTTCAGTGACGATGCCGATGTGGTGCGGCTGTGGGCCGTGGCGGGAGCGGGGATTGCGTATAAGTCCTGGCTCGATGTCGCCGCCGATGTGCTCGCCGGCCGCTTGAAAGTGCTGATGCCTGAATTGCTCTGTGAGCGCGCACCGCTGAATTTACTGTGCGCCCATCGCGCACAATTGAGTAAGCCGGTGAACCTTTTGCGGGAAATGCTTGCCAGCCGATGCGCTCGGATAAGCAGTCAATTTCCGACGATATCGGGTGTCGATCATTAGTCGCAGGCAAATAGCGAAATTTCTGTCAGGAACTATCACCACCAATGGATTCCCGAGGGCAGGAACCGGCGGTTAACCCGCTTATACTAGCGCCCGCCTCATGTACGCGCCGTCGATCTCGCAATGGCGAGTCCACGTTCGAGTCGGTCAGACCCTACGGTCATCACCGGACCTTCGCTGCACCCGCGAAGCAATGGCCTGGGTGAGTGGGTGGCTTTGCCCGGCTTATGACGGTTTTCGCGTCTTGGCCGAAGACACATTACTGGTCAAGATGTCTCTGAGCAGTAGACGAAACGATTCAACAGGGAGTGAATACATGGAACATGCACCTTGCATCAGCCAGATTGCCACGTTGCTGGCTGACCCAAAGCGCAGCGCAATGATGTGGGCCTTGATGGACGGCACGGCACGGCACACTGAGGAGCTGGCGTTGCTGGCGGGCCTGTCGCCGTCTTCGGCCAGTGCGCATCTGGGGCGCTTGTCCACCGGCGGTCTGTTGAAAGTCGAAACCCGTGGGCGCAAACGGTTTTTCCGGCTTGCCGCGCCCGAAGTCGGCGCCGCGATAGAAGCCTTGGCCAGTGCTACCCTGGCCAGCGCGCCTCGGGATATTCCAGAGGTGTTCAAACGCCCGAGCCCTATCGCCAAACCTCAGACGGCACCTTCCTCATTGCTGCGGGCCCGACTCTGCGACGACCATCTGGGAGGCACCCTGGCCGCCGATCTTTACCAGCGACTGCTGGATGCCGGCTGGATCGAGCAGCTCGATCAGCGGGTCATGATCACTCACAAGGGTTCCACGCAATTGGCAGCACGCGGTGTGTTCATCCAGGCGCTGGCCCATCGCAACGGCAGAGTCGCCTGCGCGTGCCCGGACTGGAGCGAAAGACGCCCGCACATGGGCGGTTCCTTGGGGGCGGCCTTGTTGCAACTGTTCATGCAATCCGGCTGGTTGAGCCTGCCCAACGATTCGCGAGCCTTGCAGATCACGGCCACGGGGCAACGTGAAATCCATCGTTTCGCCAAGGAAGCCGAGCTGGAAATGGCGCTTTAGAGCCATTGGGGGGCGATGTCCGGGATTCTGGGCTTCAGGCGTCGTTCAGAGCTGTGGGCAGGTCGTATCCAGCAATAACCCCCAGTCACTATCGCGCACACTCGATCCGGGGACTTTCGGATTGGGGGAATGTGGCATGGAAACACGAAGCTTCAGCGCGGCGGAACGACTGGAACGGCTACCCATCAGTGGTTATCACCGCATCATTTTCATCATCATTGCCTTGGCGTTTTTCTTCGACTCCATGGACCTGGCGATGATGACCTTCCTGCTCGGCTCGATCAAAACCGAGTTCGGCCTGAGCACGGCGCAGGCCGGGTTGCTGGCCAGTTCAAGTTTCTTCGGCATGGTGGTGGGTGCCTCGCTGTCCGGCATGCTGGCCGACCGCTTCGGGCGCAAACCGGTGTTTCAGTGGAGCATTGTGTTGTGGGGCATCGCCAGCTACCTGTGTTCCACGGCGCAGAATGTCGAAATGCTGACGCTGTTCCGAATCCTCTTGGGGATCGGCATGGGCATGGAGTTTCCAATTGCGCAGTCGATGCTGTCGGAGCTGATTCCGGCCAAGCGGCGTGGGCGTTACATCGCATTGATGGACGGCTTTTGGCCGCTCGGTTTCGTCGCGGCCGGGGTGCTGTCGTACTTCCTGTTGCCGGTGATTGGCTGGCGCGACATCTTTCTGGTGTTGGCGGTGCCGGCGGTGTTCGTCCTGGCGATTCGTTTTTTCATTCCCGAGTCACCGCGATGGCTGGAACAGGCCGGGCACCATGATGCAGCGGACACGGTTTTACACCGCATCGAAGAACGGGTTCGGGCTTCATTGGGCCGTTCGGATCTGCCTGAGCCGATTCGCCTGCCACGGGTGGCAAGTCAACCGGGCAACTTCTTCTCCGCGCTGCGGGAAATCTGGTCGGTGCAGTATCGCCGGCGCACGATGATGATCTGGAGCGTGTGGTTCTTCGCCTTGCTGGGTTTCTATGGCCTGACGTCCTGGCTCAGTGCGCTGCTGCAACAGTCGGGTTTCGCTGTGACTCAGTCGGTGTATTACACGGTGCTGATTTCCCTCGGCGGGATTCCCGGGTTCCTCATGGCCGCCTGGCTGGTGGAGCGTTGGGGGCGCAAACCGGTGTGCGTCGTGACCTTGCTCGGCGGCGGGGTGATGGCGTTTCTTTATGGTCAGAGCGCGGTGTTCGGCGGCAACGTCAGCCTGTTGATCTCCTCGGGACTGCTGATGCAGTTCTTCCTGTTCGGCATGTGGGCGGTGCTCTACACCTACACCCCTGAGTTGTACCCGACGTCGGCACGGGCCACGGGCTCGGGGTTCGCTTCGGCCATCGGCCGCGTGGGTTCGCTGCTCGGGCCAATGGTGACCGGGCTGGTGTTCCCGATGACGGGGCAGGGCGGGGTGTTTGCGCTGGGGGCGATGTGCTTTGCGATTGCGGCGGCAGTGGTGTGGATCTTCGGGATGGAGACCCGGGGCAAGACATTGGAGGAGTTGAGCGAAGCCACTGTGGGGTAGATGCAAAAAAAGATCGTCCGAACGCGGCCCGAGCCTTCGGACGATCTTTTGATCTTATGGTTTCACCAACCGCGCATCCAGGCTGTTCTGTGCCAGACGCTTGGCCTGATCCTGGGTCATGCCCAGATCGGTGTACAGCGCGTGGAAGTTCTCGGTGACATAGCCACCGAAGTACGCCGGGTCATCGGAGTTCACCGTGACCTTCACGCCGCGTTCGAGCATGTCGAGGATGTTGTGCTGGGACATGTGATCGAACACGCAGAGCTTGGTGTTCGACAACGGGCACACCGTCAGCGGGATCTGCTCGTCGATGATCCGCTGCATCAAGCGCTCGTCTTCGATGGCGCGCACGCCGTGGTCGATGCGCTGGATTTTCAGCAGGTCGAGGGCTTCCCAGATGTACTCGGGCGGTCCTTCTTCACCGGCGTGGGCCACGGTCAGGAAGCCTTCGTGGCGGGCACGGTCAAATACGCGCTGGAACTTGCTCGGCGGGTGGCCCATTTCAGAGCTGTCCAGACCCACGGCCACGAATGCATCACGGAACGGCAGCGCCTGGTCGAGGGTTTTCTGCGCTTCGTCTTCGCTCAAATGGCGCAGGAAGCTGAGGATCAAACCGCTGGTGATTCCCAGTTGCTGCTCGCCATCTTTCAATGCGGCGGCGATGCCGTTGAGCACCACTTCGAACGGGATGCCACGGTCGGTGTGGGTTTGCGGGTCGAAGAACGGTTCGGTGTGAATCACGTTCTGTTCCTTGCAGCGCAACAGGTAGGCCCAGGTCAGGTCGTAGAAATCCTGGGAGGTGCGCAGCACATCGGCGCCCTGGTAATACAGGTCGAGAAATTCTTGCAGGTTGTTGAAGGCGTAAGCCTTGCGCAGGGTATCGACGTCGCTCCACGGCAGGGCGATCTTGTTGCGTTCGGCCAGGGCGAACAGCAGCTCAGGCTCCAGCGAACCTTCCAGGTGCAAGTGCAATTCTGCCTTGGGCAGAGCGTTCAGCCAGTCGTACATTTTTGAAATCTCATCAGGTGCAATGAGGGCATTCTACAGATGCCCGCCGAAACAATGAGTAAAACCTGACCAGCCGGTTCATTACACGGCTTCCTGTTCCCGTCGATAAGCGTAGGTGTCGGCAAAGCGCGAGAGCAAGAATTCGGCGCAAGTGGTGGCCGGATACTTCGCTGGATGCTGTTCGTCCTGGCAACCGGGCAGGCATTCGATGGGGGTGTCGGGGTGTGGCTCGGCAAAGAACGGCATCGAGTACCGATCCACTCCAAGCGGGCTGATCACCCGATGTGGCGTCGACAGGTAACGGTCGTTGCTCCAGCGCGCCATCATGTCGCCGAGATTGACCACGAACGTGCCTTCGATCGGCGGTGCATCGATCCATTCGCCTTTTACGTTGCGCACTTGCAAACCGCCAGCGGCGTCCTGGTAGAGCAGGGTGATGCAGCCGTAATCGGTATGGGCGCCGGCGCCTTGCTGATCGCAGGAGCTGGCCGTGTGACGTGGCGGGTAATGAATCATCCGCAGCACGCTGACCGGCTCTTTGAAACGGCTATCGAAGAAGTCACGCTCGATACCCAATGCCAGGGTCATGGTCCGCAGCAGGGTTTGCGCGAGTGCTTGCATGTCGACGTAGTGTTGTTCCATCAGCGCTTCCCAACCGGGCATCGACGGATGACGGTTGGGCCCGCGCAAGGGTTTTTCCGCCAGCACCTCGGGATGATCGGCCGGCAGGTGCAGGCCCATGTCGAAGGTTTCTTTCAGGTCGCTGGGTTTGCTCGGGTCGAGTTGTTCGGTGGCGATGGCGCCATAGCCGCGGTGGTGGCGGGTCTGGGTGATGTCGATCTTGAGTTTTTCGGCGTTGGGCAGGGCGAAGAAGCGTTGGGCGTGGTCGAGCACGGCCTCGATGCGCGACGGGGCGATCGGGTGGCCCTTGATATAGAAAAAGCCCCATTCGCGGCAGGCGCGGTCGATGTCTGTGGCGACCGATTGCCAGGCTTGAGCGTCATCGCTGTAGAGCTGTTTTATGTCGATGATGGGGAGCTGGTTCATGAAGTATTCCAGGCGAGTTTTTGTGGTTTGGCCAGAAGATCGCAGCCTGCGGCAGCTCCTACAGGGGGAATGCKAAATCCTGTAGGAGCTGCCGAAGGCTGCGATCCTGGCGGTCTCACTGACGGAAATTTACTTCGGCATCTCGGCCTTCATGCCTTCCACGTAGTAGTTCATCGACGCCAGTTGCGCATTGGTCGCGCTCACGCCCGCCGGGATTTTCTCCACGCCGGCCTGATCCTTGATCGGCCCGGTGAACGGATGCAGCGCACCGCTCTTGATGTCGGCAATGATCTGCTCGGCTTCGGTTTTCACCGCCGCTGGCACCAGGTCGCTGATGGGCAGCTCAACCGTGCCCTCCTGCAAACCGCCCCAGTAATCCTGGGATTTCCATGCATGGTCGAGCACGCTTTGGGTCGCCTGAATGTAGTGCGGGCCCCAGTCGTTGACGATAGACGTCAACACCGCTTTCGGCCCGAAGTGCGCCATGTCCGACGCATAACCGACGGCATACACGCCACGCCGTTCGGCCGCCTGGATCGGCGCCGGGCTGTCGGTGTGCTGGAACACCACGTCCACGCCCTGATCGATCAGCGCATTGGCGGCGTCGGCTTCCTTGCCCGGATCGAACCAGGAATTGACCCACACCACTTTGATCTCGGTGCCCGGGTTGTACTTGTTCAGAGCCAGTTGGATGGCGTTGATGTCGCGGATCACTTCTGGAATCGGGAAGGAAGCGACGTAGCCGATTTTCTTGGTCTTGGTCATCTTCGCTGCGAGGAAACCGCCGACGTAGCGGCCTTCGTAAGTGCGTGCCAGGTACGTGCCGAGGTTCTTGTCCTGCTTGTAGCCGGTGGCGTGTTCGAAGGTCACCTTGGGGAATTGTCTGGCGACTTTCAGGGTCGGGTTCATGTAGCCGAAAGACGTGGTGAAAATCAGGTCGTACTGGTCCTTGGCCATGTTGCGGATCACCCGCTCGGCGTCGGCGCCTTCGGCGACGTTCTCCACGTAGTTGGTGGTGATCTGGTCGCCGAATTTCTCTGCCAGTGCCTTGCGTCCCTGTTCATGCTGATACGTCCAGCCGTGGTCACCGATCGGGCCGATATAGACGAAGCCGACTTTCAGCGGGGCGGCAGCACTGGCGGTCAGGCTGGCGCTCAGACCGATGGCTGCGGCGACAGCGCAAAGCAGCTGCTTCAACGGACGTTTGTGCATGAACGGGAACTCCATTTTGTTGTGAGGTGTGCCAGGGGTAATGCAAATTGCTGACCAACAGGACAACAAATGCGGAGTCCGTGTAACGGCCTCGCGGGCAAGCCTCGCTCCTACAGGTTTTGCGCCGTACCCAATCCCGCGACAGGCACAAACCCCGTAGGGGCGAGGCTTGCCCGCGAAGCGGCCCTGACGACCACCACAGAACCATCCCGGTGCGCGCTCACCCACTCACGCCATCCACTGGTGCGCTAAGGTGTAACGAAACGTTGGCGCCGCCCTGCAGTCACTAGCTCATCACACCGATTTCGCTCCATTCGGCAAAAAGGCCCGCGATGCTCACACTCCTCAAGCAAGAAAAGTTTCTGCTGCTGGCCTTGCTCGCTGCCTTCGTCACCTACCCGATGGAGCACTGGCTGCTGCACAGCGGCCAGACCATCGCGCTGACCGCTGGCCTGGTGCTGATTGCCTTCATCGTCGCCGCCTCGATGCGGGTCGCCCATCACGCCGAACTGCTCGCCGAAAAAGTCGGCGACCCCTACGGCACGATGATCCTGACCTTGGCCGCAGTGCTGGTGGAGGTGGTAATCCTGGCGATCATGATGAGCAACGAAGCATCTAAGACGCTGGTACGCGACACGATTTATTCAGCGGTGATGCTCGATATCAACGGCATCCTCGGCCTGGCCGCGTTGATGGGCGGGCTCAAGCACGGTGAGCAGTCTTATAACGACGATTCGGCGCGCAGCTACAGCGTGATGATCCTCACCGCCATGGGCGTGTCCATGGTGGTGCCGGAGTTCATTCCCGAGGCCAACTGGAAACTCTATTCAGCCTTCACCATCGGCGCGATGGTCGTGCTCTACACCCTGTTCCTGCGCATGCAGGTTGGGCCGCACAGTTATTTCTTCAGTTACAGCTACCCGGAAAAACGTCGCAGGAAGCAACCGGACGAGGAGCCCGAGCCGATCAATCTGGCATTGAGCATCGGCACGTTGGTGTTTGGAGTGGTGGTGATCGGCGCATTGGCCGAAGTCATGTCCAAGACCCTCGATCTGGGGCTGGAAGGAACCGGAGCACCGCCGGTGATCACGGCGATTCTGGTGGCGGCAATTTCCGCTGCGCCAGAGATTTTGACCGCATTGCGGGCGGCATTGGCCAATCGCATGCAGTCGGTCGTCAACATCGCCATGGGCGCCTCGCTATCGACGGTGATTCTGACGGTGCCGGTGATGGAAGCCATGGCGCTCTATACCGGCCAACCGTTTCAGATGGCAATGACTCCGGTGCAGACCGTGATGATCTTCATCACCCTGATCGTCAGCGCGATCAATCTCAATGACGGCGAAACCAACGCCATTGAAGGCATGACCCATTTCGTGCTGTTTGCGACGTTTATCATGTTGTCACTGTTGGGCCTTTAAAAAGCTTCGCGGGCAAGCCTCACGCCTACAGGTTTTGCGTGACCCTTGTAGGCGCGGGGGCTTGCCCGCGAAGGCGTCCGGTCAGACGCCGCTGATCAACTGCCGAGCCGCCTGACTGTGATCGGCGATCAAGCCTTTCAGGTCCAGCCCCTCAACCTGCCCATCGATCACCCGCCACTTGCCGCCGACCATCACCCGGTCCGCCCGGTCCGCGCCGCACAGCAGCAGCGCCGACACCGGATCATGGCTGCCGGAGAAGCGCAGTTCATCCAGTTTGAACAGTGCCAGATCCGCTTGCTTGCCCACCGCCAATTCGCCGATGTCGCTGCGCCCGAGCAACTGCGCCGAGCCCTTGGTGGCCCAGCCCAATACGCGTTCCGGGGTGATCTTCTGCGCGCCATAACGCAGGCGCTGGATGTACAGCGCCTGTCGGGTTTCGAGCATCATGTTCGAGGCATCGTTGGACGCCGAACCGTCCACGCCCAGGCCCAGCAACGCGCCGGCGTCAGTCAACTCGATGGTTGGGCAAATCCCTGAAGCCAGGCGCATGTTCGAACTCGGGCAATGGCAAATACCGGTGCCGGCCGCGCCGAGGCGGGCGATTTCGTCGGGGTTGAAATGAATGCCGTGGGCCAGCCAGGTGCGTGGGCCGAGCCAGCCGACGCTGTCCAGATAATCCACGGTACGCAGGCCGAAGCGTTGCAGGCAGAAGTCTTCTTCGTCGAGGGTTTCGGCCAGGTGAGTGTGCAGGCGCACGTCGAGGGTGTTCGCCAGTTCGGCGCTGGCGGACATGATTTGCGGGGTCACCGAAAACGGCGAGCACGGCGCCAGGGCGATCTGGATTTGCGCGCCATCGCCACGCTCGTGGTACGCGGCAATCAAGCGTTGGCTGTCGGCGAGAATCACTTCGCCTTCCTGGACAGTTTGCTGCGGCGGCAGCCCCCCGTCTTTTTCTCCGAGGCTCATCGAACCGCGAGTGAGCATGGCGCGCATGCCCAGTTCGCGGACGCTCTCGACCTGTACGTCGATCGCATTTTCCAGGCCTTCAGGAAACAGGTAATGGTGATCGGCCGCAGTGGTACAGCCGGACAGCAGCAACTCGGCCAAGGCGACTTTGGTGGCGAGGGCGAGTTTTTCCGGCGTGAGTCGCGCCCAGACCGGATAGAGGGTTTTCAACCACGGGAACAACGGCTGATTGACCACCGGCGCCCAGGCGCGGGTCAGGGTTTGATAGAAGTGGTGATGGGTGTTGATCAGCCCCGGCAAGATCACATGTTCGCGGGCATCGAAGATTTGTCCACAGGGAGTGGACGGTTGCTGGCCGACGCCGAGCACTTCGACGATCAAACCGTCTTGTAGCACCAGACCGCCACGGGCATCGAGCGCGTTGGCCGTGAAAATGGCGAGGGGATTTTTTAACCAGGTACGGGTCGCAGGCATAGTGGCCGGCTCCTCTGAAAGTGGGGTTCAGGGTTGCCAGCTCAGTGTTGCCCTGTCTGCTGATCCAGGGTCGCCGCGGGGGGCGAGGTGCGGAGTTTCGAACAAAACCGTGTTCCGGGCAAGCCTCACGCGACCAGACGATGCAAAAGCCTGTGGGAGCCGGGCAAGCCAGCTCCCATAGGGGGGAGTGTTACCAGGGAATGGTTTCACCCCGGTAGTTCACAAAATGATGCCCGCCCTTGCCGGCATACGCATTCACCTGATCGATCAGCCCGCGGGTGCTGGTTTCCACATCAATGTCGGCACCTTCGCCACCCATGTCGGTCTTCACCCAGCCCGGGTGCAGCGACAGCACGGTGAGTTTCTGTTCGCCCAATTGCGTGACGAAGCTGTTGGTCATCGAGTTCAGCGCCGCTTTGCTGGCCTTGTACAGCGCCAGCTCCGGCGCGTCGGGCATGGTCACGCTGCCCAGCACCGAACTCATGAACGCCAGCACGCCGCTGCCTTCACGAATCTGCGCGACGAAGCGCTGGGCCAGGTTGATCGGCGCCACGGCGTTGGTGAAGAACAATTGACCGACCTCGGCCAGGGTCGCGCCACCCGGCGTCTGGACTTCCGGCCCCTTGACCCCGGCATTCACGAACAACAGGTCGAACACCTCGCCCTTGAGCTGTTGGCTGAGGGCGATGACCGCTTGCTGGTCGTCCATGTCGAGTTTTTCGATCCGTACCTTGCCCAACGCCTGCAAGGCTTCGGCACCCTGCGGGTTGCGCACGGTGGCGGTGACTTGCCAGCCGTCGGCCAGCAGGGTTTTCACCAGACCGAGGCCCAAGCCCCGGGAGGCGCCGATGATGAGTGCGGTTTTTGCCGTGGACATGAATGGCTTCCTTGATGTCTCGAGAGGGCTTGACCTTGGAGCATACTCCAGGCTTTAGCCTTGTTGCTTCCTGAATGTATGGAGCAATGCCAATGTGGACTTCAACGCAATATCGTCAACTGGTGCGTGGCAGCGCGTGGTACGACCTGATCGTCACGGCGGCATTTGCCACGCCGTGGAGTTTTGCGGCGTTGCATGGCGTGCTGTTAAACCTGAGTCAGACTTTCAATCTGCCCGGCGAGCTACCGCCGTTCGAGCCGGTGCACATGTTGATGGCCAATCTGTTGGGCTCGATTGTGTGCGTATGGGCCGTGCTGCGGATTCGCGATCCGCAGCAGATGTTTGGGCGATATGACGCGGTGGGGAGGTTTCTGTTCTCGGCCTGGCAGGCTTATGCGCTGGCCCATGGGGCGAGTTCGCTATTGGTGATTTTCCTGTTCTTTGAACTGATGTGGGGTGTGGCTCAGGTGTTGCCGGTTCGGACGCCTTCACGGGCCACCATTTAATGCCCCGCCCGCCACGGCTGCCCCAACGACACCGGCGCATACAATCGTGTGCGCACGGCATCCCGGGACAGCAGCACCAACACCACAATGGTCGCGACATACGGCAGCATCGCCAGCAGACTCGACGCAATTGCCAGCCCCAACCCCTGCGCCACCAAATGCAGGATGCTGGCGAGACCAAACAGATACGCTCCAAGCAGCAACCGCCACACTCGCCAACTGGCAAACACCACCAACGCCAGGGCAATCCAGCCGCGACCGGCGCTCATGTTCTCTGCCCACATCGGCGTATAGGCCAAGGACAAATATGCCCCAGCCAATCCCGCCATCGCCCCGCCAAACAGCACCGCCAGCGTACGCACGCGCAACACCGGCAAGCCCATCGCACTGGCGGCGTCCGGGCTTTCGCCGACCGCCTGAATAATCAACCCGACGCGACTTTTCACAATCACCCAGGCCACCAGGGCAAACAGGGCAAACGACAGATACACCAGCAGGTCCTGGGCAAACAGCATCCGTCCGATCAGCGGAATTTCACTCAGATAAGGAATCGCCACCGGCTCGAAACCCGCCAGCGGTTTGCCGACCCACGCAGCGCCAACGAAGGTCGACAGGCCCACGCCGAAGATCGTCAGCGCCAACCCGGTCGCCACCTGATTGGCGTTGAACACCAGCGCCACCAAGGCAAACAGCGATGACAACAGCATCCCGGCAAGCATTGCCAGCAACACACCAAGCCAGAGGTTGCCGCTGTTCAGCGCGACGATAAAACCGATCACCGCCCCAAACAGCATCATGCCTTCCTGCCCGAGGTTGAGGACGCCGCTCTTCTCGCAAATCAGCTCGCCCAGCGCCACCAACAACAGCGGTGTGCCACAGCGAACCATGGCGTAGAAAATATTGCTCAGCAGATCGATATCCATCACAAGGCTCCTGCTTGTACGGCGGTGGTCGAGGTGCGCCGTACCCAGCGCAGGTTCAAACGCGGTCGGTAGAGAATCAGCACGTCACTGGCCAGCAGGAAAAACAGCATCATCCCCTGGAACAATTGAGTGATGGCTTGCGGCAGGTTCATGCTCATCTGCGCACTCTCGCCACCGATGTACAGCAGCGCCATCAACAGGCTGGAAAACAGAATGCCGATGGGATTCAGCCGCCCGAGAAACGCCACGGTGATCGCCGCATAGCCGTAACCCGGCGAGACCTGCGGCACCAATTGGCCGATGGGCCCCGTGACTTCGCAAACCCCGGCCAGCCCCGCCAGGCCGCCGCTGATCAACAGCGCCAGCCAGATCAGCCGCTTCTCGCGAAAGCCGACGAAACCCGCCGCGCGCTTGTCCAGCCCGAGCACTTTGATCTGGAAACCGACAAAGCTTTTCTGCAACAACACCCACACCGCTACCAGCACGAGCAAGGCGAAATACACGCCCGCATGAACCCGTCCGTCCTCCATCAACAACGGCAAACGACTGGCATCGCCAAACATCGCCGACTCCGGAAAGTTGAACCCGGCCGGGTCCTTCAGCGGCCCGTGAACGCAGAACAGCAGCAGGTTCAAAGCGATGTAATTGAGCATGATGCTGGTCAGGATTTCATTGGCGTTGAAGCGTGTACGCAGCCATGCCGTCAGCCCGCCCCACGCGGCACCGGCCAGGGTGCCGGTGAGCAGGATCAACACCAGCGCCCAACGGCTTTGCAGGTCGATGATGTTCACCGCCAATGCACTGCCGGCCAAGGCGCCGAGCAGCAACTGACCTTCGGCGCCGATGTTCCAGATCCGTGCCTGATACGCCACTGCCAGGCCCAATGCACAGAGCAGAATCGGCAATGCTTTGACCAACAACTCAGAGACCCCGTACAGGTCGCTGATCGGTGCAATCAGCAAGGTGTGCAAGGTCAGCAACGGGTCGTGGCCCAGCGCGATAAACAGCAATGAGCCACAGCCCAGGGTCAACACAGCCGCCAGCAACGGCGAGCACCACAACATCAGGCGCGATTGCTGGCCACGGGGTTCGAGAGAAAGCAGCATGTGAAACTCCGTTAAAGCGTTACGGGGGCAGGTGATTGAGGTGCATCGAACTGGCCGGCCATCCAGCCACCGACATCGATCAGGCGGGTGTCGACGGTGGCTTGCAGTGCAGACAGCCGGCCGCCGCACAGGGCGCCGAGGCGATCGCTGATCTGGAACAGTTCGTCGAGGTCTTCGGAGATCACCAGGATCGCCGCGCCAGCGTCGCGCAAGGCAATCAGCGCTCGGTGAATGGTCGCGGCGGCGCCGACGTCCACGCCCCAGGTCGGGTGCGCGGCCACCAACAATCTGGGTTGCTGAAGGATTTCCCGACCAAGGATGAATTTCTGCAAGTTGCCGCCGGACAGGCTGCGGGCCGGTGCCTGGGCATCGGGTGTCTTGACCCCGAAGCGGCGGATGATGTCTTCGGCCAGTGCCTCGACTTTGCTGCGCTGGATTAGCCCGTTGCTGACCAGCCCCTGTTGAAATGCGGTGAGCAGGGCGTTATCCGCCAGGCTCAGTTCCGGCACCGCGCCATGGCCCAGACGCTCGGCGGGGACGAAGGCCAGGCCCAATTTGCGTCGTGCATCCGGCCTCAAGTGCGCTACTGGTTGCCCGCCGAAACTGATTTTCGCCGCGTCATTTCCCGGCAGCCGTTCTTCACCGCTAAGCAAGGCCAGCAACTCATCCTGGCCATTGCCGGCCACTCCGGCGACACCGACGATTTCGCCGCTGCGCACCTCGAGATTAATGTCCTTGAGCGAGCAGCCGAACGGGTCCGGGTTGTGCCAGGACAATCCAGTCACGTTCAGAAACGCATCAGCACCCCTGACCTTCGGATAGTCGGTAATCAGCTCGGCGGCTTCACCGACCATCAACTGCGCCAGTTGCCGGTCCGAACACTCGGCCGGCACGCAATGCCCGGCCACTCGTCCGCCGCGCAACACCGTGGCGCTGTGGCACAACGCGCGCACTTCGCCGAGTTTGTGGCTGATGAACAGAATGCTGCAGCCCTCGGCGGCCAGCCGGCGCAAAGTGACGAACAATTCGTCGGCCTCTTGCGGGGTCAGTACCGACGTCGGCTCATCGAGAATCAGCAGGCGGATGTCCTGCATCAGGCAGCGAATGATTTCCACCCGCTGACGCTCGCCGATGGACAGGCTGTGGACCAGTCGCTCCGGTTCCAGCGCCATGCCATAGCGTTGGGACACCTCGCGAATTTTCGGTTCAAGCTGCTTCGGTGTTCCGGCCGCCGCGCCCATCGCCAAGGCGATGTTCTGCGCCACGCTCAGGGTTTCGAACAGCGAAAAATGCTGGAACACCATGCCGATCCCGAGGCTACGAGCCTGGGCCGGGTTGCGCATGGTTACGCGCTGGCCCTGCCAGATCATCTCCCCTGAGTCTGCGTGTGTCACACCGTAGATGATCTTCATCAGGGTACTTTTGCCCGCACCGTTTTCGCCGAGCAGGGCGTGGATTTCACCGGGCGCAATGCTCAGGTCAATGGCATCGTTGGCCAGGCAACCGGGGTAACGTTTGCTGATTCTGCGCAATTGCAGGCGGGGTGTTTGATCGGGGGGAGGCGCAGGGTTGGACATGACAGGCTCGGGTCGCAAAAGGTTATGCCTGTGGATAAAGCAATTTCCTGGCCATTGAGTCAGGAAATCGACAAAAGCCCGCTGGCAGAGGCGTTGCGGACGCTGCCTCGACCTATTCCAACTCCTGGAGAGGCACCACTTGAGGGCAAGGTTTTTGATCAGGCTCCGGTTTTGCGCGCGATCAATTGGTCAAAAAACGAGCAATAGGCTGCAGGCATTGTCAGGCATGGGGCTGCGCCAGCCATGAACGGGTTATCCACAGCTTGTTCCACAGTATCTGTGCGCAAGCCGACCGCGTGGGCATAAGCACTGAGGGGCTTTCTTCTAATGGCGATAAACCACTCTAACTGATTGTTTTTACATGGAATAAACGTCGCGTATGGCGAGTTGGACGAAAAATGAGCAATGCCCGCAAAGCCGCATGACAGAAGGGTTACAGCAGAATGTGCTCAGGTTATCCACAGCCGGGTGCACAGCAGATGTGGGCAAGTGGTACGCGCCGAGAAAACCGGTGTGCCCCAAAAGATCGCAGCCTTCGGCAGCTCCTACGGGATTTGCGTTTATCCGGTATTACGGGTGTGCACGGTCGGCGTAGGAGCTGCCGAAGGCTGCGATCTTTTGATCTTTGATCTTCAACGCTGCAACAAAATACGCCCGCGACTCAAATCCGCCAGCTGCGTTTGCAGCGTACTTATCTGCCCTTCGCCAATCGCCAATTGCAGTTCCACACCATTGGCCGTGAAGGTTTCCTCCACCACCAAACCACCCAGCTCCGCCACCCGAAGCTTCACCAGCGCCAACTCGCCAAATGCACAGGCACAACTGACCGGTACCCGACTGATCAGCTCGACTTTCGGTGCCCCTTGCAGGCACTTGTTGGCACTGCCGCCATATGCTCGGGCGAGGCCGCCGGTGCCCAGTTGGATGCCGCCATACCAGCGGATCACCACGACCGCGACCTGATCGCAATCCTGCGCTTCAATCGCCGCAAGGATCGGCCGGCCAGCGGTGCCACCGGGTTCGCCATCGTCAGTGCTGCGGTATTGATCGCCGAGCTTCCAGGCCCAGCAATTGTGCGAGGCGTTCAAATCACTGTGTTGCTCGATGAACGCCTGGGCATCGGCTGCGCTGGCGATCGGCGCGGCGAGGGCGATGAAGCGGCTTTTGCGAATCTCTTCGCGGTATTCGCAAAAACCGCTGAGGGTAAAAGGCATGGGTGTCTTAAATAGCCGGCGTCAGGCCGCAGCCTTTGAGAATGATGCGAATCAGGTTGCTGCCGGCGTCTTCCATGTCTTGCTTGGTCAACTTGGTGCGCCCGGTGACACGGCAGATCTGCGTGGCAAAGTCCGCGTAATGCTGGGTGCTGCCCCACAGCAGGAAAATCAGGTGCACCGGGTCGATCGGGTCCATTTTTCCGGCGTCGATCCACGCCTGGAACACCGCGGCCCGACCTTGAAACCAGGTGCGGTAGTCCTGGTTGAAATGCTCGGTCAGGCAATCACCGCCGCTGATGACCTCCATGGCGAAGACCCGCGAAGCTTGTGGCTGGCGCCGGGAGAATTCCATTTTTGCACGAATGTATCGCGTCAATGCTTCTGCCGGATCGTCCTCGACGGTCAGGGTATTGAAGGTGCTGTCCCACAACTCAAGAATGTTACTCAGCACCGCCACGTACAAACCGAGTTTGTTGGTGAAGTAGTAATGCAGATTTGCTTTGGGCAACCCGGCTTTCTGCGCGATGGTGTTCATGCTGGTGCCTTTGAACCCGTGACGGGCGAACTCGTCTTCGGCGGCTTTGATGATGGTCTCTTCGTTCTTCTGACGAATGCGGCTGGCGGGTTTGCCGCCGTGGGCTGGGACTTCAAAGGTCATAGGCACTTCCGAACAGGTAGATGGGTGCAACCAGATGCGTTGATAGCGCACCCGCGGGCCTCAGACAAGTCCTGTTGCGATAAAACCTAGGCCACCGCTCCCACAAGTTTTCAGCGCGTCGCCGCCAGGCTTTCCAAAAAACTCTCCAGAACCAGATGCGGGCGACGGCCTTTGCGTGTAACCGATGCCAGGCTCAGGTCATAAAAACGTGCCTTGGGTTTCAGTGCACGCAAACGGCCTTGCTGGACCCAGAGGCTGGCGTAGTGATCCGGCAGGTAACCGATGTAGCGCCCGGTCAGGATCAGAAAGGCCATGCCCTCGCGATCCGACGCACTGGCGGTGCAATTGAGCGCCTGGTAATGGGCCTGAATCTCGGCGGGCAAACGGAAGGTCGGGGCGATGGCGTCCTGGCTGTTGAGGCGCTCATCGTCCAGTTGCTTGTCGTCGACATAGAACAGCGGATGGCCGACCGCGCAATACAGCAGCGAGCGTTCGCTGTAGAGCGGCTGATACTCCAGCCCCGACAACGCGCTGGCTTGCGGCACCACGCCGACATGCAAGCGACCGTCGAGCACGCCTTGTTCGACTTCATTGGGCGCGATCATGCGGATCTGGATCTGCACGTCGGGGCCGCGTTCCTTCAGTTGGGCCAGGGCGTGGGTGATGCGCATGTGGGGCAGGGTGACCAGGTTGTCGGTCAGGCCGATGGTCAACTCGCCGCGCAAGTGTTGGTGCAGGCCATTGACCTCGGTGCGGAAACTTTCCAGCGCACTTAATAGCTGCAGCGCAGATTGGTAGACCTCGCGGCCTTCTTCGGTCAGGGAAAACCCCGCGCGACCTCGCTGGCACAGGCGCAGGCCCAGGCGTTGCTCCAGATCGCTCATTTGCTGGCTGATGGCCGAGCGACCGATACCCAGCACCGATTCCGCCGCGGAGAAGCCGCCGCACTCCACCACGCTACGAAAAATCCGCAGCAGGCGGATATCAAAGTCACTGACTTGCGCCAGCGGGTCGGGACGGCGGGTACTCATGCTTCATTTACTCAAAGTTTAGTAGATGGCTGACTGAAGGTTAGAAAAGTTGGATTTCACCGACTTTATCCCCGTGGCAATTTAGCTGCAAGAACGCTTTTGATCTCCACGCCGCTTATTTGCTCTGCGAGGTTTTGCCCATGAACGTGCCTGAAAACGCCCCGACTTCCCTGGCCAGCCAGCTCAAGCTTGACGCCCACTGGATGCCCTACACCGCGAACCGCAATTTCCAGCGTGACCCGCGCCTGATCGTGGCGGCCGAGGGCAGTTGGCTGACAGACGACAAGGGCCGCAAGGTCTACGATTCGCTCTCGGGTCTGTGGACCTGCGGCGCCGGGCACACCCGCAAGGAAATCCAGGAGGCGGTGGCCAAGCAATTGGGCACTCTCGATTACTCGCCGGGCTTCCAGTACGGTCACCCGCTGTCGTTCCAGTTGGCCGAGAAAATCACCGACCTGACCCCGGGCAATCTGAATCACGTGTTCTTCACCGATTCGGGTTCCGAGTGCGCAGATACGGCGGTGAAAATGGTGCGTGCCTACTGGCGCCTGAAAGGCCAGGCGACCAAGACCAAGATGATCGGCCGCGCTCGTGGTTATCACGGCGTGAATATCGCCGGCACCAGTCTTGGCGGTGTGAATGGCAATCGCAAACTGTTCGGTCAGGCGATGATGGATGTCGATCATCTGCCGCACACCTTGTTGGCGAGCAATGCTTTCACTCGTGGTATGCCGGAGCAGGGGGGGATCGCGCTGGCGGATGAATTGCTCAAGCTGATCGAACTGCACGATGCCTCGAACATCGCTGCTGTGTTCGTCGAGCCACTGGCCGGTTCCGCTGGCGTGCTGGTTCCGCCGCAGGGTTACCTCAAACGTCTGCGCGAGATCTGCGTTCAGCACAACATCCTGCTGGTGTTCGACGAAGTGATCACCGGTTTCGGTCGTACCGGTTCGATGTTCGGTGCCGACAGCTTTGGTGTCACTCCGGACCTGATGTGCATTGCCAAGCAAGTCACCAACGGCGCGATCCCGATGGGCGCGGTGATTGCCAGCTCCGAGATCTACCAGACCTTCATGAACCAGGCGACGCCCGAGTACGCGGTGGAATTCCCGCACGGCTACACCTATTCCGCGCACCCGGTGGCTTGCGCCGCAGGCCTGGCGGCACTCGACCTGCTGCAAAAGGAAAACCTGGTGCAGAGCGTGGCCGAAGTCGCGCCGCATTTCGAAAACGCGCTGCACGGTGTGAAGGGCAGCAAGAACGTCATCGACATTCGCAACTACGGGTTGGCCGGTGCAATCCAGATTGCGCCTCGCGACGGCGATGCCATCGTGCGTCCGTTCGAAGCCGGCATGGCGCTGTGGAAAGCCGGGTTCTACGTGCGCTTCGGCGGCGACACCCTGCAGTTCGGCCCAACCTTCAACAGCAAGCCGCAGGACCTTGATCGTCTGTTCGATGCGGTCGGCGAAGTGCTGAACAAGATCGACTGATTCCCTCTTCTATATAAAGGCGTCCTTTCAAAGGACGCCTGTGGACAATTTCAGGAGCCCTGCATGAGCCTCATCCCGCATTTGATCAATGGCGAACTGGTGACCGAAGACGGTCGCACGGCCGATGTGTTCAACCCGTCCACCGGCCAGGTTATCCACAAGCTGCCGTTGGCCAGCCGCGAAACCATTCAGAAAGCCATCGACTCGGCCAAGGCTGCGTTCCCGGCCTGGCGTAATACGCCAGCGGCCAAGCGCGCTCAGGTGATGTTCCGCTTCAAGCAACTGCTGGAGCAGAACGAAGCCCGTATCGCACAACTGATCAGCGAAGAACACGGCAAGACCCTGGAAGATGCTGCCGGTGAATTGAAGCGCGGGATCGAGAACGTCGAGTTCGCGTGCGCGGCACCGGAAATCCTCAAGGGTGAGTACAGCCGTAATGTCGGGCCGAACATCGATGCCTGGTCGGATTTCCAGCCATTGGGCGTGGTGGCCGGCATTACCCCGTTCAACTTCCCGGCCATGGTGCCGCTGTGGATGTATCCGTTGGCGATCGTCTGCGGCAACTGCTTTATCCTCAAGCCGTCCGAGCGCGATCCAAGCTCGACGCTGCTGATTGCTCAATTGTTACTGGAAGCCGGCCTGCCGAAAGGCGTGCTGAGTGTGGTGCATGGCGACAAGGCCGCAGTGGACGCGCTGATTGAAGCGCCGGAAGTCAAAGCGTTGAGCTTCGTCGGTTCGACGCCGATTGCCGAATACATCTACGCCGAAGGCACCAAGCGCGGCAAACGCGTCCAGGCGCTGGGCGGGGCGAAGAACCATGCGGTATTGATGCCGGATGCAGATCTGGATAACGCGGTCAGCGCGTTGATGGGCGCCGCTTACGGTTCGTGCGGTGAGCGCTGCATGGCGATTTCGGTGGCCGTGTGTGTCGGTGACCAGGTGGCGGATGCGTTGGTGGCCAAACTGACACCGCAGATCAAGGCACTGAAAATCGGCGCCGGTACAACTTGTGGCCTGGACATGGGGCCTCTGGTCACCGGTCAGGCGCGGGACAAGGTCAGCGGTTATGTTGAAGACGGCGTAGCCGCTGGTGCGAAGCTGGTGGTGGACGGTCGTGGTCTGAGCGTGGCCGGTCATGAGGACGGCTTCTTCCTGGGGGGCTGCCTGTTCGATAACGTCACGCCGGAGATGCGCATCTATAAAGAAGAGATCTTCGGGCCGGTGCTGTGCGTCGTCCGGGTCAACAGCCTGGAAGAGGCGATGCAACTGATCAATGATCACGAGTATGGCAATGGCACCTGCATCTTTACCCGTGATGGGGAAGCGGCGCGGTTGTTCTGCGATGAGATCGAAGTGGGTATGGTCGGCGTCAACGTACCGTTGCCGGTGCCAGTGGCGTATCACAGCTTTGGCGGCTGGAAGCGTTCGCTGTTCGGCGATCTGCATGCTTATGGTCCGGATGGCGTGCGGTTCTATACCCGTCGCAAGGCTATTACCCAGCGCTGGCCGCAACGGGCGAGCCATGAGGCTTCGCAATTCGCCTTCCCTAGTTTGTAAGTAGAAGGGCAGAAGGCCGACCTCTTGAGGTCGGCCTTTGTGTTTTCGGGCTGTTTTGACCGATATGACAGAAATGTGAAATTAGAGGTTGACGGCAGATCCGGGACGTCTATAATTCGCCCCACTTCCGGCGCAGTCGAAACGGAAAACTCCTTGGTAAACAACGAGTTACGCAGTTTTCGACAGCGGTTACGCTTCAGTTCATCGAAGCCAGAAGGAGTTGGTAAGGCAGGGTGTTGTCGCCTTATTGACGGTTCGATCTTCTCGGTCGAAAGCGGAGAAAAAGAGGTGTTGACAGCAGCGACTAACGCTGTAGAATTCGCCTCCCGCTAACGAGAGATCGGAAGCGCAAGTGGTTGAAGTTGCTGATGTTTCTTACGGGAAACTTTGAAAACTTCTGAAAATAACCGCTTGACAGCAACAGAGGCTGCTGTAGAATGCGCGCCTCGGTTGAGATGAAAGCTCTTAACCAACCGCTCTTTAACAACTGAATCAAGCAATTC